>JAAYPO010000027.1 GCA_012519745.1 Clostridiaceae bacterium | reverse complement strand
TTTGCTGAAAGGGGATAATACAGTGGATATAAATAACTTTTATCAAAGTGCGGTAAACAGCAGAAATACCGGTCCTATTCTTCCGCCGTGTGCGTATCTGCCGGCGGAGCTGCCATGCATGCGGCAGCGCTTTCAGGTGACGAGGCAGCCGTTTTCCTATCTGCGGCTGTTCCATGCAGTTCCCGGTGCACCGTCTGTGGATGTATACGCAAACAACAGCCTGATGGCATCGGGATTGCCGTATAAAGGGTTTACCGAATATCTTCAGATCGTTCCGGCAACATATCACATACAAGTGTTCAGAGCCGGGACTACAGGGCCTGTACTGCTGGACACCCTTGTCGAGGTCCCGGGACAGTCCATAAACACTGCGGCAGTTGTCGGTACCCCCTCAAGTATGTCTGTAAGGACATTTTTCGAGACAGTAGTACAAATACCTCCGGGACAGCTTTATCTGCGGTTTGCAAATCTTGTGGCCGATGGGCCCGATATGGATCTGGTGCTTTCCAACGGGACGGAGCTGTTCGGTGATGTGTCATTTGGGATGGCTACGAATTATACGCAGATACCTGCCGGGACTTATGTTTTCCATATACAGCAGAGCGGCACCGACAGGAGACTTCTGTACGTGCCCAATATCCAGCTGCAGCCGGGAAGATTCTACACCATATATACAGTGGGAAGAATGGATGGCACGGTACCGCTGCAGGTGCTGATACCGCTTGACGGCAACTCGTATATCCAGCTTTGAAGCCGGCACTGTGCCCATTTTGAAGCGGTCAGTTTCCGACAGGGGGTGATTGGAAAAACTGACCGCCTTGTTGAATCGAACATCACTTTAAGTTGGAGTAACCTTTCAGCTTTTGTATGCTTCGTGGAAGTGCATCCTTGGAATTTCCCCAGGGAGCATCGTTATACCTGTAGTCGAATTTTTTGGTGAACCATTCAAGCTCCTTTTCGATCCTGTCCAGATTTTCGATCTGCTGCTCGAGGAGTATACCGAGAAATTTGCGGCATTCATTTGCACCAAGATATTTTTCGGCTGCCAGGATCAGCATCTTCAGGTGGACCAGACAAAAGCCCTTCTTTGCCGAGAATTTCTTTCTGAACTCCTCCTCTCTGGACCAAAGATACATGGTCACATCGAGATACCTGTCCATGGTATGCTCAAGCCTGCCGCATATCGTACAGCTTTTTTCCAGCTTGTCAAGCAGTTCAACAAGCTTTGCGGATGGTCCGGAGGCTGCTTGTCCTTTTACTCCGAGCTTACCTGCAAGGGATCCCAGTAATGAACTGTTGGACTTGAGATCTTTGGCTGCATCTATGAGAGGCTGGCCGGCCTGGCGGATCTTGCCCAGCTGCTCCCTGATGTGCGTATCTGTCACGAGTCCGAGGCCCAGCCTGTTTTCCTGTCTGTTGTATAGCTGCTCGTAATGTCTTCGGCAAAAACCCTTCTTGTTTGTATCGATCCTGCAGTCCGGCTCCATCAGGGAAGGACCCAGATAATAATCGATATACTCGCTTTCCAGCTTGCTCTCCAGGAGGCAGAGCGGGCACTCACAGTCCTGATCGAAGGCTTCGTTTACAGGTATCGTATATATTTTTTCCTTCATGTAGTCCACCCCGCGTGATTTATTTTTATTGCATAGCCATGATGTGGAACCGCTGATACTGCTGTCGAATAATTGAAACAGATGTTAAAATGATTATATCATTAATAAAGGGGAATAAACAGTACTGGAGGAATCAGAGGATCGATTGGAGGATCATATGCTCTATAAGGGATATGAATTGAAGGTGAAGGGGACAGGCGTCAGCATCGAGGGCGTCAGGGATTTTGACCCTGTCCATATATTTGAATGCGGGCAGTGCTTCAGATGGTACAGGGAGCCGGACGGTACCTATACGGGAGTTGTCAGGGGAAGGGCTGCAAATGTGTCGTACAGGCCGGGTGTATTGACACTGGACAATGTCACTGCAGACGATTTCAAACAGATCTGGTTTGACTATTTCGACCTGGGCAGGGATTACGACAAGATTAAAAATGCTGTCACTATAGATCCTATCATGGAAAAGGCTGTGGAATTCGGGAGAGGGATAAGGCTGCTGCGGCAGGAGCCTTGGGAGGCCCTGGTGTCTTTTATTCTGTCATCAAACAACAGGATACCAAGGATAATGAGTATAATCTCACAGTTATCCAGTCTGTTTGGAAAAGAGATCGAATACGCAGGCAGAACGTTCTATAGCTTTCCGGATGCCCGCAGCCTTTCGAAATGCAGCCTTGAGCATATCAGAGAATGCAGGGCCGGATACCGCTGTGAATATATTCACGCTACGGTTGCGGAGGTGGCTGTGAACGGATATGATCATCAGAGGCTGTCGCGGCTGGAAACCGATGAAGCGCGAAAGGAGCTGCTTCGTTTCAAGGGCGTGGGCAGCAAGGTGGCAGACTGTGCTCTGCTGTATGGCGGGATAAAGTATGATGTATTTCCCGTTGATGTGTGGGTAAAAAGGGTGATGGAGGAACTCTACTTCAAGCGGGAAGCGGGGTTCGCGCAGATACAGGAGTTTGCCTCGGAGAGATTCGGCATGAATGCAGGCTTTGCTCAGCAGTACCTGTTTTATTATGCAAGGGAGCATAAGATCGGGATATAGCAATGCCGGTATAGGCACATTATGTGTACCCTCAAAATATGATAAAGAAGTAGGAGCGCTTGCGCTATCGGGAGAGTGACACATGTGTTTGCTATTGCAGTAATGGACTCGGGCAATTATGCCATTAAGCTCTGTACCATCCTGGAGAGGAAAGGGTATGTATTCGAGGTCGTACCCACCCCATGCCATATAGCTAAGACAGGCTGTGGATATTGTCTCAAGTTTCCGCTGGAGTTTAAAGGACTTGTTCTGCAGGAGGCATTGGTCAATAAGATCGTCATCAGGGAAATATACAGGATCGAACCGCAGCTGACCAAGAACAATTATGTGAAAATATATTGAGCAATCTATGGATGTACCGCACCAATTTCCATTAAGTTCCTTTTGGAGCTCAAAATATTTAGAATAGTCAAGAAAAACAGAGACAGAACGAACTAATCAACGCATTACAAGCTTAATTGCGATTGCTGTTCTTTGTTTGCACGAGGCGGCAGTGATATAATTGAATCACAGAAGGCGAGCGGCACACAAAGCACGATCGCAGTGAAGACAGGACATGAGCCTGTGACAATAAAATAGGACCTGACCTGAATTGTTCGGATAACCTATTATTTTGAACCTACATTCATAATACGGGAGTCCGGTAAGTTTGAAGGTGTATACCAGGCCACAAGCTAATTCCGACATGCTGATGCATGCAACGGCGGTGGAAGGTTGAAACCTGCGGCAGGACACCCACCTAGCGTTGGGCTAGGTGTCAAAATATAGGGGAACGGCTTTTCGGGTTTAAAAAGTAAGAGGATCTGTCATTATTGGCGGTCCTCTTTTTCTTTTACCATTGATTATATGCCCTCACTTCATTCCTATATAGGATAATCCATTAGCGGACTGTGCAAAAAACGTGACTTCTGGGCGCTTATGGGGTGCCATAATTGACATAATGCATTACTAACCCTAATTATGAGAGATAAATGTGGTAGTAATTCAATAAAATCGAGAAATTCTGCCCAGAAGTCTACATTTTTGCACAGTGCACTCAGCGTGCCCGGAAGATGTAAGGTGTACATCCGGCATAGAAGGTACAGCATGCCCCGAAGATGTAACGTGTCCAACGGGCATAGAAGGTATAGCATTCCCTGTGGATGCAGAAATATTGCTTCCAAGGATGATTGTTTACCCATAGAAAGTATTGTGATATCATATGGTAGTATAAGGAAAGCATGTAAAATATATTTGTGTAGAGGTCCGGCATATGTCAAAGAAAACCAAGGCTATTTCTTTCAATTCGTTGAAGATATCAATAAGAGTCATCGGGTATACACTGTTCGGTATCATAATGGTGACAGCGATGATCAACATAATTGGAATTGTGATGAATGGTGATAATGTCATAAGAAAGATACTCGAGATCATATTCCAGTTGATTTTTTATCCATGTTTATGTTTTCTAATCAGGGAACTCTTTATCCTGAAGTATATGTACAGGCAGCCGGAAATCATAAGGATAGCAGGTACAATGATGCCCTTGTTCATTTTCATTATTGGATTTGTTATGTGCTTCAATACCGGTCTGGCTGTTTTCACACTCACGCCCGGCTACGGTTATCCTGAAGGATTCAACGGTATTTATTTATTTGCCTTTCTCCCATTCTTTAGCTTGTATTCGAATAGATTCGTATTCGTGGATCAGCATAATCTGTATGTTGGAACAAAATTTATACCTGCAGACGATATGGAAAAAATCGAAATTCACAAAAAAGATTTTACCTATCGGGTCAATATTGACGGTAAATACGGCGGCAGGCTGACATTTGGCCTTTTGTACAATGTTGAAAGGGACAGGTTTTTGAAATTCATCAAGGAGCATGGCATCAATGTCATCGACATATAAGCAGGATATCCCATGAAACGATGCGTTATAATATCGTGAACATAATCCCGCTAATAATGTAACCTTTTTCGGCTTGAAAAATATAATGATAACAGATAGTTATCATCCGATGAAAACGGGCAACAAACCAAAGAATTCGGAGCATTATTAATTCAAGCTTAATATAAGGAGGTTATATTATGAAGTATGAAGCCGGTCAGATAATCAATCCGGAACACTTCCCAACGCCCAATGAACTTGTTTGCATACAGGTTCCCAAGGTCTTTGACCAGGTTGCGCTAAGAGACTGTGTAACCAGAACGGTCACTCTTATACCAGGCTCTGGGGTCGTGAACCCAGTATTCGCCTTTGAGGGCGCAGACGATTTTGACATTACAGAAGTAAAGGTCATTTCCAAAACTGATTCCATGACAAAACCGGGATATAAAAAGTTGAAATTGTTTGTCAGGATCAGATACACCATCCACTATACGGATGGAGTGAATCAGCTTTCGCAGACGGATGAGGCAAGCTTTAACCTTACGATCAATGAGATCTATTGCCCCGACTGCCTTGCACAAATAGGCATAATCCGTTATCCGTCCGACACAGTGCCCGGAACTATCGATGCTGACGGACTGTCCATTAAAGTTGAAGCATTGGCGGAAGCATTCAATGATATTGTCAACTCTGCAACAGGAGTACTGTCTCTTGATATTGGAGCTTTCTTCATTATCAAATGTGAATGTGTTGTTCAGCTGCTGATACCTGCATACGGATACTGCCCTGTACCGCCGGAACAGCCCAATATTGCGGATCTCAACTGCCGCAGCTTCAGGGATAAAAAGTGCACTCCATTCCCGACTGCATTTTACCCTGACCAGAAAAGGAATATCCTCGACTGTAGTGAAGGGGAAGTGCAATAACAGGCAGGAAGACGCATGTATGCATACTTGACTGCGGTTGGTAAAGGTGAGATATGAGTATGAGGTGAATTTATGAATCAATATATCGCTGTTCCACAATCTAAAACCCATGCTTTCCTTCTTGCCGAAAGGCTTAAGAATGCCGGAGTCACATGCAGCATTTGCTATATCCCCGCCCAGATCTCCAACGGCCCATGCAGCATGGGTGTGAGGTTCAGTGAAAAGTATTTCATCATCTGCAGGAGAGTGATCAGAGAATCCGGACTGCCCGGATGCCGGTTGTATAAGGAAGTTATCAATGCCAACGCCAGTGAGTATTATGAGCAGACGATATGAAGATAAATGAAAACCGCCTGAGCGATCGTTCAAGGCGGTTTTTGCTTAATGTGGTGCTTATATCTCGGGGTGATAATTCTCGTACCATTTAAGTGTATTGGACAGTCCTTCTTCGAGGGAGTAGCCTTTTGCCCATCTCAATTTTCTTATGGCTTTTTTAGAGTCCAGCCGGAGCATTTTTACCGCAGTTCTTCCCTTCATCGGTACAGGAGGATTTGCGGACTGTTTTCCTGCAAGCCCTGTAAGTATTGCCGAAAGCTCTGATGGTGCAGCGACATCACCTGAACCGATATTATATATACCGCCCGGACTTGCAAAGAATAAAGCTCTGGTAATAGCAGAGCTCAGGTCTGTTACGTGAAGCCATTCTTTTGAAGGGCTATCGCTTCTCACCTGAGGTTCTTTGCCCGCCAGGATGCTTTCGATAATAGACGGGACGGTACAATCCAGGCTCTGCCATGGACCGTATATGCTGCAGCACCGAAGGATAACTGTGGGTATATTGTAAGCCGTGTTGTAGGCCGAAACCATCAGGTCGGCCCCTGCCCTGATGGCGGAATATGGGTCTGTCGGCCTGAAAACAGCAGACTCATCAAGCTCAGCATTTTCATTGGACGAAAAGCCATAGACATCATCGGTTGAAACCTGAATAAATCTTTTCTCCGCCAGAGGCGTCCTGTTCCATATATTACGGGCGCCTTCAAGAAGAGACAGCGTAGCGGAAAAGCTTGAGGTACTTGAATAAATAAATTTCCCCGGATTTTTCTGCTGCTCGGATTCGGTACAGAAATTTATGATCCAGGAAGGACGGAATTTACGGAATACATATTCGATGAGGTCCTGGTTGCATACATCCCCTTTGATATGGTGATACCTTGGTGAATTCTCAAGATCAGCCAGTCGTCCCAGCTCTGCCGGATATGCCTGCTTGTCGATATTGACTATGATATAGTTTTTATTCCTTCTTAAAAAATACTTGATGAAGTTACTGCCGATAAAGCCGGCTCCACCGGTCGTCAGTACTATTTTCATTCATACCATCTCCTTTGCCTCAGCTGCTGCAGGAGATAACACAGCGCCGGGCCGGTTGCAACCCGTAAAGTTATGTCTACTAATATTTTATGAACCCGATAAAAAGTTGTGCATATAAAGAGGGGGATAATGATAATTATTTACATAAATAACGGAAAGACAGCGCAATCCAGCCGGTGAAGGAATGGCTCCCCACCGGACTGGAAGGACTTAAGAGTTCTGTCGATCATTTCTCAGCCAGTTTACGTAAAAAATCGATAGTGATATGTGAGAAGCCGGTTCCCGGGATAACAGGCTGTGAATTCTCATTTGCAGTCTTGTCAGACACATTACCTTCCTCGGAACTCACCTGTGCTTCGCGGCCAAGCGGTACGGAGGCGGATATGTAATTATTCATTGTCCTTGGCGCAGCCGCAGTTTTATAGAATGTCTCAGGTATGAATGGAGCTCTTTCTGTTGGAGGTTTCACAGGGGCAGGATTGTTTTCTGCCGCAGGGGCCTCTTTTTGAGGCTTCGTATCCTGAACGGCTTGAGCAGATTTCAATGAGTCCAGCTCCTGCTTCAGCCTGTATATCTCCTTGGCATAACGCTCCTGAACGTTTATCTGCCGCTGGAGCTCTGCCCTGAGGTTTTCAAGCTCGGCGCCATGGCCAGAGAGCCTGGATTCTGTCAGCCTTTGAGCACGCTGTATATCCTCGAGCATATTTGCGACAGCTCTTAATGATTCGGGCAGCATGGATCTGCGCTCTTGCATGATATCACTTCTCTCTTCTAGGTTAGGACATTTCTGGTTCATTATATTAATCCTATATGAAAATAGTTCATCTGGCACAATAATGTTAATGGAAACATATTATGAAAATAAGATACGTTAAGTTAACCAGAAGACAGGATGTGAGTGTATGGAAATGGACATAATTAAATGGGATGAAGGTATGGCTGTAAGGTGTATTGCCAGACATAATGCATATCACCTGCAGGTATCGCGAAGCATAGAAGCGGATCGGGAGGAGGCATCGGCCGGGTTGGAGTCTGATGAGGAGGATGACTACCGCTGGACAGAATTCAGCAAAAAAATTAAGAGACTGGCGTCAAGGTGATAAGCTGCGACGAAGCACACAGCGATAGAGATAAGGTTAATGCCTTGTCTCTATTGTCTTTCCAGACAATCCAGATACCATTTTACAAACTTTTCGATACCAGTCTCTAAATCTATCTTTGGCGAGTATCCAAGCAGCCGCTCAGCCTTACTGATGTCGGCACAGGTGATCTCAACGTCACCGGCCTGCACAGGCAGGAAATCTACGTCAGTTCTCGTTCCAGAGGATTTTTGTATAAGCCTGACAACATCGAGTATGCCTGCCGGTTTGGAATTACCAAGATTAATGATCTCAAAATCGCATTCCAGCTCGGCTGATGCGATGATCCCATCCACTATATCATCGATATAGGTATAATCCCTTGCGCTGGTGCCGTCTCCAAATATTTCGATGCTCCTGTTGGCGATGGCTGTTTCGGTAAATATTCGAATGGCCATATCAGGCCTCTGTCTCGGGCCATAGACTGTAAAAAATCTCAGACATACGACGGGTATGCCGTACAATGAATTGTAAGTCCTGCAGAATAACTCGCCGGATAACTTTGAAGCAGCATATGGTGATTGGGGAGTCCCCAGAGGCATCTCCTCTGTAAAAGGAGGCTCCAGGCTGCCATATACAGATGATGAGGAAGCGAAGATGAACTTGCTGACCTTGTGCTTTCTGCAGAGCTCCAGCAGTCCGACGGTGCCCTTGATATCTACATCAACGTAATCCAGAGGGCACTCTATGGACTTTCTGACACCTGCCAGAGCGGCCAGGTGTATAACCGTATCGATGCTGTTTTCACTAAAAGCCCGTTCAAGTAGTGCTGTGTCCAAAATATCTCCCTTTATCAGCTTATAATTGGAGCATCTTAAGACAAAGCAGATATTTTCCCGTTTAAGTCCCGGATCATAGTTGCAGCAAAAACTGTCGATCCCGATCACTTCGTTCCCCAGCATCAGAAGCCTTTCACATAAGCTGGAGCCGATAAAGCCGGCGCTGCCGGTGACAAGCACTGTATTCATTTTTTACCTACTCCTTCATAATAAAACCCTAACTTTTTTACATAGTCCGGCGGGTACATGTTCCGAAGATCCAGCAGGACAGGCTGTCTGACTATGGACTTTAGTTTTTCAAAATCCAGATCCGCAAATTCTTCCCATTCCGTTGCAAGAACAACACAATCACTACGGCTGCAGCAGCTGTATGGGTTTTTGCAATAACGCACCTTAAGCTCAGGGTTTTCCTTCTTCAAATTTCCCAGTGCCTTTGGATCATATACACGAACTGCTGCATTCCGTGAAACAAGATCCTTTATTATCGCTACGGAAGGAGAATAGCGTATATCGTCTGTGCCCGGCTTGAATGAGACCCCAAGGATCGATACGGTTTTACCGTCAAGCCCGCCGGTGGCTGCTTCTATCTTTCTGATCATTCGGGCTGTCTGCTCCGAATTGACCGTCATAATACTGCGAAGAAGTTTTGGCTCCAGGCCATAGCTCTCGGCTGCTCCCGCCAGAGCCATGACATCCTTCGGAAAACAGCTGCCGCCAAAACCGGGTCCGGGATTGAGAAACTGTCTGCCGATCCTGTTGTCAAGCCCCATGCCCTCGGAGACCTCCGAAACGTTGGCCCCACAGTGCTCACATATACTGGCGATCTCATTTATGAAGCTGATTTTGCATGCCAGGAAGGCATTGGATGCATACTTGATCATCTCTGACGACTCCAGACTTGTTACAACCATAGGGCAGCAGCACTTTGCGTTTTCAGTATATACTGACTTTATAATATCTGCCGCGTCATGGTTGTCGGCGCCTATCACGACCCGGTCGGCATTGAAGAAATCGCTGATGGCGCTGCCCTCTCTGAGGAATTCGGGATTTGAAACAATGTCGAAGCCATAACTCTTTCCAAGACGGGACAATTCATCTGAGATCCTTTGTTTGACCAGTCTGCAGGTCCCGACGGGGACAGTGCTTTTGATCACGATGATTTTGTAGCCATCCATGACTCCCGCTATCGATACAGCGGCTTCAAACACATGAGTCAAGTCGCACCGGGAGTTTTCCAGGGTCGGTGTGTTTACAGCAATGAACAGTATATCCGAATTTGTGACCGCTTTTTTCAGATCAGTTGTAAAAACAAGCTGCTTTCCGGGCTTTGAACAATCGCTTATCAGTTCCTCCAGACCCGGTTCATAAATCGGAAGTATTCCTCTTGAGAGCTTCCCTATTTTCTCTGTATCTATATCACAGCAGTGTACAGGCATACCAGAAGAAGCCAGGCAGGCTCCTGTGACCAGCCCGACGTAGCCTGCTCCGATGATTGCGATGCGGTGCATACTAAACCCTCCTGCGTTGAATTATTGTTTATGCTGCCACGAATCCGGGTAGATCCTGACATTCCTTTTCCAGCCGAATCTGCTCCTGTCCGGGGCGGGCGCGGCCTGAGCATTTGCGTTATCAGTGCTGCTTACAGGATTAGTACTGACTGTGGTATTAGTACTTCCCATGGTATCAATACTGTTTGAGGTATCAGCGCTGATTGTGGCATTCTTTAGACTACCTTTTGTATCATCTTCCGTACTTACTTTGAAATTATCGTAGGATGGTTTCGTTTCAGGTGCATTTTGAACCGGTGTTTTTTGAACCGTATCAGGAAGAGGGACCAGGGCCGTTTTATTCTGTATGACGGCATTTGCCGGCAGGCCTGAGTTCCCGGGAATAACTTCGCTTGCGACCCGTTTCCAGTTGAATTGCCGCTCTGCCATTTCGCGTGCTGCTTTACCCATCTCAATGCATTTTGATGGATTGCCGAGCAGGTACATAATTCCTTCAGCCATCTTATCAGCATTTGAGTAGTCATCTATAATGATGCCGGTTTCTAAATTTCTGATGACCTCTGCGTTTCCGCCTCTGTTCGTCGTTATGATCGGGAGACCGGCCGCCATCGCTTCGTAATGCACTCTGGCCAGCGGCTCATTCCATTGGGAGGCACAAACGAAAACATCGGCCATGCTGTAGTGTCTGCACACCTGATCTGGCGGAAGAAAGCCCGTGAATACCACCGGACCGGGCAGCTGCTCCGCAATCGCCCGGATCTCTTTTGTATAGTCATCTGTTTCGTTGCTTCCGTACCATTTGCTGCCGATGACCACTAATGCGGTATCAGGATTTTTCACCATTACCTTTTTTACCGCATTGAGCATCACATGAACGCCTTTTTTCGGACTGAATCTTCCAACGTAAAGAATGACCCTATGATCCTGCAGCTTATACTTCACTTTTAGCGCAAGCTTATCACTGAGCCCTTCAGGGGTCCATGAAGGCTTGAACATTCCGGCATCGGCACCGGAGTAAACTACACGCAGTTTATCTGCAGCCTGGGGAAAGCGTTCTTTCACTGTATCTGCGATATACTTGCTGACCGTATTGATGAACTCGACCTTTTTGATACATGACACTGCTTCCTCATCAGTTATTTTTTCCGGGTGGAACATTTCATTGTGAAGGCTGAGACTGAATTTGGATTCCGGCAGGACTTTCATCAGTTCCAGTACATATCGGGGCCGGTTGAATACGTGGATAAGATCAAAGGATCTGTCCAGGGCTGATTTCAGGCTGTTTATATAATTTGCACCGCTGCCTCCCGGGAGCCTTATTAGCCTTATACCGTTGACTGTTTCTCTGTCGGGAAGTCCCGGGTATTGTATACTGAATATGGTTATATCATGCTTTGCCGCAAGGTGCGGAGCAATCCCATCGATATACAGCTGTACTGCTCCTCCTGCAATCGGAGGAACAGGAAGCTTCTCGGTGCAGATTAGGGCTATTTTCACTCGGATCACCCCTTTTTGAGCAATTCTGACAGGACCCGGACCTTTGATTTCTCCAGCCTCGCTGCTCTTTCGATTTCTTCCGTCTTGAGCGGCTTTTCATTCTGGAACCGGTTCTTCACCAACCCATAATACCAGTGAGGATAGAGTAGGTCGGTCAGCAGGATTTCTGTTTCGGCCCTGCTCTGAGGATTGACCTCCGAGTACCAGCCGAGTATATTAGTTATGGTTTCAGCACGCCACTGGCCGAGGTTTTGAGCCTGTTTCCCAATGATTTTTCTCAGATCCCTGGCAGGCAGATCAAAGGTGACACCATCCAGATCGATGATATAGATGCCATCAGCAGTGGAAAGGGCATTGCCTTTGCCATAGTCCTGGTGACACAGAACAAGGGAGCCCGAACCTTCGGAGCTCAGTTTATCGTAGCTGGATGCAGAGAGCTGTGCCAGCGCCGTATCGGCAAGGGCCGTCATTGCATCCGTATGCCTGAGGTATGCCGTATAGGCAGGCTGGACCGGACGGGACGCTGCCGTATCCTTCCAGGCAGTCAGCTTGTTCTTCATGGAAGTGTATTGTTCGGGCCATTTGCCCACTTTTGTAGATACCCGCGCATCGCCGGCGGGTCTGAAGCCCTTTGATGCCAGATGGAAGCGTGCCAGTCCCTGTATTGCTTTTTTCAGGTCGGCGGCATTGCTAAAATTGAGATCACTTCCGTCGATCCACTCATAAAGCACAAACAGCTGACCTTCATATTCTGCGATGGGCTGATTTTTCAAGCTTGGAATGACACCGGGTACCAACCCTCCCGAGTTCTTTACATATATTTGAGCGTTTACAGAGAATTGTGCCTTGTCTATAGTTTGTCTGAGCCTTTTAAGGCAAAGCCATCTTCCTGATGCTCTTAGCTTCCATACTGTTTTAATGCCGCCGCTCTGTATCACAGTGAGACTTTCAGGCTGTATCCCGTATTCCCGCAGAACACTCATGGCTGTCTGTTCATCGGATTTGCCGGTACCGGCTGCTATTTTTTCATTCTTCAAGATCTCGTCATCCTTTCTGATGCTTCTACGATGGAATGATGGAATCGAACTCATTGAGCAGGTTTGTGATGGTTTTCTCGAAACGTGCCATTTCCTGTATCCTCTTTAGATATTTATCATCATTCCATTCGGCATCTCTCTTATATATATATTTGTTTACCGCGCCTATAAAGAGGTGGGGGAACATCAGGTCAAGCTTTACGATGTTCCACTGGGCACGCGTCAGCGGGTTGACCGACTGATAGGACCTCAGCATGCCTGCAGTCAGACCGGTGTCCCATTTCCCTGATTTCTTCATCACCTTGTTGAGTATCTTTCGCAGGTCCCTGGCCGGTATGTCTATGGTGATGGAATCCGTATCGATGACATGAACAGATCCGGATGGATTTATCAGCAGATTCCCTGCAGCGAAGTCCTGGTGACACAGCGAGCCGGATTTGAGGGCCGTTTCCGACCAGACTCTGTATTCCTGCCCGTCGAGGCCTGCGATAGCAGCATTTGCACGTTCGTAGAAGTAGGGGAATTCCGCCATTATGGTATTGCCGATGGCATCGTGTTCCTTCTTTGCCAGCTCGGCTTTATAGTATTCGTTTATTTCCTCGATCTGCCGCCTGTAATCTTCGATCCACAGACCCAGATGAAACTTGGGTTTGCAGTCGGACGGCGGAGAGTAACCCCTGGAAGCCTTATGGAACTTTGCCAGTTCCCTCATGAGACTGTCAAGCTCTCTGGGGGAAGAATAGGAAGGATTTTTTCCTTCCAATGCGGTCAATAGTACAAAGCATGTTCCGTTTACATTGACGTAGTCCCTGCCATCCGATGTTTTAACTGTCTTTGGCAGCGAAACGCCGTTTGAGCTAAGATGATTTACTGCATGCAGCAGAAATCTGATTATTTCTTCGGAATTTGACATTTTTTTGAGGATGTACATTCCTTTATCTGTCTTTATCCACCATACACCTTTTTTATCCTTGTAGGATTCATTGCGGATGTCCGATACTTTGAAAGGGTATTGGGACAATACATAGTCCAGTGGTTCATTTGCCGTATATGCCAAAATACATACCTTCTTTCATAGAACAGAGTATTGAAAAAAACTGCAGCGAAAGTTCATTGAGGGAAATCGGCTTTCGCTGCAGTCAGGGGGATTATTACAGTGTCTGGCTGTCGTCAGTCGTCCTGTGATGTATCTTCTTCTTCAGTCTCTATGTCCCAGGAGGCTTTGATCGTCACCGAACCGCCGTCGATGCCCTCATCATATTTGACCTTGTAGTCGATGTCTGCATCCTCGGGCAGCTGTATCTGCTTTCCTTCGACAACGAGTCTTCCGGCAAACAGATCCGGGACTGCCTTTCTTATAAAATCTCCGAACTCCTCCCTGGAGCCCACAAATGCATCCTGATATCTCATATATACACTCCTTTGCAAATGGATTATGATATATCTTATTATGGTTACATAATAAGTGTTCCATATATTTTACCGATTTGACAGTTTGCTGGAATGGAAGCGGTTCAGAGCTGTTATACTGCTTCCGCTGGTAACATAACGAGGCAAAAAGGCAAAAAAAACGCCGGTATTAAAACCGGCGCATGATACAAGACGGTGGTATTCAGGAGCCTTCGGACCATTCCTTTGGCTCCTGCCATTCCTCCCATATTTTTCGGGCTTCGGGATCCAGGGACAGGCCCGGATTTTCGGAAGGCTTTGGGAGACCTTCAGATAACGAACTGCGAGTTTCAAGCCCCGACTTATTCACATCCGGGGCTGATCCCTGCTCAGGCATGGCGGTGCTTTCGGAGGCTTTGTCTTCGGCTATGACAACTGCCGACTTATATGGATTGCTGATCTCCTTCAATTTGTTTTCGACCAGATTGAGCCGGAGCGATAGTTTTCCAAGCTCTCTGCTCATATCCATATATGCGTTTGTCATCCTTGCCAGCTCCTTTTTTGTTCCGGACCAGCCCGTGCTTATTTCATTGATATCCTCCTGCAGCTCTTTCAGCAGGCTCATTGCCCTATCCCTCATATCCTCCGAATATGTACCGGTTTCCCTGCCGGAGGGTTCGGCCAGTGACAGTTGGGGACCTGCCTTTGAGACAGGTGTATCGAGGAAGGCCAGTCTTACTCCGTTTGATAAAGTGCCGGGGAATATTCCCGGAGAAGGAGTTTGAGATGCAGCAGATGATGATGAGCCCTGCCGGTCCTGAACAACCGGGCTGTTCTGTTCCTTCCAGCAGATACACTGCAGCTGGCGGCCCGGCTGACTGACGTATCTGGCGGGCCTGCTCCAGACATCGCTGTTTAACATCGCTGCAACGTAATATATCACATCATCCCTTATCCAATAGACTGTTGTTTTATCCTTTGTCTGTACGACAGAGTAGTTTTCAAAGGGGTAAACCGAGGAGTGAAGCACTGTCTCTGCCGACCACAGGTTTTTATCCCTGCCTTTTTGCTGATAGACCAATTCATACTGCTTCTGGGTCCTCCTCTGATAGCAGAGGTGTATAGTCCCATTTGCATCGATTATCGCATGAGGATATTCACAGTTGCCCATAAACTTGGTGACCGATATAAAATCACTCCAGTGCTTTCTGGCCGTATCCATCTTTTTATAACCAAGCTGCAGATATTTGCCGTCATAGGACTGATAAAAGGCATATATGTTCTCGTTTTGATCATATATGAGAGAGCAGGGGATGTTGCTGCCGGATACATAATCCACTATTTTCGGCGTACTGGCTTTATTCTTGCTGGCTGTCTGATATGCAAGCAAAAAAGAGTTATCATGCTGGAGTACATAAAAAATGTAGATGCTGTTTTTAAGAGGTGCGATATAGAGCTGCTTGTTATAGACCGCGGGCGTCTTGCTGCCTAGTACAGGCATCGCCTTGCTCCACTGGCCATCCATATATATGTAGTTTATGTTGCCTTCATTATCCTGAAAAACTACATGGTATACATTGTGTTCATCCAGCTCTGCATAGAAGTATGGATGAACATTCCTGGCGATCACGATTGAGTCCGGCAGACCGTTTTTGCCGTTGAGCCTGGATGAGCACAGATTCTGTCTGCCATCGCAGAAAATGTCCCGCATTTCTCCGTCTGACCGCCTGAAAATATAGTGCCTGTTGAAATAATTGTACATGACGCTGCTCTCACATTCATAAACCTGTTCTTTATTATATATATGAAGCTGTATGACTCATTTATGGCGGATCGCGCTCAATTATTTTGATAACGTATCACAAATATTTACGTGCAACATATTATGAAAATGAGAGGGAAATCAAAAATATAGCTTAACGTGAAGGGGGATTTAGATATGAGCTATAAACATGATAAAGTGCTCCCTGGCCTTATAGATGACAAGGATCTATGCAGGATCAGGGAAGCAGTTTGTATACAGGTGGAGAAAATCTATGATTCCTGCAAGGAAAAGGATTGTGTGGAAGATGCCAGAGTTTATTTCAGAAATCCGGAAAAAATAAACTGGCTGATATGCCAGGCCATCAATGTCAAGGCAAGACGAGCCGAAGTGATCAAGGTATACACGGATGTTGAGGAGGTTCCGTTCAAGAGGGGCTTCTATACAGTGGACATCAAGTTTTTCATCAGGATCACGCTGGACTTCTTTGTACCCAGATCCAATGGCGGTATAAAGGTAATAACTGTTCCCGGATTGATCCTGTTCGACAAGAAGGTAATTCTTTTCGGCTCGGAAGGCAATGTCAAGATCTTCAAATCTCACTTTGTGGATCAGGGTATCGACCAGCAGGGAAATTCCGCACTTCAGCAGGATAACCTGCCCATATCCAAGGTAGAGGTAGCTGAGCCTATAACTCTGAATGCAAAGATAATAGAGGTCCTTGAAAACAACTGCGATGAGGGCTGCGACAGAGCCATACCCGGGTCTGTTGCCGACCTGATCGAGGATGTTGAGATCGACGATTCTGATCTGGCAAGAGGCTCTGATGAAGACAGACACCTTGTGATAGTAAGGCGTGTAGTGGCCACTGTCGGCCTCTTCTCCATAATCAAACTGGCAAGATTCGTACAGCTTCTGATACCTGCATTTGATTTCTGTGTACCTAACAAAAAGTGCGTAGCTTCGACTGAAGATGATGCATGTGGATTGTTTGACACCATCGACTTCCCCATAGACGAATTTTTCCCGCCTCAAAAAGCGGATTTCCCCGGGGCTGAAGATATCGAAAGATCTATGAGCGGCGATGAATGATACGATCCATAATAAAGGGATGGCGCTGCCATCCCTTTATTATGACGCAATATGTACAATTGAGGGGGCCGGACGCCCCCTGCAATTCTATTGGACCATATATGGCCGGTATGAGCGCACTCTCGCTATTATCACATGGTCCTGCCAGGAACGAGCAGGTTGATTATGCCATAAACGACTGCGCCCAGAATTGCGCCGAGTATGGTTACATCATAGCCTGCAACAATGAATTTGACGGCATAAATTATTACGGCGGCAACGATAAAGCCTGTCAGACCTCTGCCGAAAGGTGTGGCGTCGATGCCCAGGATTCTTTGAACCAGATAGTCAAGGATTGCAATTACAGCAGCGGCTATAATCAGCGGCCAGATGCCTGAGATAGTGAACCCGGGAGTGAGAAATGCCGTAACAGCCAGTACTATTGCTCCCACAAGCCATCTGACAATAAAACTCCCAAAACTAAAATGCTGAGTTCTTTCAACATTTTCAGCCAAACATATCACTTCCTTTCAAAGGATATATAAAAATACAAAATGCCGTCACTACTATTATTCATTTACAACGATCCGTTTATACGAGCCGGAGATTCTTATTTGTTTACTTTTGAGCAATATTTTGATAAAATTAATGAGCCGAAATAAATTTGGCATCATATATTAGTATAAAAAGCAATGACCCGGAAGAGTAATCCGATCAACTGCAGCAGAGAGGCGCCGCCAGAGGCTGAAAGCGGAGCTTGTGAGGACGTTGGACGAAGTGCCCCGGCGAGCCTGAAACCCGAAAGCACAAGTAGGGTTTCACGGAAGCTGCACCGTTATGCATTTGAGATCGGCGCCCGACGAGGCCACAGTCAAAGTACAGGAACTGTCGGCTGGAGCAGCGCCGTATTAGAGTGGGACCGCGAACGACTTCGCCTCTATTGCAGGGGCGGAGTTTTTATTTTGTATTAGAACAGGAAATATTTTTTTTATTAAGGAGCAGATTATGTTCAAGGGATTGCTTGATGATGCGAGATCGATAGCCCAAAGAGACCCGGCTGCAAAAAACGTGCTGGAGGTCTTTCTGCTGTATCCGGGCTTCCATGCTCTAATATATCATCGGATTTCTCACTGGCTGTACACAAGGAAACGGTTTTTCCTTGCCAGGTGGGTATCACAGGTTGGCCGCTCTGCCACCGGAGTCGAGATACATCCGGGTGCAAAGCTTGGCAGAGGACTCTTTATCGACCATGGCATGGGAATAGTAATAGGTGAGACTGCTGAAGTCGGCAGCAACTGTACGATATACCATGGTGTTACATTGGGAGGCACGGGCAAGGACACGGGAAAAAGACACCCGACTGTCGGTGACAATGTGCTGATCGGTACAGGAGCAAAGCTGCTCGGACCGATCAATATAGGTGATAATGCTATGATAGGAGCAGGATCCATCGTGTTTGACGACGTTGAACCCAACACTACCGTTGCAGGACTGAAGGCCAGGGTCGTCAGGCACTCAGGCAAAAAGCTGATGCCTTCCATCGAACTGGATCAGATCCATATACCGGACCCTGTGGCACAGGAACTGTGCAAGATGCTTATGCGTATAGAGCATCTTGAATCAGAAGTGCGGGGCGGGCCGCAAAATATACAAGCCGAGAAGATCAATATACCGGAAGAAAATCGGGAGGGGAATTAACGATGAAGCTTTATAACACACTCACAAGGCAGAAGGAAGAGTTCAAACCCATTAATGACGATACGGTCAGCATATACACCTGCGGACCTACTGTTTATCAGTATGCTCATATAGGAAACATGAGGGCCTACATATTCATGGATATACTCAGAAGGGTCCTGAAATATAATGGGTACCACCTTAAGAATGTAATGAACATTACTGATGTGGGACATCTGGTATCAGATTCAGACGAGGGCGAGGACAAAATGGTCAAGACATCCCGCCAGACACAGAAATCCCCATGGGAGATAGCCGAGTATTACACAGGTATATTTATGAACGATCTTCAGGAGCTGAATATAGGCAAGCCGGAATATATACCAAAAGCGACAGAGCATATAGCAGAGATGCTGGAATTCGTCGAAGGCCTTGTTGATAAGGGCTATGCTTATGAAACAAGCGATGGCATCTATTTTGATATCATGAAATTCGAAGGCTACGGAAAGCTGTCGGGACTCGATCTGGAAGGACAGATAGCAGGCGCAAGGGTCGATGTGAACGAAGAAAAAAGGCATCCGGCTGACTTCGCCCTCTGGAAGAAGGCGCCGAAGGAGCATATAATGCAGTGGCCAAGCCGCTGGGGCATGGGTTATCCGGGGTGGCACATAGAATGCTCCGCCATGGGAAGGAAGTACCTTGGAGATGAATTCGACATCCATACAGGAGGAGTCGATCACATACCTGTACACCACGAGAATGAAATAGCACAGAGCGAGGCGCTGTTGGGCAAGCCTGCGGTGCATTACTGGCTCCATGGCGAATTTCTCCTTGTGGACAATGGCAAGATGTCCAAGAGCCTCGGGACCACATACACAGTGGCTGATCTCAAGGAAAAGGGCTTCAGCCCTCTGGCCTACAGATATATGTGCCTCAATGCCAATTACAGAAGCAAGCTGAATTTCACATGGGATGGGTTAAAAGCGGCACAGACGGCTCTGGACAGGCTGCTGGAGGGGGTTCTGGCCCATAAGACGGCAGATCCTCAGGTCAGAATCGATGAAGGAACAATAAAGGGCTTCGAGACCGAATTCGAGGCTGCAATAAATGATGACCTCAACATACCAAGAGCAATGGGCGTAGCCTGGAATGCTGCCAGGTACGGAACAAAGTCCCAGGAGCTTTACAAGCTGCTTCTCAAAATGGACAGCATATTTGGACTGGATTTTGAAAAGGCCCAGGCAAAGGCTGATGAGAGTGCACCTGACATCAGCCCTGAGATACAGGAGCTGGTAAACCTCAGACAGCAGGCCAGAAAGGATAAGAACTGGAAGCAGGCCGATGAGATAAGGGATAAGCTGAGTCAAATGGGAATAACGGTCGAAGACACACCACAAGGTCCGAAGGTCGTATTTAAAGACAGCAAATAATACGTCTGCAGGTATAACGGCACACCGTCATATAATGGTAAACAGCAAAAGATCCTTGAAACACTTGAAACCAAGTGCTCCAAGGATCTTTTTTGATTATCGGACGCTCCCCAGGCAGGAACACAATCGCTTTTGCGGGAGTATTATGATGACAGAAGCAGCAACAGATGGGGGAGCAGAGCATGGAGGAAATAAGGGAGCCATGTGTCGAAGACCGCGAGCTGCAAGCCGGAAGCTCCCATTCGTTTTCCAGAGTGATAACGGAAGAAATGGTGATGGACTTTGCCAGGCTAAGCGGAGATTACAATCCCGTGCATATGGATGAAGACTACTGCCGCCGTCACAATCTGGGTCAAAGGATGGGCCATGGCATGCTGATACTGTCAATGGTGTCGACTTTAATCGGGATGTATCTGCCCGGACCCGGATCTGTCTGGCTTTCACAGTCCTTCGATTTTATACGTCCTGTGAGGATCGGTGATGAACTGACGGTTATGGGAAGAGTACTGGACATAAAAAACAAGGGTATCCTCGGAAACGATATCATTACAATGTCAGTTGCCATAAACAATGATGCAAATGCTGTCATTGCCCGCGGCAGGGTGATTGTCACGGTAAAATAGTCTGAATGCCGGGATGAGGAGTTGAGCTGCCGGATATGAGCGGTAAAGTGATTCTTGTTACAGGCGGAAGCAGAGGTTTGGGTTCTTCCATAGTTGAAAGGCTGGCGTCTGAAAACGATAACGAAATATACTATACCTTTGTTCATCAGCCTTCCGGCGGGGAGCAAACCGGCATGGTGCAGAAATTTCATCCGGAGTGGGTGCACGGTATATTATGCGAACAGAGAGATGAGGACAGCATAAAGGCCTGCTACGATATTATACGCTCCCGGAGCGGGAGACTGGACGCTCTTATAAATAATGCATGCAGCCCATTCCTGCCATGCGAGCTAATGAAGGCTGACTGGAGCATGTATCAGGATCTGATCGATACGAATGTGAAGGGGGCCTTTCTCCATATCAGGGAAGCGGCAAGTATAATGAAAGAGCAGGGCTCAGGAAGGATCATCAACATACTGTCCTCGTATGTGCTGAATCTGCCGCCTCCTAAGCTCTCCTTCTATATTACCGCCAAGTATGCCCTTCTTGGGATGACCAAGTCGGCAGCAGTTGAGCTTTCCGGATACGGCATAAATGTAAATGCCATATCGCCCGGGATGATGGATACAGACCTTACTGGCCATTTGCCCCGAAAATATATGCAGGCATATGCGGCCACGCACCCGATGAAAAGAATGACGACGCCCTCGGATGTTGCTGATGCAGTGCACTTTCTGATATCTGACAGTGCGTCATTTATCAGCGGTGCAAACATACCGGTGAATGGAGGAGAAGCTTTTTGAACAAATCGGATTTTAGAATAGCCCTTCTCGGCAATTTTACCACGGAATATATCGGGATGGCGCTGCGGGAGGAAAGCGCCCGGGCGGGTATAGGCACTAAGGTTTATAATGCGCCATACAATCAGTACATTCAACAGATAATGGATCCGGAAAGCAGATTTTATGCCTTTATGCCGGACCTGACCATTTTGCTTCTCGACAGCCGGATATTATTTACTAAGGACTTCCGGCTGCCGGAGGATATTGCCGGCAATATTATGTCCCTGTTGGGCAGAATAAGGCAATATTGCGGTACGAAAATCATTTTGAACAATTTTATGATCCCCTACCATGTTCCGTTAGGGATACAGGACAACCGTCTTGAATCCGGACTCAAACGCCGTATTACGCAGACGAATCTCGAACTGGAGAGTGCTGTCCTGAAGCTGGAGGATGTATATGTTTATGACTTTGATGGGTTCTGCTCGCTGATAGGACAGAAAGAAATGCTGGACAATAAAATGTATTACCTCGCCGGCTGCGCCATGTCCCTGGCTGCATCGAAAAGACTGGCGGGAGAATATATGCGGTACATCCTGCCCATGCTTTCAATGAATAAGAAGTGCCTTGTACTGGACCTGGACAATACGCTTTGGGGCGGCATTGCCGCAGAAGACGGTCTGGAAGGCGTGTGTCTGGATGTGACGGGAAAGGGAAGATGTTATTACGATTTCCAACAGGAGGTGCTCAATCTTTACCGGAGGGGTATTTTCATTGCCGCAGCCAGCAGGAACAATCCGGAGGACGCACTGGAGATCATAAACAAGCATCCTCACATGCTGCTCAGAGAGAAGCATTTTGCCGCCATGCGTATCAATTGGGCGGATAAAGCGACAAATCTGAAGGAGATCGCTTCGGAGCTCAATATCGGAACAGACAGTCTGGTGTTTTTTGATGATAATCCTGTTGAAAGGGAGCTTATAAAAAGTATTCTTCCCGAGGTAACCGTAGTTGATGTACCTGCTGATGCTGCCGCCTATGGCGATACCTTACGGACCCTGCCGCTGTTTGAAATGCTGCAGATCACGGAGGAGGACAGGCGGCGGAATGAAATGGCGGCACAGAACAGGGAGCGGGCATATTACCTTACACAGGCGGGTAATCTGAAGGATTTTCTTACCGGCCTGGCAATGGTCATGGAGGTAGTTCCGGCCAATGACTTCATGCTTCCGAGAGTATCTCAGCTGACATTGAAAACCAACCAATTCAATATGACGACGAGACGGTATCTTTTATCACAGCTCAGGCAAATGACCGAAGATGGTAATTATTGTATTCTCTGTTGTTCCGTGACCGACAGGTTTGGGGACAATGGTATCACCGGGTGCTGTATAGCAAGGCCGGAGGAGGACACGGCCTGGCTGGACACATTTCTTTTGAGCTGCAGAGTGCTTGGCCGGGATGTGGAATATGCCTTTCTTGGTGAGGTAATTCGATATTTACGGGAGAAAAAGAATATACAGAGGGTTTTTGCGGAGTATATACCGACACAAAAAAACAGGGCAAATGAAGGATTCTATAAAAAGGCCGGCTTCAAGCCGGTGAGATCGGATGAAAGGTGCTCTGTTTTTGAACTGGATCCGGGGCAGGAGATTTTCAGAATTGAACATATACGGATCCTGACAGGGGAGGATTGAGGAATCATGGATGCGGAATTCGTGAACTTTGTTGCCGGTCTGCTGAAGATAGATCCGGCTCTTTTGAAGGAGGATTCAACGGCAGCCACAATGCCTGAATGGGATTCGCTGAATCACTGGATGATCATTGGCGAACTGGAGGGAAAATACGGAGTCGAATTTTCAATGGATGAAGCTGTCGAATTTGAAAATCTGGGAGATATTTATCAGATGATCCAAATCAAACGAAAGAATTAACGAGGCTGATCTGCCAGTAAGGTTTCGGGCAGGAAATGTGACATCTCCTGCCCCTGTATTTAGTTGCTGTTTTGGATGTAGTAGTTCATGTTCTCCAGGGCCCATTCCCTGTTATATACATGATTGGCTGTTGAGGCAGGATCATATATCGACCCGCACCTGGCAGTCCTTTTCCCCTGCTCCAGCTCCTTGAAAAACTCCAGATACTTCCATTTGAATTTGTTCACAAAGGATTCGTTCTGGTATCTTCTTGTACGGATAGTGAAGCATGTTTCAGTGGTTTTATTGAACTTGCATACACCCCTGGCAAGACATTTATTACAGCTGATTTCCTGGTCCATTCCAATGTCGATCAGCGGGACTTTGTTCGGATCGCTCATATATCCGGTTTTAAATTTGGTATAATGCATCACTCTCGGTGTCAGCTCGGCGTCTCCCCAACAGGTTTCCTCGCTCCAGTAGCCAATTTTTTCGATCAGTTCGGGACGCATGCACATAAAGCATCCATGAACGAAGTCAAGGATGACATCCACATTGCCGTTTTTCAGCTCCAGGTAACATGCATCACCCTTTACCTTCGGTATGACCTCCGTATATATGGGGATATAGGGGGCAACTCTTTGAACACCCAGCAGGCCGACTTCAGGGAAAGCCCTGAAAACCTTCATGAAGCGTTTGATCCAGTCCCGTGTCTTAACGACCACATCGCTGTCAATGTTGAAAAAATACTGATCGGGCCTTCTTTTTGTGAGGTTGAGATTCAGCGCCGGGATAGGCCCCGCATTGACGGGCAGTTTCAGCATGGATTTTATCCTTGGATCTTTGACAGTTTGCAGATACTCCCATGTATCATCCGTCGAATTGCTGTCGATGATATGCATTTCGAACTCATCCGGCGTATCGAGAATGGATTTGAGGCTTTGTGCCGTCAGACCAAGTCTGTTGAACGCGGTGAAATTAACAAATGGAGGAGTCATTTATCAGTCCTTCTTTCTTTAATATTTTATGTTGCTTTGGCAATTTGATCTGCTCATAAGAATTAGGTTATTTGTATACATAATGTGTTTACCTAGTCATATATATGCTGCTGTCAATGTGATTGATACTATCATCAGGCAGAAAAACCACTTCGCCTTCTCTGGCCGAGCGATATATGGCACAAACAAGCTCAAGAGATTTGCGTCCCTCCGGTCCGTCGGCACAGGGTTCGGCCTTTCCTCCCAGGACATCCAGCACATTGGAATAGTAGGCCGTATGACCGTAACCATAAACATCTGCAGGCTCATAGCATGATTCGGCTGCCAGCAGATCATCATCATCTGAAGTTTCAAATTCCCATTTTTCGATCCGGTTCAATGCCATACCGCCAATCTTGACGGTTCCTTTTTCACCGAGAACTGAAATGCTTCCCTCGACATTCCTGGGAAAGGTCAGCATCGTGACATTAAGGCTTCCGATGGCGCCGCTTTTATAACGAATAACTGCAGAACCTGTGTCTTCTGCTTCGATCTGTCTTCCAAGTGTCCCTGTCAGGGCAGCAGCAGTTTCGACAGGACCTCCAAGCCATTGCAGCATGTCGACATAATGTATCGCCTGATTGCAGAAGGCTCCCCCGTCCATTTCCCATGTGCCCCTCCAGGGTGCCTGATCATAATAGCTTTGGGGCCGCTGCCACAGAACGTTGGACAAAAGCATGTGGATCCTGCCGAAACGGCCTTTATCCATTGAACGCTTCAGTAACCGGACGGTACTGTTGAGTCTGTTTTGCATCATTACAAACAGCCGGACCTCATTTTCCTCACATGCCTTTATCAGTTTGTCGGCGGATGGCAAATCGATACCCATTGGCTTTTCAGTCAATACATGGATGTGCTTTCCGGCCGCCTTTATACCATGTATGGGATGCAGCCCGCTAGGCGTGCAGATGGAAAGCACATCAATATCCTCATTCTCCAGCATATCGTCCAGATTCAGATATATCCGCGGCTTCATTATACTTCCTTTGCCTCTGCAGGACGCTTCCCTTATATACTCGGCGGCTTTTATCGCTGCTCTGTCGGCGATGAGGTCGCATACACATGTCAAAACTGCGTTTTCACGGAATGCAGCCAGCGCTGCAATATGCCGGCTGGATATCCTTCCGCATCCAACCAGGCCGAATTTGATTTTTTGACTAGTCATTATTGATCACCGTAATTCTATAATTTACATAACGCTACATAATATGCTTCTGACCGGACATCAGTGATTTTTCAGAAGCTGGCTTTTAATTTTTGTTGAAACTGATGAAGGTTTTGATAGTATAGAAAGAGAACTGTAATTCAAGTAATGGAAACTGGAAGAAGGAGTAAGCATCCAATCAACTAATTGTTGCAGCAGATGCTGATTTTAAAATGAAACTTGTCAACTATTATGAAGATACAAAATCACTTCACATCGGAACAATGGACAACAGGGCCTATTACATCCCATATCCTCCTGACCGGAAGAGAAACCCTGTTTCTGGTGATCTCTCCGAAAGGCAGATAGTTCTTAATGGGTCATGGGAGTTTTCATACTTTGAGAATCTGTATCAGGTACCGGAAGACTTTTTCCAGCCTGACTTTGATTTCAGCAGTTTTAAAAAGATCCCGGTTCCATCCTGCTGGCAGACACAGGGTTATGATAGGCATCAATATACAAATGTAGAGTATCCTTTCCCATTCGATCCGCCCTATGTGCCGACAAATAATCCATGTGGCGCATATATCAGGCGGTTTACGATAACGAAGGTGCAGCAGGGTTATAAACAATACCTCAACTTCGAAGGAGTTGACTCATGTTTCTATGTTTGGGTGAACGGTGATTTTGTCGGATACAGTCAGGTATCTCATTCAACGTCAGAATTTGATATATCCCCGTTTACTGTTGAAGGTGATAATGTTCTGGCGGTTCTGGTGCTGAAATGGTGTGACGGCAGCTATTTGGAGGATCAGGACAAGTTCCGGATGTCCGGGATCTTCAGGGATGTTTATATACTTTTACGTCCATTGCAGCACATAAGGGACTACTTTGTAAAAACAATTGTGGATGATACTTGTAAAAGGGCTGAAGTACGTGTCGATCTGGAGTTTTTAGACCAATGGCTGCCGGTGAATGGTGTATTGGAGGATCCGTCGGGGAATGAGGTCGGTATTTTTTATCAGGAAGGTGAGCAGTTAAAGCTTGAAATGAATGATCCGATATTGTGGAATGCAGAACAGCCGGTTCTTTATACATTGATCCTGGAATGCCCCGACGAGAGGATCGTTCAAAAGGTTGGAATACGAAAAATTGAGATAAGGGAAGGTATAGTGTATATAAATAACACCAAAGTTAAATTTAAAGGTGTCAACCGTCACGACAGCGATCCGGTCACAGGATATACGATAAGCAGAGAGCAGGCAATCAGGGATCTTACTTTAATGAAGGAACACAATATCAATGCTGTCCGGACAAGTCATTATCCAAATGCGCCGTGGTTTGTCCAGCTGTGCAGCGAATATGGCTTTTATGTGATCAGTGAATCGGATGTGGAATGTCATAGCTGTGTCAGCATTTTCGGCGGAGGATATGGCGAGACATACGGCTTACTGGCACAGGATGAGAGGTTTCATCAGCCCATACTGGACAGGGTGCAGAGGAACGTGATCCGTGATAAAAACAATGCTTCAGTGATTTTCTGGTCATTGGGAAATGAAGCGGGATATGGACCGGCTTTCGAGGACGCAGGGCGATGGGTGAAGGAATACGACTCCACAAGGCTGGTCCATTATGAAGGGTTTTGTCATCAGACAGGCGGACACATCAATGATGGGACCATGCTTGATGTTTACAGCAAAATGTATGATACAACGGAGACCATCGAAGCCTACTTGCAGGATCCCCAAAACAAAAAGCCCTATATCCTGTGTGAATATATCCACGCCATGGGGAATGGTCCGGGAGATGCCGAGGATTACATGAAGCTTATCTATCGGGAAGACCGTATTTGCGGAGGCTTCGTATGGGAATGGTGCGATCATGCGATCTATATGGGAAAGACCATCGAAGGCAGGGAGAAGTATTTTTATGGCGGTGACTTCAAGGAGTTTCCCCATTCCGGCAATTTTTGCATGGATGGGCTGGTTTATCCGGATCGCCGTGTCCATACGGGACTTCTTGAGTATAAAAACGTCATAAGACCGGTCAGAGCAAAACTGCTGGATGGGCAGACCGGAAAATTCAGATTGGAGAATAAACTCGATTTTGTTGATTTGGCGGATTTTGTGAAGATCCGGTATGAGCTCACAAGGAATGGCGATGTGATCGAAACCGGATTTATAGACATACCATCTGTGAGGCCAAGATCTTATGCCGATGTGAAAATCGATTACAGAATCCCGGATGATGGTATTTTCCATGTCCGACTGATTTATTTACAAAAGGAAAAAACTCCGATGGTAAAAACAGGGCATGTTCTGGGATATGAGCAATTCGAGATCCAGAAGGCGCCTATTGATTGGACTGAGAAGAGTACAGTCAGTCAGCATGATGTTGAAATGCTTTGTTATCGACAGACAGATACCGGGATTATCGTGAAAGGCAATAAATTTGAATATTCATTCAGTAAGCTGACAGGAAATTTCCAGCAGTTGAATTACAGGAACAAATCATTTTTGAAGGAGCCAATGGAATATAACATCTGGCGGGCGTTGACAGACAATGATGGCCGGCTGAAGGATACCTGGCTGAAGGCGGGGTATGATCGCGCTCGGGTCAGGGTTTATGAAACCTTTGTTGAACAGGTACAGGGCAAGGTTGTTATTCGTTCTGTTTTGAGCCTGTCTGCGGTTTTCATACAACGAATACTGGATATTCAGGCGATTTTTTCGATAGATGCATCAGGGGGTGTGGAATTCCATATCTCGTGTAAAAAGGACCCGGTATTCCCAATGCTACCGCGCTTTGGCCTGAGATTGTTCCTGGCGAAGGAACTTGAGGAAGTGACATATTTCGGTTATGGCCCCTATGAGAGCTATATTGATAAATGTCAGGCATCGTATCTTGGCCGTTTCACAGATACTGTGACCAGGATGCACGAGGATTATATCCGGCCTCAGGAAAATGGAAGCCATTTCGGTACAGAATATCTGAGGATCTCCAATGGAGAGGACAGGATCGAGATTACCTCGGATAGTGGGTTTTCATTTAATGCCTCCCATTATACTCAGGAAGAACTGGGGAACAAGAAGCACAATTATGAGCTGGTCGAATCCGGGTGCACGCTCCTGTGCCTTGATTACAAGCAAAATGGTATTGGGTCGGCCTCTTGTGGGCCTGATCTGAAAGAACAATATCAATTTAACGAAACAGAGTTTGTTTTTCAAGGCAGGATCTTATTTGGAAGATAGTCTTTTTCATAATTTTTTTGCCCCAACTTGAATATCAGGAGCAGGGATGCGGACTGTGTGCAGAAAAGTGTCCTGATAATGCTATCGAGATCAAATCGCGTCGGCCTGTGTGGGTGAAAGGTACGTGTTCAATGTGCTTGGGCTGTCTACACAGATGTCCGCAGTTTTCTATTCAATTTGGATCAAAAACACAAAATCACGGCCAGTATCAAAATCCACATGCGAGAATATAAAGTACAGCAGGCTCAGTGTAGATAAGTGTCATCTGTTATGCAGGTTACGGTATTTCCCTCTTTTAAATAATACCGGCTGCATTTTGGACAGACAGCATTGTTGCTGTCCTCAAACCGGAGCTTCTCACCGCAGATGCACATCCAACCCGACAACCTTGCCGGATTTCCCATCACCAGCGCAAAATCCGGCACATCCTTTGTAACCACGCTGCCGGCGCCGATAAAGGCATGACATCCGATGGTGTGGCCGCAGACAATGGTGGCGTTTGCCCCGATGGATGCGCCTTTTTTTATGATGGTCGGTCTGTATTCACTCTTTCTGTCAATGGCAGACCGAGGATTGATCACATTAGTAAATACGCAGGATGGACCCAGAAAAACATCGTCTTCACAAGTAACACCTGTATATAGCGAAACATTGTTTTGTATTTTACATCGGTTGCCGATTTTCACGTATGGAGATACTACAACATTCTGACCGATATTGCAGTCCTCACCGATAACACATGGGCTCATCACATGGCAGAAATGCCATATCTTTGTATTGGTGCCTATGATGCAGGGTTCGTCTATATAGCTGGATTCGTGAACAAAAAAAGAAGAATCCACAGCACAGCCCTCCTATTCGAGATTGTTACAGCATTACTTTGCAGCGTTGAACAGTGTTTTCGCGATATATTCCATCTGAGCCGCCGTCAATTCAGGGTATATGGGGATGGATAAAATACATTCAGACAGTCTTTCCGTCACAGGAAAATCACCGGGATGATAGCCAAGGCCTTCATAAGCTTTCTGCAAGTGAAGGGGTATGGGGTAGTGGATCCCCGTTGAGATGCCCTTGTCCTTCAGTATCCTTAACAGTTCGTTGCGGTTCTCCGACTGAACCACATATAAATGAAACACCCCTTGCGCGTTCTCCGGCAGTTTCGGCAGGATAAGTGATGTGTCCCGGAGGTACTCATTATAGAAATGGGCGATTTCCCTCCTTGTCTCATTCCACTGATCTATATACTTCAGCTTGACCAGCAGTATAGCTGCTTGCAGTTCATCCAGTCTGGAGTTGTAGCCGATACGGGAGTTATAGTATCTTGAGGTGTCGAAGCCCAAATCGCCTGAAAGAGCATTAGCAATATGTGACACCGGAGTCCCCTGTGTTCTGCCTCTGGCGGAGCCGTGCACACGTAGACTGGCAGCCTCCGAAGCAATCCGATTATCATTTGTGGTAATCAATCCACCGTCGCCATAAGCTCCCAGGTTTTTTGACGGAAAAAAAGAAAAGCAGCCGGCATTTCCCATTGATCCGGCTTTCTGTCCCTTATAACTGGCTCCAAAGGCCTGACAGGCGTCCTCAATAATGAGCAGACCGTATTTGTCCGCTGTCATGCGCAACTCATCCATATCTGCCGGCTGCCCATACATGTGGACAGGAATTATTGCTTTTGTTCTTGGAGTAATCACATTATGGAGCTGTCGGGCATCTATATTGAAGGTATCCTGATCGACATCCGAAAACACGGGCTTTGCCCCGACTCTGGAAATGGCTTCTGCTGTAGCAAAAAACGTAAAGGGTGAGGTGATTACCTCGTCGCCTTCCCCGATGCCGCAGGCGTGAAGCGACAGGACCAGTGCATCCGTACCGTTTGCACAGGAAACAGCATGCCTGGTGCCGATATAGCGGGCTATTTCATTCTCCAGCTCTGTTACTTTCTTTCCCATAATAAAGTGTGAACTCTCAAGGACATCAGTTATCGCCTGGTTTATTTCATCTTTTATCTGCTGGTATTGGGCTTTCAGATCAACTAACGGGATCATTTGATATATCCTCTCTATTCATTCTTTCCTATTTTATGACAACGAAACGCCAAGTGTGCAAAAATACAAGCTGCCGGTGTTTGTTGGAGCGGTGGGCGGCGTCGGGATAAAAAATCACAAATGAATAGTTAACATAATCAGGCTGGTTTACATATAATACCATGAGGTTGGCAAATGCTTCATTTCCAGCCATTAAAAACAAAAAGGAGGTGGAAAAATGCCATTTGAGGAGTTGATTGTCAACGGAGGGTTTGAAACAGGGTCACTTCCTCCCTGGGTTGCTGTGGATGCAGTTGTTACAGCACAGTACAGCCATTCCGGAATCTTTTCTGCACAGTTGGCAGGAGGACTGTCAAATTCTTTTATTGCTCAGGTCGTCCCGGTTTTGCCGGGGGAGAGGTATGAATTCAAGGTGTCTCTTGCGAGGGTCGGGCCATTGCCCAGCCCGCAGGTGGTCATACTGATCTCATATTATGATGCGGCTTTCAATTTTTTAGACACCGGTCTTATCACAATAATACCGACTGGAAGACTTCCGGATGTATTGAACAATAACTGGATCGAGGTCTATCAGGTGACTGATGAGGCGCCTCCGGGAGCCGACCAGGCTTTCATATTCATCAGTACGATACCCGAAGCCGGCACTGCCAATGTCATAGTGGACGATGTGTCACTCATCTCAGTTGAGGGCGCAGGCGCAACCGGACCTACCGGCCCGACTGGAGCAACCGGACCTACCGGCCCGACTGGCCCGACCGGCGCAACAGGTGCTACCGGCCCGACAGGACCGACAGGAGCTACTGGAGCTACAGGACCGACAGGAGCAACCGGCGCTACTGGCCCTACTGGACCTACTGGCGCAACCGGAGCAACTGGACCTACCGGCCCGACAGGACCGACCGGCCCGACTGGCCCGACTGGCCCGACCGGCCCGACTGGCCCGACTGGAGCAACTGGAGCAACTGGCGCAACCGGCGCAACCGGCGCAACCGGCGCAACCGGAGCAACTGGCGCAACCGGACCTACCGGCGCAACTGGCGCAACCGGACCTACCGGACCATAACGGTAGCGATGAGTTACAGCGATGCCTGTCATCAGGCAGGCATCGCAATTATTTTCTGTATATGAAAGGGTTAAATCATGATTACAATAAGCTTATGCATGATCGTGAAAAATGAAGAAGCACTGCTGGCCCGCTGTCTGGACACAGTCTATGATCTTGTAGACGAAATCAACATCGTAGATACCGGCTCCACCGACCGTACCAAGGAAATAGCCGCCCGATACACCGACCGCATTTTTGACTTTGAATGGATCAACAGCTTTGCTGCCGCCAGAAATGAATCCTTCCGCCATGCAACAAAGGAATATATACTGTTTCTGGATGCCGATGATGTATTGCTTGATAAAGACCGCATCCTGCTCAAGGAGCTGAAGGAGACACTGGATCCGTCTGTGGATGCCGTTTCGATGTACTACAACTTCGGATCCGACGAGTTCGGAAATGTCACACTTCAATTTCGCCGCCATCGTCTGCTCAGAAGGGACAGGAACTTCAAATGGTATGGAGATTGCCATCAATATTTGAACGTCAGCGGTAAGGTGATCGATTCCGAAATCGCAGTCACCCATAAAAAATTGCGTCATGCCGTCGGACGGACAATGTCCATGTATGAAAAGAAGCTGGCCCGTGGTGACGAATTTTCCGCCAGAGACTTCTTCTACTATGGAAATGAACTTAGAGAAAACGGACATTACAGAAAGGCCATTGAAAGCTATGAAAAAAACCTTTCAATGGAGGAAGGATGGGTGGAGGACAAGATCTTCGCCTGCATTTTCATGGCGGATTGCTACCGTTTTCTCAATGAGACTGATAATGAACTGGATTCACTGTTGAGATCCTTCCGGTACACTGCGCCGCGAGCTGAAGCATGTTGCCGGATCGGACAGGTGTTCCAGCGCAGAAGGGATTACCGGACAGCGATCTTCTGGTACGAGGAGGCAGCATCGCAGAAGCCTGAGCCTGAACGCTGGAGTTTTACTTATAAAGCTTATTACACATGGTATCCTCATCTTCAGCTATGCGTCTGCTACTACAACCTGGGAGAATACCATAAAGCCTTCGAACATAACGAGGAAGCAGGGAAATACAGGCCCGAGGATAAAAGTGTTCTACACAACAGGGCACTACTTCAAAAGAGGCTGTTCAAGGCGAGAAAAAATGTTCCGGCTGAGAATGGAGAAACCGAAAGGGCCGGGGACGCAACTACATGAGAATTATCGAAGAAATATGGTGAAAAGCAGGGTATGCCAGCATTTACAGCCTCCTTGCCCTGCTTTTTCTTCAGTTGGGAGTGGACAAGCTGGGATCACCGTCGGAGTCGGGATCGAATAGATTAACTTTGATCTGCTTAGCAGGAACACCTACCGCTGTAGAGAATTCCGGTATATCCTTTACCACCACGGCGCCGGCTCCGATAGTGCTCCAGCGTCCGACTTTTCTTTGAGGTATCACGGACACCTTTGAACCGATCTCGCAGCCTTCCTGTATGGTTACGTTGCCGGAAAGCGTCACGTTCCAGTAGAGTGTGGAATAGTCCATGATCGCAGCATCGTGTCCGATACCGCAGCCCGGGTTGATTGCCACATGGTTTCCGATGCGAATATCGACAGATATAAAGCACCCCCAGCAAATGATGCTGCCGGCACCTATGCTTGAATAACTGCTTATAATAGCTCCCGGGTGGATCAGGATAGGGTAATCCAGACCAAATTTATCTAGCCTGCTGATAAGCCGGTATTTATTCCGGGGATTTCCGATGGCAAAAACAGCCGAGACAGAACCCCGGCTGTTCCGCTCAAGCCATTCCGGCCCCCCCAGGACCGGTATGCTGTGGATCAGTGTTGCGTGTTTTTCTGGAGTTTCATCAATGAAGCCCAATATGTTCCACCGGTTTTTGTCCTGATTGATGTCATGTATGAGCTGAGCCACTTCACGGCCGAAATTCCCTGCACCGATAATTAAAATATCTTTCATGCAACCCATCACTCTCCGAAATACATACTTTTTGACGGCCGACTCATTACCACATGATGATCCGGTACGTCGAAGCTTACAACAGAGCCCATCGAAACTTTGCTTTTGCTGCCTATCGCAGTCTTTTCCATGATGATACATCCGGAGCCAAGCAGAGCGCTGCCCTTTATAACGACACCGCCTGCAATGATGCAGCCGACCAGACATGAGCTGTAATCCATTATGACTGTATCGTGGCCAACGATAGTTCGCATATTAAGGAAAACATGATTTCCTATTCTGACATCGGTCGAAACAATACAATCCATTCCGATAATGGAGCCTTCACCGATCCGCGCATTACGTGCCACCTTAGCCGAGGGATGGATCAATGTTGGAAACCTGATGGGCAAATTCCTGATCCTTCTGAAAATGGCCTCCTTGTCGGATGGATTGCTCACTGCGATAATGACATAGGGCTGACCCGGTACATCCTTCAGCATCTTCCACGTTCCCAGCAGCGGGAAACCATTCACCAGCTCACTGCTGTCACCTTTGACATCGTCAATATATCCAAGGATCCTCCAGGTGGGACTGATATCATTGATATCAGCGACAAGCTCCACCACTTCTCTGGCCATTCCGCCTGAACCATACAGGATCAAATCTTCCATACAATATCACCCATTTCCTCCCGATCTGATATGCCCGATGACAGAGCAGATTTTTTCTACATCTTCGTTTTTCAGGCCGCCATACAGCGGGAGAACAAGAACCTCCTCCGCAGAACGCTCCGCAACAGGCAGGTTTCCGGCCCGGGCAGAATACAGATCCCGGTAACATCTGAAATGGCTGCACAATGGATAGAAGTACCTCCTGGAAAAGACATTATATTCGCGAAGACCCTTTTGCAGTTCATCACGGCTGAGGCCATATTCCTTATGATCCACCCGAATGACGAAATACGGATAATTATGTTTTACACCGTCCTGATCCTCACCTGTACGGATGCCGGGCACATTTCTCAGCAGATCCCGGTAAAGGTATGTAATCTCCTTTCTGCGAATGATTTCCTCATCCACCTTATCCAGCAACAGCAGCCCCATCGCTGCCTGTATTTCATTGAGCTTTCCGTTGGTGCCCGGTTCGTTGATGTGATCCTCCTTAACGATACCGAAGTTACGTAATTGATCCGATCTTTCCTTCAGCCCCGGACTCTTAAATGCAAGAGCGCCTCCCTCGATAGTGTGGTAGATCTTTGTTGCGTGCAGACTGAACATGGATATATCACCATAGGACCCTACGGGGATGCCGTCTATCTCCACACCAAAGGCATGGGCTGCATCATAAATTATTTTCAACCCGTGTTTATCTGCGATTTTTTGAAGTCTTTCGACTTTACAGGGGTTTCCATATACATGGACAGGAAGTATGGCACATGTGTCCGGGGTTATCAATTCTTCCACACGATCCGGATCCATGGTGAGGGTTTCTTCTTCAACATCGCAGAAGACCGGTTTCAGATCGTTTAAATATAAAGCATGGGTCGTGGCTGCGAATGTAAAAGGTGTTGTGATGACTTCTCCCTTTAGCCTCAGCAATCTGCAGGCAATCTGTAAAGCTATTGTACCGTTTGAGAAAAGAGACAGATGGGGCACACAAAGATATTTGGCCAGTTCAGACTCCAGGCGCTTTGCCATCGGGCCGTTGTTGGTAAGAAGCCTGCTTTCCCAGACTTGCCTGAGCATATCGCAATAATCCTGCAAATCAGGCAAGAGGGGTTGAGTTACATATATGGGATGTGGAAAAGGTTCTGGTCCATTCATTTTATCCCTCCATTCATTACATATTGACGCAGCGCTGAGAATATGACCTTCAGCTCCCGCCGGATCGGTTTTCATAATATCTGAAATTCTCAGAGGCGCTGCGCAGATCATATCGGTTCCGTACCATGGAATCCTCATCGTGCATTGAACCACAGAAGGCTCCTCTGCTGCCATCATTAAGCTCCCGAATGAACTTCAGATACTTGTAGCGAAAATGGTTTCTGAACTGAGGATTCCTGTAATTCCTTTCGTGTATCAGGAAACAGCCGCCTCTTTCACTCTTCTCACAGATGCTGCAGTATTCGACGGCATTGCAGCTGCTGCACGGGATGTACTGCAGCTGATCTATCTCAATTGATGGATTGAAACCGGCCATAAAAGGTGTGTGATTGAGGACCCTGTAGCTTAATTCCATATCTCCGGTACAGCATTCCTCGTTCCAATAGCCGATCTTCTCTATCAACTCGGGACGAAGGCACTGGCAGCAGCCTTCCACAAATCCATTCACAATCTCAAGGAAACAGGCGGACCCCTTCCTGTGAAGCACCATGGGCTGTCTGTATTTGTTCAGGTATTCCTTAGTAACAGCACCCAGCAAACCCACCTCAGGAAATGCCCTGAACACCTCCGTGAATTTGCTGATCCAATTAGGACAATGAATGTTGACATCACTATCCACTGTAATGAAATACTGGTCTTTTCTTCGACTGGAAAGGTGGTAATTTGCGGCGTATACCGGACCGTGGTTAGCGTCGAACCTTATCCTGCTCCTGATCCGTGGATCCGACAGGCTGGATAAATAGTCCCAGGTCCCGTCCCGGGAGCCGTTGTCTGCCAGATAAAGCTCGAAATCCTCATTGGTCTCAAGCAGCGCCTTCAGATTGCGGGCTGTCAAACCGAGTCTGTTCCATGTTACGAAGCTGACCATCGGCGGCGTCATGCTGTTTCACCTCTTCTTCATCAGTTGGCGTTGATTACATAAAAGTTGAAGTTATCCTCTGCCCATTCCGCATTGTACATATGATTCCTGATGGACTCGGGGTCGTGGACGGAAGCGCAGTATACCGGCCTTTTCCCTTGCTTGAGTTCATCGAAGGTCGCAGTATATTTCCAGGTGTTTTTTTCAACAAAGGATTCATTCTTGTGATAAGTGTCGCGGATGCTGAAGCAGGTATTCTCAATTTTATCAAGGTGACATAATTTCTTAACCGGGCAGTCCGCGCATGGAATCGACTGCTCCATGCTGATCGAAATATCGGTGACAAAACCGGCCCTATAAGGTGTATATTGGTTGATGCGCACGGACAGCTCGGCATCTCCGAAATAATTCTCCTCACTCCAGTAGCCGAGGATATTGATCAGCTCGGGACGAAGGCACTGACAATGGCCGGGTACAAAATCCAGCGAGGCTCCAACGATGCCGTCCTTGAGCTGTAAATACCGAATCCCGTTTTTCTCCATCGGGATGACCGGCGGTATGAATTCCTTATATGGACTTGTTCGCGGGACGCCCAGCATACCAACCTCTGGGAAGGTATCAAAAACCCTCATGAATTTAGTGATCCAGTCCGGTGTGAGGAGGAGCACATCGCTGTCGAGGGCAATAAAATATTGATCCGGCTTTCTTTTTGCCAGATTGTGATTGACAGCATAGATCGGCCCCCGGTTCAGCGGTAGTCTGGTCCTGGACTTTATCCGGCTGTCATTAAGGCTTTCGATGTAAGCCCATGAATCATCCCGGGAATTGCTGTCTATAATGTGAAGCTCAAAATCATCTTCTGTTTTAAGCAGCGCCTGCAGATTCCTTGCCGACAGTCCCAGTCTGTTGAAGGTGATGAAGCTTACAAATGGCAATGACATTGGTTTTCCTCCCTTGATCGTTTAAAGATGCTCTCATTTGAGAACAACAAGTTCTATATATATTATGTAAAGCAGATTATAACGTTCCAGAAGCGGCCTAAATTCTTGTGATGTGTGGATGTAAAAATACACACTTCACTGTGGGCAGGAATATATTGAAGTATACATAAAACACTTATTGAGGTAATTGTATGAAGGCACTCATCTTAAGCGGTGGATCAGGCACCAGATTCAGGCCCTTTACCTACTCCGGAGCCAAGCAGCTGCTGCCGGCGGCAAACAGGCCTATCCTTTTTCATATTATTGATAAGCTGGCCAGAACAGAAATCAAGGATATCGGGATCATTGTAGGCGACAACCATTGTGAGATCGAGCTGGCTGTGGGAGACGGGAAAGCGTGGAATGTGGCCATCACATATATTTACCAGCCTCAGCCCCTTGGTCTGGCCCATGCTGTGAAAACAGCCGCGGACTTTCTGCAGGATGCCCCATTTATTATGATCCTGGGAGATAACCTGTTCCGGATGGAATTGACGGATGTCATCCGTGATTATTACAAAAAACCAGTTAATTCGCTCATTCTTCTTCATATATCAGAGGATCCGTCCCGATATGGCGTGGCTGTGATCAACCGTGAACGGGTCGTCCATCTGGTGGAAAAGCCGGCAGTTCCTCCGAGCAATCTGATCATTACCGGGATATATATATTTGACCATACCATAATGGATGCCATAGACCACACCATCCCATCTGCCAGGGGAGAGCTGGAGATAACAGATGCCATACAGAAGCAGATCGAGCTGGGAGGAGTGGTCGGATATGCACTGACTGAAGGCTGGTGGAAGGATACCGGCAGCATTGATGATTTTCTGGAAGCGAACCGGCTCATCATGGACGATATCAAAACGGATTCAGACAGCGTATGCAGCACAGGCAGAGAGCCGAAAATGAACGATTCAACAAAGCAGGGAATAGTCCTGGCAGGGGAAGATGTCCTCATATCGGACAGTCACCTGTCCGGTCCTGTGGTGCTGGGCAGTCATGTCAGCATCACCGGATGCCATCTGGGGCCTTATACTGTGATTGGAGACAATTGTGTTCTTGCCGGGTGTGATATAGATAACAGTGTCATAATGGAAGGAGCGAGGATCACAAATCTTAAGGGCAGGATCTCTGCCAGCCTGATTGGGAAACATACAGTAATAGAAAAGCAGGACTCAGAGCAAATACAGGCTCCTGATCGGGAATATTCCATATATCTTTGTATCGGTGACGATAGCAAAATCATTTTTTAGAGGTGGCTTATGAAAACGATCCTTGTCACGGGCGGAGCCGGATTTATTGGCAGCAATTTCATCAACAGGCATCTGGAGAGATATGATGGATACCATATCATCAATCTTGATAAACTCACATATGCCGCGAATCCCGAGTATTTGAAGGATGTTGAATGTCATCCATGTTATAGCTTTATACAAGGCGATATTTGTGATGCAGAGCTGGTGGGCAGTATTATGGAACAGTACAGGCCGGATGCGGTCGTCAACTTTGCCGCGGAGTCTCATGTGGATCGAAGTATCGGTGACCCGGGGATATTTGCGGTGACCAACATAATCGGAGTAATGACATTAATGGATGCAGCACGCCGCAGTTGGAGGGATGCCGGTTACGAAGGAAAGATATTTCTGCAGGTGTCCACGGATGAGGTATATGGCAGTATTACCAACGATCAGGAGCCATTCACCGAGGAATCACCTCTGCTGCCGAACAGCCCGTACTCTGCATCGAAGGCATCCGCTGATCTGATGGTGCGCGCATATATAAAAACGTATGGCTTTCCGGCAATCATAACCAGATGCTGCAACAATTACGGACCATGCCAGAACCCTGAGAAATTCATTCCTACCTGTATCCTTAGTGCAATGGAAAATAAACCCATACCCATCTATGGAGACGGATTAAATATCAGGGAATGGATCTATGTACAGGATCACTGTGACGCCATTGCCAAGGCCATGTTCGAAGGGGTAACGGGTGAAATATATAACATCGGATCCTCAGAGGAGTTTTCCAACATCGACCTGGCAAAACACATTCTCGCCATCATGAACAAACCTCTGGATCTGGTGCAGATGGTAAATGACCGTCCCGGCCATGACTTCCGCTATGCACTCGACAGCAGGAAGGCGATGGAAAGGCTCGGCTTCAAATGCAGCAGGCGATTTGAGGAGAGAATAATGGACACCGTAAAATGGTATTTATCCGCTTACTCAGGTCACTCGGCATAGATCACTTCATAAAAGATGCCGCCGCCGTTCCAGCCTTCACGACAAACTTTGCAGCCAGGCAGACGGCATCTTCTTATAATATCCAGTGCCGCAGAGATATCTGCTTCTGTGAAACGGACGCCAAGATTACATAAATCGGTCATGATATCTCTGGGTATGTTGGTCAGCTCACATTGTACACCTTCCTGCCTTAGGCGGCTCTCAAGAAAAAAGGCATGGGATTTTGTCTGCACCAGTGCATAATATTGGGTCATATATTCGCACCCGCCATTTTAGTATTGCTTGTAACATCCTTCGGCTTATATCCTTCAGCTGTCCTCAACGCAGGCATTCTCGAGATCGAGCAGGTTTGGCTTTTGATCCGGATAAAACTGCGTGGGGAAGGGCGTCAGATCCCTGTTGTTGAAAATATTGCAGTTCAATGCAGCAGGATTTATCTGTTCCGGTGGGACAGGACAGTATCCGTATGCAGGAATCAACAGCTGCACTTCGCACTCACACTTAACAATAAGGAATACTCCAATATCAAGGGACAGAGCTCCTGTAGCAGGGTTAACCACATCGTTGAATGCCTCAGCCAATGCTTCAACTTTGATGGAGAGCCCATCGGCATCGAGAGTGCCGGGTATAGTATCGGGCGGATACCTAATGATCCCGATTTGTGTGAGGCAGTCGGGACAATAGATCTCGTTGACTGTGAGGCTGAAGCTGGCTTCATCGGGTTGTGTCAGCTGGTTCACGCCGTCTGAATAATGGATTATGTACCGTATCCTTACGAATAATTTCAGTCTTTTGTACCCTGGCTTTGTCAATGAATCTGTTCTGGAAATGACCTTTACTTCTGTAATGTCGAAATCGTCTGCTCCCTCATAGGCAAACACAGGATTCACGACCCCTGAGCCCGGCATGAGAGTGATGGTTCTTGTCGAACAATCCCTTAGTGCGACCTGGTCGAAAACCTTTAGAACCTGTATGCAGACCAGCTCGTTTGGTGTCGGAAAGCAATTCGGATCAATGATCTGTCCGGATTCGATCCCAGCCATATAAATACCCCCTTACTTTTTGCACATAAATCACCTGGACTGATATTTAGCCAATTGTCCGGTTTGTTAGTGTTTTCTAGTACAATATATTCGGATACACCTGAATGTTTACAGTCGACTTTTCTTGACATGCCCTTGGTAAATTGGTGTATACATACTAATGTTACATAAAAGAGAGAAAAGAGAACCATTTTGTTGAAAACATAAGAAAGTTTAAGTATAATAGTTAAGGCGCACCGGGACACTACCAGTATCACGGGACATCTCAAGTAATCAGACGGCATGGCAGCATCAACTAACCGGCGCCGATCCGGAGGATGGAAATGGCATGTAATACTCGAATAGTGCGGACAAGATCAGCAGACCCCTGGTGGAACCTGGCAGTCGAGGAATATCTGCTGGAACAGGTATCGCAGGGTGAAACAATATTATATCTTTGGCAAAATGATAACGCTGTATTGATCGGCAGAAACCAAAACCCCTGTAGGGAATGCAGGACCGAACTGCTGGAGAATGACGGAGGAAAGCTCGCAAGGAGGCTCTCGGGCGGTGGCACCGTTTATCAGGACCTTGGCAATCTTAATTTCACTTTTATAACAGGCAGCGGCGCATTTAATCCGGACAAGCAGCTGGAAGTAGTCCTTGAGGCCGTCAATGGCCTGGGCATTGCCGCTGAAAAAGGCGGTGTATGCGGACTGACCGCCAATGGCCGCAAGTTCTCGGACAGCGCCTTCTGCTTCAGGAAGGACAACGCCTGTCATCATGGCACGATATATGTCTCCACAGATATCGACAAGCTTTCTGAATATCTGCAGATTGCCGCCGGGGATGTTACAGAAAAGGACACAAATCAGGCATGCTCACACGTTGTTAACCTTTCTGAACTAAAGCCTGATCTCAATGTAGAGGTTTTGGCTGATGCATTGACCGAAGCTTTTAGAAAGGCATACGCCAGCACCGCACAGGTTGAAAATTGTCTGAGAAAGTGCAGTGAAAGCCGGGCTGCGCTTGAAGAGCTGTACTGTAAATATTCGTCATGGGCATGGCGATACGGTAAAGCTGTCGAATTTGACAAAAACATTGAAAACATATTTCCATGGGGCAGCCTCGAAATAGGATTTCGTCTGGAAGATGGTATAGTCACAGATGCTGTTGTTTATTCAAATGCTATGGACGCTGACTATATCGAAGGACTCTCGGTTTTGCTGAAGGGCTGCAAGTTCAACTCCGAATGCCTGGCCGACAGGATCAGCGCGGCCCCGATCCCTGGCAGCATGGGGGCTGATGTCATGACAGACGATATCGTTAAATGGCTCCGGGATATGGATTTTTGACGAGTAAAATTCACTGAAACATCACATATTATCACAGGGAGACGATAAATCCCTGTGATTTCTTATGGTTTACAGAAGGCGTATTAAAGTGAATTATCAGATGTTTGAAAATTTCTCTTTTGAACAATTGCATTATAATATATAATACACTCAAGAGGTCACATTTTTTAGAATGGTAGCAATAATACATGAACGAGGAAATATTTAAGAATCTTGGACAGGAATTCGCTGTCAAGGCCGGTGATCTGAACACATACTCGCCTTTGGTACTGGCATATGTGGGCGATGCAGTATATGAGCTTTATGTGCGTACACTGCTGCTGAGCAAGGGCAATGCACCGGTCCATAAGCTTCACAAGCAGTCCATATCGTATGTGAAGGCGAAAGCCCAATCCGACATCATACATAAACTGATGGAGACACTCAAGCCTGAAGAACTGGATATTGTGAAACGGGGCAGAAACGCCAAATCAGGCACGATCCCCAAAAATGCCGATGTCACAGAATACAAGTATGCCACGGGGTTTGAAACACTGCTGGGCTATCTTTACATAAAACAGGATTACGTCCGCCTTCTTGAGCTGCTGAAGATATCGGTGGAACAAAACCGGGCAGCCGATGGGAACGATCATTGAACGCGGGATAATTAAAGACGGACAGAGAAAAATAAAGGAAAACAGAAAGGTTAAAGGTGCAAGCAGTTATGGCGGAGTATAAACGGCCAGGAAATACAGGCAGGAAGACAGAATGGAAACCGGGCAGGAAGCCGGAACAGAAGAAGGAATGGGGTTCGGACCGTAAATCCGGTTGGAGCAATAACAGAAGCGCTGACGGAGGCGCTGACCGCAAGCCTTACGGAGATAAGGACCGCAAGCCCTACGGCAGTGCTGATCGTAAACCGTACGGTGACAGGGATCGTAAACCCTATGGAGATAATGATCGTAAGCCTTATGGTGACAGAGATCGCAAACCATATGGAGATAATGATCGTAAGCCTTATGGCGACAGAGATCGCAAACCATACGGAGATAGAGATCGCAAACCATACGGAGACAGGGATCGTAAACCATACGGTGATAATGATCGTAAGCCTTATGGAGATAGAGATCGTAAACCATACAGTGGTGCAGATCGCAAGCCTTATCAGAGCTTTAACCAAAAACCTGATAATGATACAGGTTGGGATCAGAACAGGGAATCGGCCGGCTTTAAGGATCGCAAGCCTCCAAAGACCTTTAAGAAGAACATGGAAAAGAAGCCCGACCTCCAGGATGTGCAAAAGCCCGACAACCAGCTTGCTGAAAACCTTGACAAGCTCGAGGGCAGAAATTCCGTTATGGAAGCCGTCAAATCGGGACGCAGCATAAACAGGATATACGTTTCAAAGGGAGAGAAAGAAGGCTCCATAAATCAAATAATAGCGCTGGCAAGGGAAAGCCACATAATCATCCAGGAGGTGGATCGCTCGAAGCTGGATGAAATGTCTGATACCCATGCCCATCAGGGCATTATTGCACTGACCTCTCCAAAGGATTATGTTGAGGTCGACGATATACTCAAGACAGCAGCCGAAAGCGGCAGGCCGCCATTTATTATCATCCTTGATGAGATAACCGATGCATACAACCTCGGCTCGATTCTCAGGACTTCTAATGCCGCCGGCGTGCATGGAGTCATTATACCGAAGCGCAGAGCCGTCGGGCTCACATCGGTGGTGTCAAAAGCATCGGCAGGCGCAATCGAATATGTACCCGTTGCTCGTGTCACCAACATCGTGCAGACTATAGAGTATCTGAAGACAAAGAATATATGGGTGGCTGGAACCGATTCCACTGGAGAGAAGCCGTATTATGACCACGATCTCACAGGTGGGATCGCCCTTGTGATAGGGAGTGAGGGCGAAGGCATGGGCAAGCTGGTCAGAGAGGCCTGTGATTTTACCGTCAATATACCGATGCTGGGCGACATATCATCGCTGAACGCCGCAATCGCCGGCGCAATTGTGATTTATGATATAGTCAGGCAGAGAAACATGAAGCAGAGCTGACGTCATACGTATGAGGTAAAAATAATTATACAAAAGAAAATCAAACTGCCGATATAAATATAAAGAAGACTTTAATGATATACATTATTTCCCAATAATGTAAGGCGGCCGCAGATCGCCGGACAGCCCTGTAGTTGCTGTAAAAGCTCGAAAAAGCGCACTGGAGCAAGTTTCAGCTTGACATAAAAGATGGCGTTAACGTATAATGAGTTAGGGTGTACTCCCAGAAAAATTGCCTGATCGAACATGATTTGCATTACATATGAGGGGGCATATTCTTGAAGCAAAATGCTCAAGCCGAGGTACAATTGACATTTAATACCACAGTTGACGAGGAGATCATCAGGGAAGCTAAAGCAGGAGATGACAAAGCCCTCGAATTTCTGATTAACAAGTATAAGAGTTTTGTCCGCGCAAAAGCAAGGACATATTTCCTCATTGGCGCAGACAGGGAGGACATCATCCAGGAAGGCATGATCGGTCTCTACAAAGCCATCAGGGATTTCAGGGGGGACAAGCTGTCATCCTTCAGAGCATTTGCCGAGCTTTGCATCACACGCCAGATCATTACAGCCATAAAGACAGCCACCAGGCAGAAGCACATCCCGCTCAACTCGTACATATCGCTCAACAAGCCCATTTTCGACGAGGACTCAGACCGCACATTGATGGATGTCATCAGCGAGGAGAGTATAAGCGATCCTGAGGAAATGATGATAAACAGGGAGGAATTCGCCGGCATCGAGGTAAAGATGGGAGAAATACTCAGCAGCCTCGAATGGGAGGTCCTGTCGTTGTACCTGCAGGGCAGATCCTATCAGGAGATAGCAGTCGAACTGAACAGGCATGTAAAGTCCATCGACAATGCGCTTCAGCGCGTAAAGCGCAAGCTGGAGAAGTACCTCGAAGAGGGTAAGATCTAGCAGGACAGAAGCCAGTGGCGGCATGGGGCTGCGATGGGCAGCAGAAGGCACAGGTTAACTGCAGAAAACGTGGATAGACCACAGAAAACGTGGATAGACCACAGAAAACGTGGCAAAAAATACAGCATAAACATACTAGACAGGGCAAATCTGATGTGTTATAATACAATTCGCCCGTCGAAAATAATCATGCGGGTGTAATTCAATGGTAGAATATCAGCTTCCCAAGCTGACTGCGTGGGTTCGATTCCCATCACCCGCTCCATTGATTCGCAGGCAGGCCCATACGCCGCAAACACACAGCGCCGGCAGCGCAAGCTGCACCAACGGAGCTGCATCAACGAGGCAGCACAAGCTCACCAATGAAGCTACACGGCGGCGCTGCAACAGAATATGCCCTCATAGCTCAGTAGGTAGAGCGCATCCATGGTAAGGATGAGGTCATCAGTTCGACTCTGATTGAGGGCTCCAACATGAAAGCGTTGAGATGCTGGATATACAGTGTTTCAGGGCTTTCTCATTTTATTTCATCATCTCATCTAGCCTCATCGTTTATCTT
>JAAYPO010000001.1 GCA_012519745.1 Clostridiaceae bacterium | reverse complement strand
GTCTTCAAAGCTTCATTTACTATCCTCTTGGACTCCTGTTCAGCACTTCCGATTTCAGCTTCTGCATCGACTTTTCTGCGGTTGTATCCGATCCGAAACGATATAAAAGAAGCAACTACTGCTCCGATTACAAGGCCAATCAAAATTCCAATAGCCAAATCAAAAATAACACACACCTCCTAATATTCAGTTTTCAATGGCCATACCGGCTGAAAACCGGTTATTCATAAAGCTCAGACGGCATACGCCGCCTGCGGTTATACGAAACACAGATTAATTGTAAACTTTTTTATTTTTTATGTCAAGAAAAACAAAACTTCCAGCTGTCTGGCAATAAAAGCTCCCTCGGATGTCCGATATGCTTTTTATTATTTGCCCTTTCCAAACGAGCGCTTTTCCCCTGTCCTGCCTTTCCTTCTACGTTCTCTGGGATCCTTGCCTGCACCTCTGGCCGTGCCTTTTTTTTCCGCACTTCGTTTTTTCACCGTCCTGTTGTATTCCGGCCTCACAAGACAGTCCCTGCCATAGCCGATCAGATCTTCCCTGCCTGCAAGGCGCAGTGCTTCTGTGACCAGCCTGTGGTTCTCCCTCCTTTTGAATTGCAGCAACGCCCTTTGCATCGCTTTTTCCTGGGGTTTGACAGGCACATATACCTTCTTCATCGTCCTTGGATCCAGCGAAGTGTAAAACATGCATGTGGATAACGTGCCCGGAGTAGGATAAAAATCCTGTACCTGTTCGGGTGTATATCCTGTTTTCTTCAGGTATACCGCCAGTTCGACAGCTGCCTTCAGATCGCTTCCCGGATGGCTGGATATCAGATAAGGCACAAGATACTGCTCCTTTCCCAGCTCCCTGTTTATATCATAAAACTTCTTTACAAACGCATCATATACCTTTCTGCCAGGCTTGCCCATTTTCTCCAGCACCCTGTCCACCACATGCTCAGGCGCTACCTTGAGCTGACCGCTTACGTGGTGTTCACAAAGCTCAACGAAAAAGTCATCATTTTTATCCAGCATCAGATAATCATATCTTATGCCCGATCTGATAAACACCTTCTTTATTTCAGGTATCTCCCTAAGCTTCCTGAGCAGCCGGAGGTATTCCGAATGGTCGACTCTGAGATTCTTACAGGGCTGCGGATATAAGCACTGTCTGCTTTTGCATACGCCATGCCTTGTCTGCCGGTCACATGCCACATTCCTGAAGTTGGCCGTAGGTCCGCCTACATCATGAATATAGCCTTTGAATCCCGGCTGCCAGATAAGCTTTTTAGCCTCATTTATCACAGAGGCCTGACTGCGTTTTTGAATGCTCCTGCCCTGATGGAAATTCAAAGCGCAGAAGGAGCACCCCCCGTAGCAGCCTCTGTGACTGGTGATACTGAACTCGACTTCAGTAATGGCCGGTACGCCTCCTGATGCTTCATATGAAGGATGATATGTTCTTTCATACGGGAGAGCATAGATTCTGTCAAGCTCCCTGACAGACATGGGGTATGCAGGAGGATTCTGGACAACAAACCTGTCGCCGTGGGGCTGTACAAGTGTTTTGCCGGTTATTGCATCCTGCTCGTTGTACTGAAGCATAAATGCCTGGGCATATGCACGCTTGCTTGTACGCACCTTATCATAGGATGGCAGTACATGATCGCCTTCTTTTGGCTCATACCTGTCGCAAACATATGTAGTTCCCCTTATGTTCCTGATACGACTTATATCTGCACCTTTAGAAAGCAGAGCAGCTATTTCGGACAGCGGTCTTTCTCCCATGCCATATACCAGCATATCGGCCTTGCTGTCCAGCAAAACAGACCGCCTTACCCTATCATCCCAGTAGTCATAGTGTGCAAATCTTCTCAAGCTGGCTTCCAAACCACCTATGATGACCGGCACACCCTTGAATATCTCCCTGGCCTTGTTGGCATATACGATAACCGCTCTGTCAGGCCTGTGACCGGCCTTGCCCCCCGGAGAGTAGCTGTCTGTGCTCCTTGGCTTTTTGCTGGCAGTATAATGGTTTACCATTGAATCGATGACGCCTGAAGAAATCAAAACAGCGTAGTTAGGATGTCCTAACCTCATGAAGTCATCATTTGATCTCCAGTCAGGCTGGGCTATAATCCCTACACGATAGCCTTCGCTCTCAAGCATCCTGGTGATGATGGCATGTCCGAAGCTGGGATGGTCCACATATGCATCGCCGCTGATATACAGGAAGTCGATGCTGTCCCATCCACGCTCCTCCATTTCCATTCTGTTGGTTGGTAAAAAAGCCATAAGAACTCCTTTTATCTATCTTGATCCATCTAATTCAGGTGATGCTTCTCTCTGCAAGAAGTATTCCCCAATTCTTCTAATGATTAATCAGCTCTATTAAACCAAACAGGCATATACACATGCAAAGACACATGCCGTATATGCCTGGAGTCTTTCATAATATATGAGCCGTCTCAGCCCTTTTCCGACATTTGCATCTCATGCCACTGCTGCTTTGTTATGAGCACCTGCCTGGGTTTGCTTCCTTCAAAACCTCCTACGATGCCTCTTGCTTCCATCTGGTCGATTATTCTTGCCGCCCTGGCATACCCGACCTTGAATTTGCGCTGTATCAGCGAAACCGATGCCTGACCTGCATCCACCACCATCTCTATGGCCCTTGGCAGCAATTCATCGTTATCACCGGTATCGTTATCAACAGATGGATCCTCATTGTTTATTTCTTCGATGATATTGTCATCATATTCCGCGTTTCCTTGAGTCTTGACATACTCCACTACCCTTTCGACTTCGGCATCAGTGATGTTTGCTCCCTGTACCCTGATGGGCTTTGCCTTTCCGACGGGATGCAGCAGCATATCCCCTCTGCCCAGCAGTTTTTCCGCACCGGCCATGTCCAATATAGTCCTTGAGTCTATCTGTGAAGACACTGCAAAGGATATCCTGGAGGGTATGTTAGCCTTTATGACTCCGGTGATCACATCCACGGAGGGTCTCTGTGTGGCTATAACAAGATGCATGCCTGCTGCCCTTGCCATCTGGGCAAGTCTGCATATGGCATCCTCAACATCGTTTGGCGCTACCATCATAAGATCCGCCAGCTCATCTATGATGATCACTATCTGCGGCATTATCTGCTGTTCACCGGTCTTTGCCGCTAATTCATTATAGCCCTTGATGTCTCTGACACCTTTGTCTGCAAAGAGCTTGTACCTGTTCACCATTTCCTGTACTGCCCAGTTCAGCGCACCTGCAGCCTTTTTCGGTTCCGTCACAACAGGGATGAGCAGATGTGGTATGCCATTATATACACCAAGTTCGACTACCTTTGGGTCTATCATCAGCAGCTTTACTTCCTCCGGTGTTGATTTGTACAGCAGGCTCACGATAAGACTGTTAATGCATACGCTCTTTCCCGACCCGGTCGCTCCCGCAATCAGCAGATGAGGCATTTTTGATATATCCGATACAACGATTTCTCCCGATACATCCTTGCCTACCGCAAACGCAAGCTTTGAGGCGTGCTGGACGAACTCCGCCGACTCTACTACATCTCTGAGCCGTACCATATTTACTTCCCTGTTAGGGACCTCTATCCCGATAGCAGCCTTGCCTGGTATAGGCGCTTCTATCCTGATCCCCGGTGCAGCCAGATTCAGCGCGATATCATCGGACAGATTGACGATCCTGCTCACCTTTACACCGGCGCTGGGCGAAAGCTCATATCTTGTGACCGTCGGCCCCCTGGTCACATTCACGACCTTTGCTGATACGCCAAAGCTCGTCAGTGTTTCCTCCAGCTTCTTTGCACCTTCGAGCACCTGATTGCGGTAGCTTTTTGTGCTGCCACCGTCGGTGGTGTCTTCGCAAAGGAGTTCATAGGGCGGAAATGCATATTTCATGTTGGGCTTCACCGAGGCTGTGCCCTTTATGACTATTTCCTGCAGACCCGGCTCGGTCTCCTGAGTCCGGGCAGGCTTTGCTTCCCTGACAGGTTTTTTCTTTTCCCTGGTCTTTTTCATGTCATCGATGACAAGCTCCAGGGGCAAATCCTCAACCGGATCTTCAATGAATTCAGGCTCTTGTGTGATGGCTTTCTTTTGCGGCTTTGCTTTTGCTCCTTTTGCAGCTTTTGCTGCTTTTGATTCCCTGGCGGTTTTCTCGATCTCGAAATTTATGACCTTCGGTTTCCTGTCGAACCGCAACGAGATTTCATCTCCGTCTTCAACTATAGACGCTGGTGCATCATCCTGGTCATAGTCAGAGATTCTTTCATCCTTTGCCCTCTGAGCAAAAAGGTTTTTGATATTCCTGAAAAAAGCCGCAATGGACTTGTTAGTCAGCAGGATAATGTCTATGAGTGAAAGCGCTGTCAAAATCACTATGGTGCCAAGCACCCTGAAGGTCACAAGGAACGGAAGACTCAAAAGTCCCCCAAGCACACCGCCGCCTGTCAGCGCTACTCCGTCGTTATAAAAACGTCCAAGGGCTCTGATGGGTGTCAGTCCCGAATACTCCTCCGGTTTGTAATGGCTGGTCTGTATCATCGCAGATACCAGTATGAACAGAAGCAGTACGTACAAAGGTTTCCTGCTCAGGTTTATCCTGTCATGAGCAAATATGAGAAAAACAGCGTAGAGGATAACCAGCGGAGGTATCAGAAATGCCGGTGCCCCCAGCAAACCAAGCGATACCTGCCTGATAAATGTGCCGAACTGTCCAATGGAATTTTCAAAATAAAAGCTAAGCAAAACAAGTATTCCAAATGCTAAAACAAGTATTCCCTGTATTTCATTGATGTAGCTGTCCTGCTTTTTATTTTTGGCTTTATATCTCTTCTTCTGTACCTTTTTACGTTTCAACATTTCACCCCCGGCGTAATATAGCGCTCATCAGAGAGGGGACACTCCCCGGCAGGTATTAAAAAACATCTGCCCGAAATACTCCCTTATCATAATATCACGATTTCACGATAATGGAAAGAGAGATGCGTGTATGGGCATTACTCTGCTCACAGCAGGGATATCATATAGGAAGGGTACCACCGTCCTGCTAAGAGCAGGAATACTTTGTTGAGGAGTGTCACCATTTTCTTCATTTTCTTCATAGGATTTTATCGAAAATAAAAGGATTTTTTGTTTTTTTGTCTAATAAGTATTAAAGTGGATAAAAATGCACAGAAAGCTGGTGTTCATGTGAAAATTCAAAAAACTTTTAAGCAGATACTTACTAAAGTCACTGATATTGTAAAAAAATTACCGGGGATATTGTCCCGGTTCAGGAAGATCAGGTCCCAGCTTATCGCAGCTTTCTTAGTTCCAATAGTTTTTATAGCAGTTCAGGGAATAATTTCTTTTAGCAACTCGTCAAAGATGTCTGTCACCAATATCAGGCATTCGACCATTTCAAGCATGGATAACAGCGGTAAATACCTTGAGGTCGTATTCGGAACGATAGAAAGCCTTTCAGGTCAGATTTTTTCGAACACTGACGTCCAGAATTATCTTGCAAACGATTTTGATCCCATGGACTTTGAAGGGAAAAGGAAATCTATAGAAGGTACAGCTAATACCTTGATGAATATCGCCTCTTTCAGCAAGGAAATAAACAATATATTTCTGATCCCAGCAAGCAGTGATGTAGGTGTAATGACTGCCCTTTCCACAACCTCCTTTAGTAACAAAAGCATTACTTTGGATAGTTTTAAAGATACTGAGTTTTTTAAGACATTGGAAGCTTCACCAGGCCGCAGCACTTGGTTTGGAAACCACAAGGAGCTTGATGAGCTGATAAGTCAGACCAGCAGTGCTTATTCATTGTCTTATGTTCGTATCATACGCAATGTCAATACTATGGACACCCTGGGAATGATAATCATAGATGTCAAACCTGAGGTAATAGCTGATTTATCCACTTCAATGATAGTTCTGGACTCACAGCAATTCAGTCTGATCACTCCTGACCACAGGATCATAACCAACGGAGAGGATGTGACGGCTTCCAGTAATCTTGCCGAAGCAGAATTCTACCAGAACATACTTGCCGGAAAAGAGCAGCTGGGTGATGATATCGTAGAGATCGACGGTGCAAAATATATGATGATCTATAGAAAGATTTTGGATACAGGCAATACGTTTATCGGACTTATGCCCGAAAGCGCTCTTTATGCTTCTTCCAGGCAAATACTGATCTCTACTGCCATAATGACACTAATAGCTTTACTAGCTGCTGTTGTCATTGGGATGCGTATGGCCAACAGTATGAGCAGGACCATAACCAGAGTGATCAATGCTGCGGAAAAAGCAGCATCCGGGGACCTTACAGTATCGCTGCAATCAAGAAGGCTTGATGAACTCGGTACCCTCACAAGGAGTATCAACTCTACTATCATAAATATGCGCAACCTGATCGAACAAACATTGGACGTATCCGAAAAGGTCAGTGAGTCTGCGAATACTGTCGCATCGACTTCCCATCAGGTTTCTGCAGTATCCCGGGATATCTCAAGAGCGATCCAGGAAATCTCAATGGGCGCATCGGCACAAGCCACCGATGCTGAGACCGGCGTGGTAAAGATCTCTTCTCTTGCCCAAAAGATCAACGATGTCACAATCAATGCCGAATATATAAGCAGACTAACCAGCGATACAAAAATAATGACTCAGAACGGACTTCTGGCAGTGGAGGATCTGGATATCAAGGCAGGCAGGACTACTGAGATCACAAAGGAGATCAGGGAGGATATCAACAAACTGGATGTCCATTCAAAATCCATCGGAAAAATAGTAAAGGTCATAAACAGCATAGCAGACCAAACCAATCTCCTTGCCCTTAATGCCGCTATTGAGGCAGCACGTGCAGGAGAAGCCGGCAAAGGGTTTGCCGTCGTAGCAGATGAAGTCAGGAATCTGGCTGAGCGCTCTATGGAGTCCACACGTGAAATCGCCAATATCGTAAAGGCAACCCAGGATCAAACAGCACTGACCGTGGAGAAAGCAACTGCTTCCGAATCCATATTGAAATCGCAGAATGAGGCTGTGCTCAGCACTACCGAAATATTCAAGGAAATAATGGATTCCATGGAAAATCTCCTGGAGCAGGTCAAGCAGATCATGACAAGCATAGATTCAATGGATGAAACTAAAAACCAGGCCATTAATTCGATCCAGAACATATCTGCTGTTTCTGAAGAAACCGCAGCTTCATCCCAGGAGGTAACGGCCTCTACCCAGGAGCAGCTCTCCTGTATCGAAGAGCTTTCGCGGTTTGCTGAGGATTTGAAAATGGCCTCCGATGAGCTCCAGAACTCTGTGGCCAGATTCAAGCTCGAATAAATATAAGTCACCGGATAAGGCTGCCGAAGGGCAGCCTTATTTTAATTCTCTTTCATTTACGGTGGTTCCGGGCTGGAAAGCCGGGTCAAGGAATGAAGAAGGTCTTGTACTGATTAGTCTTGACATAGTATAGCTGCCGTCAGTCATTCGTACGACCAGCACCTTCTCTCCCCTGTACTCACCTTGTATATGCTTTATACCGGCATCACCCTCAAAACCATTGAAAACGATCTCAGGCGGGACTATGGAATAGAGTATCACTGCAATTCGCCTCCTGCCTCAACAGTGCTGCGGCTATCCAGCCTGACCCTTCTTTGCTCTATCAGCTCATAAAGCTTGTTCATAGCATTTGACAAGCCTCCAACTTCATTTATAAGCCTGCTCCTGACAGCATCCTCGCCAAAAAGTACTGTACCTACATCATTGGCAAGTTCACCGGTCTTGAGCATTAAATGCCTGAAATCCTCCCTTGAGATGCCTGAATTTTTCGAAACAAATTGCACTACTCTCTCCTGCATTTTGTCGAAATATTCGTATGTCTGCGGAACACCAATGACAAGTCCGTTCAGCCTTATAGGATGTATAGTCATTGTTGCTGAAGGGGCGATATATGAATAGTCAGTTGATACCGCCATCGGGACACCAATGCTGTGGCCGCCTCCCAAAACAAGTGAGACCTTGGGTTTTTCCATACTTGCTATCATCTCAGCAATAGCAAGACCTGCCTCAACATCACCTCCGACTGTATTGAGTATGAGCAGCAGACCCTCTATCTCGGTGTTTTCTTCTATTGCGACCAATTGGGGGATCACATGCTCATATTTTGTAGTTTTATTTTGTGGCGGCAGGATGATATGCCCCTCGATCTGTCCTATTATCGTCAGACAATGTATATTGCCCCTGGGGTTGGACACTGTCATCCTTCCAAATTCTTTGATCTCCTCGGCATGCTGCTGCTCCTTCTTTATTTCAGCCTGTTCGGATCCAATTGTATCAGTCCGGCCAAATACGACCTTGTTTTCATCATTTGGCATATTCACCTCATAAAAGCAGAGTATGTTTTACTTTATTATTGTTTTATTGAACAAAAAAAATTCAAGTTATGCTGCCGCTCCTTTGCAAAAGGCTTTGCCGATTTATGACAAATGCGAAAACACCAGCCTTGAAAGCTGGTGTTTTCGGTATCTTGCATGAGTAAGTCTGTAAGCCGGGTTCTGTATTGGATAATCATCTATCTAGGCCATACATTTCTGTATGGCTCCAGCCACCTGCCGGGACTGACGGGCCGCCAACATGTCCCTTGTACGGTGTTGCTCCGGATGGGGTTTACATAGACCGGCAAGTCGCCATGCCGCTGGTGAGCTCTTACCTCACCTTTCCACCCTTACTTAAGCTGTAATGCCGGAGGCATTACGCGTTAAGCGGTATATCTCTGTTGCACTTTCCTTGAAGTCGCCTTCACCGGGAGTTACCCGGCACCCTGCCCTGTGGAGCCCGGACTTTCCTCAGATACGTCCTTTCGGAACTGTACCCGCGATTATCTGGCTTACTCATTCAATATTATCATCTCAATAATTCCACGGAACATCTCTCCGCCAGAATATGATAATCTATAACGGCAAAATAGTCAACAGGTTAAGAATGGGTCCCTCTCCTGACTGAAAAGGATGACCTCTGTCTCAGGGAACCTTTCGGACAGGACTGCAGCCAGATATGGCAATACTACCCTTTCTGTACCGAAATGTCCGGCATCTATCAGACAAAGACCGGCTTCCCGAGCATCAAGAGCCGTATGATATTTCAGATCTCCTGTCACAACAGCATCAGCGCCCGATACCAGTAAAGCCTCCAGATCATCGTCAAAGCTGCCGCTGAATACTGCTACCTTGCTGATCCCTGACCCGGCATTTCCTACTGTCCTTACAAAAGGTACATCAAGCTTCTCCTTGACATATGCTGTAAATCCATCAAAGCTCATTCTTTCTTTAAGAAATCCTGTACGGCCCGGACCTTTGCCAAGCAATTGAGTTTTCTCCAGCCCGAGTGTCTCTGCCAGCTTCACATTTACACCGTTATCAGCATAGTCTAAATTCGTATGTGCCGATATAACACATATTCCATTGATGATAGCTGTAAATAGCTGCCTGCCTTTTACATCGTCTTCACTTATCCTTTTTATACCCTTGAATATAACAGGATGATGTGTGACTATCAAATCGACCTTTTTCTTCACAGCCGTCTCTAAAGCATCAGTGGTAACATCAAGGCAAACCATGATCCTTGAGATACTCCGATCGCTGCCGCCCAGGAGCAGGCCCGAATTGTCCCATTCCTCGGCAAGCTCTGCCGGAGCCAGCTGTTCAATAAACTTCATCACATCCCTGCACTTAATCATAGTCCAGTCTCCCTCCCGACCTTCTTTCTTCCAGATATTTCACAAGCCTGTCCCTGATCCTGATACAGGTTTCAGTATCCATTGAAGTATCCTCCTCGATCCTGCGGAGCTTACTCGGATCTGATCTGGCGCGGCCTGATATAATCGTATTCAGCTCTCCGAGCTTTTTCTCAAGATACCTTTCCAGAAGCGGATCATTTCCAATAAAGACTTTCTCCCCAATGTAACAGGCAAAATCATCCCGAGATATCGGTGTGCCTGTCCATACTGCTTCGATAAGGCAATACAGCTTGCCTGAATCCTCTGCAAGCCTTTCGCTGATTATTTCAAAGCCATTTTGGTACAGCCACCTCCGGAGCGCATCAACTGCATTATTTGCCTGCAGCAGCAGCTTGCGTGCTCTTTGGGCTTTCTCCGGCGCATCTGACAGTATTCTTCTGATCAGCGGCCCACCCATTCCTGCAATAACGATAACGTCGCATTCCTCGATATCGATAGGTTCCAACCCATCACCAAGCCTTGTCTCTATAACATCCTGCAGACCATGCCTGCCGATATTCGCCTGAGCCATTCTGATAGGTCCACTTCTCAGGTCTGCTGCCACCGCCCTTGTACATCTTCCTTGCCGTACCGCATGGATCGGGATATATGCATGGTCAGTCCCAATATCAGCAAGGATACTGCACTGAGGTATACTTTCGACGATAAGCTTCAGTCTTCCATCCAGCTTCATTTGTTTCTCCAAATCATAGTATTAAATACATTTCATTTGTACATGCTTTATTATACACCAAAGTAGTGCAGCGAGGCGATAGTCCGGAACAAAACAGTGACAGGAGATAAAGTATGGGAAGGAACTATTCCAGAAAACCTGCCAGGGATGTGGAGGCAGCATCAGAAACCCTTATCCCGCCGGAGCTTGGCAGCAGCATACTCAAAAAAAAGAATGAAATGGCACCAACAATGCCGGTCTCGTCAAGTCTTGATTCCAGTCCGGTATTTGACGATTTCCCGGACAAAAGGACATTATAGACAGGGGAACGGTTCCAGTGGATGGCAATGTCATCCATAAGGACAGTCCCCCGCTGATTGCACAATAAAAAACACCTGCCGATAAATCGTGTTATCGACAGGTGGCTGTCTGGTGGGCCTTCAGGGACTCGAACCCCGGACCAACCGGT
>JAAYPO010000026.1 GCA_012519745.1 Clostridiaceae bacterium | reverse complement strand
TTGGAGCATGACTGACATTCCACCTCATGGATAGGCTGAACGAAGGAATTAAGGGCAAATTGACCCTGTGAGACATGGGAGGGTAGCCGCCGGAGACTATGTGGAATCCCAATAGGCCGCAATAAAATCGCATAAGGCTTAATGAGATTCACCATATGTATCCATAAAAACACTTTACTGAGTGATTTATCCATGAAGAATGTGTTCTTGAAAATGAAATACTGCGATTTAGCGAGAAATATGAAGTAAATTAAAGATTATTGAGGGAGGAATATGCATGAAAAATCCAAATATGGATCAGGGATTACTGAGTGATGTTTTGAAAGCTGTTTCCGAGGATAGATTGTATGATAAAAAAAGCATACTGTGGGATGGCAGCAAAATGCAGGTCATCACAGATGAATTGGACAGCGGGGATATACTCGACGGGCGCTTCGGCCCTTTTATGAGAGTAAAGATAGAGACAGCGCTTGGGATAACGCTGTATTCTTTTAGTACGATGCACAACAAGGAGCTTTTCTCCGGCTCTTGGAATCCTGCTGCAGATAACTCCGAGGAATATAGTATAGAAACCGAAAACCGTTACTTATCATTAAAAAAGTATAGAAAAGATGAGTATGGATCATTATTGGAGGTATTCTCAAAGGATGCCGGGCTGATCGAACTGGAAAACGGAAGCATAATGACCGCTGATAACTCTCAAAGAATCTTTTCCGGTTTGATCGAAACATTATCAGGCACGGTTATGATCGGATATTTGCTGCTGTCCACAGGATCAGGTGATAATACTTTTTCCCTGGTGTATGCAGGTTTAGGAAATTACTCCGATATACAAGTCGAGGCAATGCATATAATGGATAGCTTTAAGAAAAAAAACAGAGCTTAGGAGATATGAAAAATGAAAAAGAAAAAAATCCTCATAGTCGCGGCAATTTGTATAGGTGTTTTGATAGTCGGACTAGTTGTCGGATATTTTGCAATTCGCGGTGAAAATATTGTTCAGGTAAAGAATAATGATGAAAACGAAAGAAAGTTGAAAAACAGCGTGCTGAAAGCAATTTCCGCTGACAGGCTGTACGACTTTCGAAGCATAGAATGGTATTCAGAAGATATGGATATCGTTTATGACGAACTCGATAATAGATTTTTACTTGACGGCCGTGCCGGAATGTATCGGTCTGAACGGTTTAAAACAGCGATGGGGATAGAACTCACGTATAATAGTACTGCCTATACTTCAAGCCTTTTCACTGACCTCAGCAATAATGATGGAGTGAACAATTCAGAAGAATTCAAATCCGTTGCTTTCTTCAGAACTATACACCTGAAAAGGCATGACAGGGAATCTTTTGAGACATTGGCACAAGCTTATTCCAATGACATGGGACTGTTGGAACTCGAGATATCTGAGCTTAAATCCGGCGGAAGCTACAGGCTGTATACAGGTATTATTGATAAAAAGATAGGATTCATACTGTTAGGATATGGCTCCGACGGTTCAGTATATAGTCTGGTATATTGCGGTAATGGCAACTATACAGATATAAAGAACGAGGCCTATAAAATAATGAGATTTGCATTCTAGCCGTTGTCTTATTCGACAAATCCAGCATTTTATCAATATCAGTTTACATATTTATGCAGGCATATTACGATTTAGTACATAAAACTCTGTAGGGGCGACGGCTTGAACCTGTATGCCTACGTTGCCAACGACCCCGTGAGCTACTATGACCCCACCGGCTACAGCAAGTGTGATGCAAGCAGTGAATCCAGCAACAATTTACCACCATGGGGGGTATAATGGTGCGCCGCCTGTTTCACCGCCAGCGCCACTGCCGCCATGATTTGTTTCTGCATATACAGGTAATAGCAGTATAAACAGTATCATGAATATTGGTAAGATTGTTGTGACCATTCTTTTCAATTTTATTGACCTCACTTGACACTTCCACCTCTCAATAATAACTGCTCAAATAACGCTAATTACTGTTTCTTGGTCCAGTCCAACACCATGATTTAACATCTTCATAATATACCGTCCAGTATCCTACTCTCTGGCCGTCTTTAGGATTTTTGATATTGCGTGTTAATCGTACTTCATATGAAGATATCGTAACCCAGTCCGATCGGAAATGCCCCTCGCCCGTCTCATCATCCACCAGATACGGCTGCCCCATATATGTCTGGTCACCATTCCAAACACCGCCTATATCCTTATGCATGAGTGTCCTGTCGCCATACTTCATACCACTGTAAAGGTCCAGTCCCTGTCCATAGCCCACTACTCCTGCCGTTTCAGTCAGCACCGTTTCGTTCCCGTCCTTGTCTATGAAGGTGTCCCCTGCTATCGGCAGAGGCCTGTTCGGATCGTCATACC
>JAAYPO010000025.1 GCA_012519745.1 Clostridiaceae bacterium | reverse complement strand
GCCCATCTTGTCCTGGAACAGGACTTTCGTTACGATGAGGCGGATGTGATCATGAGACAGCATACGGTCATCGAAGAAAGCGGCAGGATCTCAATATACAGGATATGGGATCACTATTATTCAAGAGAATCAATTGTCAAGCTGCTTCAGGAGAAAGGCTACAATGTGCAGGACATTTTCAGTGATCTGACCGGCAAGCCATTTGAAGAGAAGACAAAGTCAATGGGCATAGCGGCTAAAAGAGCATATTGACAGAAACAAAATAATGGGTTTAAATGTTATCAATATATTCTGAAGTACCTGTTGTTACTGCAGACACTGATTCCAAGTAAGGTCTGACTGAAAGAGAGGATGGTAGTATGGGGAAGGTAAAGGATTTTTTAAAGAAAAAGGATATCGTCATATCGGCGCGCCGTTACGGTGTGGATGCGATGGGCGCCATGGCTCAGGGCCTGTTCTGCTCGCTGCTGATCGGTACGATAATAAATACGATCGGTACGCAGTTCGGCCTGCCGTTTTTAAACACCATCGGCGGTTATGGCGTAAAAATGTCCGGGCCGGCAATGGCCATAGCCATAGGATATGCTTTGAAATGCCCTCCGCTGGTGCTGTTTTCATTAGCTGCCGTAGGACTTTCGGCAAATGAACTCGGAGGTGCGGGCGGTCCTCTGGCCGTGCTCATCATAGCCATTATTGCCGCAGAGCTGGGCAAACTGGTATCCAAGGAGACCAAGGTCGATATTATCGTTACTCCGCTTGTCACTATCTTTTCGGGCGTCGGCCTTTCCGCTCTCATTGCACCGCCTGTGGGCGCGGCTGCCGGCTGGGTCGGAAACCTCATCATGTGGGCCACAGAACAGCAACCCTTCATAATGGGCATCCTTGTTTCAGCCCTTGTGGGCATCGCATTGACGCTGCCTATCAGCAGCGCCGCCATATGTCATGCCCTTGGTCTTACCGGGCTTGCAGGCGGGGCAGCCCTGGCGGGCTGTTGTGCCAATATGGTCGGCTTTGCAATCCTGTCCTTCCGTGAGAACCGCTGGGGAGGATTGATCTCTCAGGGACTGGGCACCTCCATGCTCCAGATGGGCAATATAGTCCGAAATCCAAAGATATGGATCCCTGCTATTGCAACAAGTATGATCACCGGACCAATCGCTACAGTTTTGTTCCGGCTTGAGATGAATGGTCCGGCAGTCGCCTCCGGAATGGGCACCTGCGGCCTTGTTGGCCCCATAGGAGTATATACCGGATGGCTCAACGACATCGCGGCTGGCTCCAGGACAGCTATATCGGCAATGGATTGGGCAGCGCTGGTACTGGTATGCTTCATACTGCCGGCTGTCATCTGCTGGGCTGTAGGCCTGATATGCAGAAGGATAGGCTGGATAAAGGAAGGGGACCTGAAGCTGGAGAACTGATCGGATGTACATAAAATAGCCGGCTGTTCCCTTCGACTGGATTTTCGTCATGGGAACAGCCGGCTATTATTGTTGGTAAATACTAAAGTGACAATATCTTGCTAAGTTCAATCATCTTTTCATCAAGAGTTTTTGTCATTTCCAGTGCTTCATTTATTTCTATACCCTGCAGCACGTGGTCCTTGAATGCTATCACCTGGTTATAGATGCCCTTGTTCAGCAGTTCTGTTGCCAGTGCTCCCATTCTGCTGGCCATTACCCTGTCGCGGACCGTCGGGCTGCCGCCTCGCTGGATATGTCCGAGAACGGTCCCTCTTGCTTCGATTCCCGTGACCTCCTCGATTTTCTGTGCAATTTCCAGAGCGCCCACATCATCGCCGATACCCTCTGCAGTTATCACTATATAATGCTTCTTTCCTCTGTTCCTGCCCTCGATTATGGGCTTGATTATATCCTTTTTGAAATCAAAGGGCGTTTCGGGCAGCAGTACTACCTCGGCTCCGCAGGCAATACCAACATTGAGTGCGATATAGCCTGCATCTCTTCCCATGACCTCCAGCACACTGCAGCGCTCGTGGGAATATGCTGTGTCCCTTATTTTGTCAAGTGCGTCCTGTACTGTATTCAAAGCTGTATCATATCCGATGGTGTAGTCCGAGCAGCCAATGTCGTTGTCAATGGTACCCGGTATGCCGATGACCTTCATTCCGAAGCGGCTCATGTCCCGGGCTCCTCTGAAGGAACCGTCTCCGCCGATGACCACAAGAGCATCTATGCCGAAAACATGGGCCATGGAAATGCCCTTTTTAATACCCTCTTCTGTTTTAAAGGCTGCACAGCGGGCTGTCTGCAGGATAGTACCGCCTCTGTGGATTATATCTGATACCTTGCGCAGATCTAATTCAAATACGTCTCCTGAGACAAGTCCGTTATATCCCTTTCGCACTCCCATTACATTGAATCCGTGAAAGATGCCTGTCCTAACAACTGACCTGATAGCAGCGTTCATACCGGGGGCATCCCCTCCGCTTGTAAGTACTCCGATAGTTTTTACCTCTCTCATGCCTGTCCCTCCTGTATCCAATCATTGCAAACAACTGAATCTACTTTAATTATAAACGTATTTTGGCATTTGAACTACTAGATATTAATAATTGTACATATTTCATCAAATTACTGTATGGGCGGCAGCAAATCCGCTCCGGATCTATTGGTTGTGCAACAAGCAGTCAGTCCGTCTGACTAGAATGGGTTCGCATCGGATTCGGATGGATTTTTGCGAAAGGGCAGCAGTTTTTAGTTTTTAGAACCGCGGTGTGCAAAAACCACGTTGTCTGGGCGCGGTTTCATCGATTTTACTGAGAATATTCAATGTTTTGGGCAATTTTTTAGGTTATTTATAGAGCTTGGAGACTCCTGGATGGTTTTATGCGCCCAGACAACGTGGTTTTTGCACACCCACCTTGTATTGCCTTTTCGTGAGATAAGTGGTTTTCATGTCCACGGATACCAAATCACCGCCGAGGGAGTAACCGGTACGGGGCAACAGAAAAACAGGAAGTCAGTCACGATTTTGTGGCTGGCCTCCTGTTTTTAAGGCAGGCACCAGATACCAAATCACTGTAGGTGATGACACCGGGGAAAGGATTTGCTATTGCAGTCCACATAAAAGAAATGTCTGTTACTCTCGGCCTATTTGATAATTTACATTAAGCCCTGCTGCATATATACTATATTTGGATAATAGTGCTATCATGGGCTGAGGATGCATTGCTCGTGAGGAGTGTATACGAATGGCAGGCACGGGAAGGAACAATAATTTTGCGGGGGTGGTTCAATATGAACAAAATGAAACTCTTTAGTATCAGGAAGCTTATCGCGCTTGTGTCGGTAATCGCTCTGGTGTTGGCAGTGATGACCGCATGCGGCTCTGCAGGCGAGCCGAAAGAGGATCCGCCGGTCCAGGATCAAAGCGAGCCGATAAACAATGATGATGTCCCGGCAGAGAACACGACCGATGCTCCGGCAGAGAGCACGACCGAAGCACCGGAAATGGAGCTTTACCATGAGACCTTTGCGAACGGCAAGGGGGCAGCCGTACAGGCAGGAGGCGCTAATCTCACACCTGTGACGGACAAGGTGTTTGACGGGAATGATGACGGCGCTGCACTGTATATAAGCAACAGAGTGAACAACTGGGATGCAGCAGATTTCAAGTTTGCAGCCGTAGGCCTTGAGAACGGTATGGTTTGCAATATAACAGTAAAAGGTTATGTAGATGCCGATGCAGAAATACCTACAGGCGGACAAGCATGGCTCCAGGCAGTTGACAGCTATGCATGGCTGGGCGGCGTTGATTTTGTAGCCGGAAAGGCATTCACTCTGACAGGCAAATACACTGTGGATACAAGCAAGGACGTTGCTATACGTGTGCAATCCAGTGAAGAAGGCAAGACAGTACCATTCTATATAGGTGAAATAACCATCACCGGCAAAATGGGAGAGGTGCAGGTACCTGCAGTAACAGAACCCAGAGCCCCTGCAGAAAAATTTACTACCATCACCTTTGAGGACAATACAACACAGGGCTTCAAAGCCAGGGCAGGCACTGAGACACTGACTGTGACGGATGAGGCGAACCACACAGATGGAGGCAAATACGCCCTCAAGGTCGAAGGCAGGGCTGATACATGGCACGGACCATCATTGAATGTTGAAAATTACGTCGATGAGGGTATGGAATATAAGATCTCAGTCTGGGTCAAGCTCATTGATCCCGCTACCACGCAGATACAGCTATCCACACAGATAGGCAGCGGAGACGGGGCCAACTATGTAAACCTGGCACCCAAAACTATCAGCACAAGCGACGGCTGGGTCCAGTTTGAGGGCCAATACCGCTATAGCAATGCCAGCAGCGGTTATCTGACGATATATGTAGAAAGTGCAAATAACGCAACAGCTTCCTTCTATATTGACGATATCAGCTTTGAAAGCACCGGTGCGGGAGCAATTTCGATCCAAAAGGACCTGACACCTATCAAGGACGTATATAAAGACTATTTCCTTTATGGGAATGCCATATCCATCGAAGACATGCAGGGCATAAGGCTGGAGCTGCTAAAAATGCATCACAATACAGTGACTGCAGGCAACGCTATGAAGCCTCTCTACTTGCAGAGCACAAAGGGGAATTTCAATTTCACCGCGGCGGATCAGCTTGTTGATAAAGCTATAGCCGAGGGAATGAAGGTGCATGGTCACACGCTGGTTTGGCATCAGCAGTCACCCACATGGATGAACCAGAAGGAAGATGATACTTATCTGGGACGCGAGGAAGCTCTTGAGAACCTCAGGACACATATCAAAACCGTAATGGAGCACTTTGGAGACAAGGTCATATCCTGGGATGTATTAAATGAGGCGATGAATGACAATCCGCCAAAACCGTCAGACTGGCGGGCATCACTGCGTCAATCCCCATGGTATCATGCTATCGGTGACGACTATGTGGAGCAGGCGTTCCTTGCAGCAAGAGAGGTGCTGGATGCACATCCTGAGTGGGATATCAAGCTGTATTACAACGATTACAATGATGACAACCAGAACAAAGCGACAGCCATATATAACATGGTCAAGGAACTCAATGAAAATTATGCAAAGAAGAATCCCGGAAAGCTGCTCATCGATGGAGTAGGAATGCAGGGACACTATTCTATCAACACAAACCCCGCTAATGTGGAATTGTCACTGCAAAGATTTATTTCGCTGGGAGTTGAGGTCAGCATAACCGAATTGGACATAATGACCGGGAACAATTTTGAGCTTTCCGAGAAGCAGGCAAATGCTCAGGGCTTCCTGTATGCACAGCTGTTCAATATATTCCGCAAATACTCTGACAATATAGCCCGTGTTACTGTTTGGGGCATGGATGACGGAACAAGCTGGAGAGCGTCGCAAAATCCGACTGTCTTTGATAAGAACCTGCAGGCAAAACCTGCATACTATGGAGTCATAGATCCCGACAAGTTCATTAAGGAAAATGCTGTGGATACGGCAGATGCAAATAAATCAACAGCAAAATACGGTACTCCAAAGATAGACGGCACGATGGACGCAGCATGGAAGAACGCTCCCGAGCTGCAGATAAACCGATACCAGCTGGCGTGGCAGGGTGCTACCGGCACAGCCAGGGTCCTCTGGGATGATAAGAACCTGTACGTTTTGTTCCAGGTCAGCGATGCCCAGCTCGACAAAGGAAGCGCCAATGCCTGGGAGCAGGATTCGGTAGAGGCATTTGTGGATGAGAACAATGCCAAGACCACATTCTATGAGGAAGATGACGGCCAGTTCAGAGTCAATTATGAAAATACCGCGACCTTCAATCCTGAAGGCATCGAAGGCGGATTCAAATCGGCAGTAAGCGTTTCGGGAACGAACTATACTGTTGAAATGCAGATACCCTTCAGAACGATAACCCCCAAGGCAGGTATGCAGATCGGCTTCGATGTGCAGATCAACGACGGAAAGGACGGCGCCCGTCAGAGCGTGGCTACATGGAACGACCTGACCGGCAACGGATACCAGGATCCGTCGGTATTAGGCGTTATCACACTGGAGAAGTAAGCCGTAAATCCAATCTGAAGGTGCCGGGCACAACAGACAGTTGTTGCAATAAATAACTGTCTTGCGTGCCCGGCACTTTTATTAATTGTCTTATATTCTTTCGGAATTTGATAATTTACTTAATCATAAATACAGAGTAAAATGTTGGCGTGTTTAAAATGGCAATTCTGAACATCGGTTTCACAAATCTCTGATGCCCCCGTTCCTTAGCATATGAATTGGAAGGGAGGTTTGATAATCTCAAAAGGATCATTTTTCCACAAAAGAAAAAGAAAAATAGCCGGGTTTATTAATAATAAAATGCGGGGTGATTATTTGAAAGGCATTATGTTAAGTAATTCTAAAAAGCTGATCGCTTTGTTATCGGTATTTGCGCTGCTTTTTGTGTACATGCCTGTTTCTGTTGCGGCAGCAGATACTGCAGCGGTTTACCAAAATGGTTTTGAGGGTGGAAGTGTCACGGGATTCTTCCAGTCGGGAAATGCCGATTTAAGTGTTTCCACTGAACAAAAGATCGAAGGGACTCAGTCACTGAAGGTCGTGACCACGGGCGGGAATGCATATGATGGCGCTCAGATCGAGGGAACTACAGGAGCAGCATTGGAAATCGGCAAAAAGTATCACATATCAGCCGAGGTTTATGCCCCGGACAAGCAGGTCCAGTTAGTGATGCAGATAGTTCTTGTAAAAGCATCGGATGGCGGCGATGACTACAAGTGGCTGGCAAACAAGACATATTCCGACAGCGATACCGGATGGAGCACATTTGAAGGTGATTTGGACCTGACAACAGGCGAGTATACAGGCATCAAAAACATTCAGTTCGTAAAAGCCGGCGGTTACAATGACAATATTACATTTTACATTGATGATTTTAATGTAACAGACATAACCGGAGGTGAAGAAGAGCCTGCAGAGCCCAGGCCTCCGGCCGAGCCGTTTACGACCGTGACCTTCGAGGGAGATCAGGATAAAGGCGGCTTTACAGGCAGGGGCGGAGTCGAGACTCTGACTGTGACGGATGAAGCGAATCATACCGAAGGCGGCTCGAAAGCGCTGAAGGTAGAGGGAAGAAGCGACACCTGGCAGGGTCCGTCGCTGGATGTAAATAAATACATCGACGAGGGCAGCGAGTATATGGTGACAGCCTGGGTCAAGCTGATCGAACCGGCCAGTGCACAGCTTCAGCTATCTACACAGGTAGGCCAGTCTTCGTATTATAGTCTGGAAAATAAAACAATAACTGCTGCAGATGGATGGGTGAAGTTTGAGGGAACATATCGCTACAGCAATATGAAAAGCAATTTTGCAACTATTTATATCGAAAGTCCCAGCAGCAAGACAGCTTCGTTCTACATTGACGATGTCAGCTTTGTTGATATCGGCTCCGGGCCCCTCGATATAGAAAGGGATCTGACTCCTATAAAGGACGTTTATGAAAGTGACTTCCTGATAGGGAATGCAATATCGGAGGAAGACCTGAGCGGTGTCAGACTGGAGCTTTTGACGATGCATCACAATGTTGCAACGGCGGGAAATGCAATGAAGCCTGACGCACTGCAGCCGACAAAAGGTACATTTACATTCACTGCGGCAGAAGAAATGGTCGACAAGGTGCTTGCCGAGGGGATGCAGATGCATGGTCATACTCTTGTATGGCACAGCCAGTCACCGGATTGGATGAACAAGAATGCAGAAGGCGGTTACCTGGGCCGTGAAGAAGCCCTTGCTAATTTACGGACCCATATCAAGACCGTGGTTGAGTATTTCGGTGACAAGGTGATATCCTGGGATGTCGTCAACGAGGCAATGAACGACAATCCCACCAACCCATCGGATTGGGAAGCGTCGCTGCGCCAGTCTCCGTGGTACCATGCAATAGGGCCCGACTATATAGAGCAGGCGTTCCTTGCAGCCCGTGAGGTGCTGGATGAGCACCCTGAATGGGATATAAAGCTGTATTACAACGATTACAATGATGACAACCAGAACAAAGCGACAGCGATATACAACATGGTCAGGGATCTGAACGAAAAATATGCTCAGACACATCCGGGCAAAAAGCTGATCGATGGGATCGGCATGCAGGCACACTACAATCTGAGCACAAATCCTGAAAACGTCAGGCTGTCGCTGGAGAAATTCATAAGCCTCGGTGTAGAAGTGAGTGTGACTGAGCTTGATATCATGGCAGGAGAGAACAGTCAGCTCAGTGAGGATCGGGCGAAAGCACAGGCTTATCTGTATGCTCAGTTATTCAAGATATATAAGGACCATTCCGGGAACATAGCACGTGTTACATTCTGGGGTATGGATGACGGCACCAGTTGGAGAGCTTCCAATAGTCCGCTGATTTTTAATAAGTACCTGAAGGCTAAACCTGCTTATTTTGCCGTAATAGATCCGGATAAGTATATGGAAGAGAATCCGCCTGAACCACCGCCGGAATCAAAGCAAGGCACAGCCCGATATGGCACGCCTGTTATAGATGGAGCTATTGACAGTGTCTGGAGCCCTGCCGAAGCTTTGCCGGTAAATCAGTACCAGATGGCATGGCAGGGTGCGAGCGGGACAGCGAAAGCCCTATGGGATGACAACAACCTGTATGTACTATTCCAGGTTAATGATACGGTGCTTGATAAATCGAGTGCGGATGAATGGGAGCAGGATTCCGTGGAAGTCTTCCTGGATGAGAACAATGGAAAAACATCATTCTATCAGGACGATGACGGCCAGTACAGAGTAAACTTTGATAATGAGAGAACATATAATGCAAGAGGCATTGTAGAGGGTTACGTTACGGCGACTACAACTACAGCCGCAGCAAGCTATGTCGTAGAAATGAAAATACCTTTCAGGACAATAACACCTGCAAATAGTATGAGAATTGGTTTCGATGCACAGATCAATGACGGCGAAAACGGATCGCGTATAAGTGTAGCTACCTGGAATGATCTGACCGGCGTCGGATACCAGGATACATCGGTATTTGGTGTCCTCACTCTTAGGGGCAAAGGTTCAGGAGGCGGCAGCAGTAGTGGCTCCGGCGATCCTTCGCCAAGTGCTCCTCCAGTGAAGGTCGATGATACGGCAGGAAAGGGAGAGGTCTCCGTAAGTGTGCCGGTAGTCATAAACTCTGACGGAAGCTCAGTTGCCAATGTAACTGACAGCTACATAGATGCAATGGTCAAGGCCGCTGAGGAATTCAAAAAGGACAATGCTGATCAGGCCAGCACCATAAGGCTCGTACTGGATACAGCTTCGGAAAACGTTACAGCCAAGCTCCCGGAAAAGGCTTTGGAGAAGATACTGACGGCAGATCCCGATGCTTCACTCGAGATAGCTGCAGGCCAGTGTGAGCTGGAGTTTGACAGCAAGGCTCTCAAGGCAATATCGGAGGCTGGAACCGGAACTGCGGAAATCAATGTTTCCAAGCTGGATCCGGCTGAAACAGCTAAAATATCTTCCGATGCTGCAGAAAAAATAGCAAACCGTCCTGTATTCAAATTCGAGGTTAAAAACGGCGGCACTGCAGTAACTGATTTCAACGGTGGTTCACTGACCGCCAGTATACCATATACACTGGCAGAAGGCGAAGACCCCGATGCGATCCTGGTCTACTACATCGACAGCAACAACAATCTGGTTCCTGTTATCAGCAGGTATATTGACGGCAAGGTGCAGTTCACGACATCTCATCTGTCCAGATATGCGGTAGGCTATAACAAGGTCAGCTTCACAGATGTGAAAACAACTGATTACTTCTATGCACCTGTAACATATCTCAGCGCACGCGAAGTAATAACCGGCAGCAGCTTTGAACCAAGGCGTGCCATAACCCGAGGAGAGGCGATCGTCATGGTAATGAAGGCATATGGTATCAAGCCGCAGGATAACCCCACAGACAATTTCTCCGATGCGGCAGGTGAATACGCTGGATACTATGCACAGGCAAAAGCTATCGGACTTACCAAGGGCATAGGCAATAATCTGGTGGGTGCAGACCTCCTGCTAACAAGAGAAATGCTGTTCACTATGGTCAGCAACATGGAGAGCGTCATAGGAGAATTCCCATCAGCTGCCGAAGGCAGGAAGGCATCAAGCTTCACTGATTATAGCGAACTCTCAAGCTGGTCTGTGGCCTCAGTATCCAAACTGACCGAGAAAGGCATTATAATCGGGGCAGGCAATAATGCTCTGAAGCCTAAGACTAATGCAACCCGCAGTGAAACTGCAACGATGCTTTACAGACTTCTGAATCAGTGATTTTTAGTCCTATTAATGGTGCCGGGCACGACTGACGTCATGCCCGGCATTTTGTTCTCTAATTATTTCTTTTCCATATCTGTCTGCCTTATTTCGACCCTGCGGATCTTTCCGCTGATGGTCTTTGGCAGCTCTGTGACAAACTCTATGACTCTGGGATACTTGTAGGGTGCTGTGACGCGCTTGACATGGTCCTGGAGCTCTTTCACCAGGGCGTCGCTGCCCACATAGCCCTTTGCAAGTATTACGGAGGCTTTGACTATCTGGCCTCTGTCGGGATCAGGAACAGCTGTGATAGCACATTCCAGAACTGCCGGATGTTCTATGAGGGCGCTTTCGACTTCGAAGGGCCCGATCCTGTAGCCCGAGCTCTTGATAACATCATCTGCCCTGCCGACGAACCAGAAGTATCCGTCCTCATCGCGCCAGGCCATATCACCCGTAAAATACATATCATCATGCCAGACTTCCTTTTTCAGATCTTCATCCTTGAAGTAACCACAGAACATGCCCAGGGGCGTTCTTCTGTTGGTCCTGATGACGATCTGCCCTTCTTCGCCGACTTCGCAGGAATTGCCTTCCTCGTCCACTATGTCAGCGTCATAGCCCGGGGCCGGCTTGCCCATTGAACCGGGCTTGGGCTCCATCCAGGGGAAGTTTGCCACTGCAAGTGTAAGCTCTGTTTGCCCGTAACCCTCAGCCAGCTTCAGGCCTGTTGCCTTGTAAAACTGATTGTATACTTCGGGGTTAAGAGGCTCTCCTGCGATAGAGCAGTGAGTCAGTGAACTGAGGTCATACTGCGTCAGGTCTTCCTTGATAAGGAATCTGTATATTGTCGGGGGAGCGCAGAAGGTGGTCACCTTGTACTTCACTATGACCTCCAGCATCTCCCTTGCGTTGAATTTCTCATGGTCGTATGTGAATACGGCGCTGCCGCAGATCCACTGGCCGTATATCTTGCCCCACATGGATTTCATCCAGCCTGTGTCCGATACAGTGAGATGAAGGCCGTCATCCTGTACACACTGCCAATACTTTGCAGTATTGATATGCCCGAGAGGATAAGTGAAATCATGGAGGACCATTTTCGGCATGCCGGTGGTTCCCGAGGTAAAATAGAGCAGCATGGTATCACCATTCTTTGTTCCCTCATCGCCGTCCGGCCTGGTGAAATCCGCCGATGCCTTTTCAAGCTCTTCGTCGAAATTGTACCAGCCGTCAGCCCTGCCGTTCACTGCAACAAATGTCTCCAAAGTCGGCGATCCGCTTTTGGAGCCGTTTATATGACTGACCACTTCATCCTCAGCCACTGATATGATCATCTTTATACCTGCGGCATTACATCTGTAGATGATATCCTTGGAGGTCAGCAGATGCGTCGCGGGAATTGCTATCGCACCGAGCTTGTGAATGGCAAGGAGAGTATACCAGAATTCAAAGCGCCTTTTCAGGATCAGCATGATCCTGTCGCCCTTTTTGATCCCGAGAGTCTTTAAAAGGTTGGCGGCTTTATTGCTGTAGTATTTCATTTCGCCAAAGCTTATGTTTTTCTCATCGCCCTTGTCGTTGCACCAGACCATTGCTGTCTTGTCGGGTTTTTTTTCCGCCATGGCATCCACTATGTCAAATGCAAAGTTGAAATTCTCGGGTACCTTGATGTTGAAATTGCTGTAATAATCCTCGTAATTTTCAAAGTCCAGCTTTGATACTAACTTGTTTATCATTATCGTTACCTCAATTCTAGAATAGGATCAGATCATACGGATCAATTAAATATGATAGCCAGGAATTTTGCCGGCTTGCCGTTTAGCGCCTTCATCCCGTGGCTGCATCCGGAGTCAAAATACAGTGAGTCCCCTTCGTTCAGTGTCAGCTGGTGTCCGTCTATGTAGATCATCAGCGTACCCTCCAGGACATAGTTGAATTCCTGGCCGGGGTGTGAATTGAAATGTACGGTGTCGTCATTTCCGGGTTCCACAGTCACAAGGAACGGCTCCGATTTTTTGTTAATGAACTTATATGCGAGACTCTGGTACTTGTAGGGATTGCGCCTGCTGACGCTCACACCCTTGTCTTTTCTTACCAGGCAGTAGGTATGGAGCTTGGGATCTTCGCCGGTAAGTATAGCGGTCAGTTCCACACCGAACTTATTGGCGGCTTCATATAGGAAGCCTATGGGGATGTCCGTATTTCCGCTTTCGTATTCATTGTATGTCTCGGTGGAGACACCAAGTTCGCCGGCAAGTGATTCTACGGATAAGCCGGCAATTTCGCGCAGATCCTTTAATCTGGATGCTATTTGTTTGACTTGATCAGACATAAAACGACCTTCCTTTCAAAACCTTTTTTTATGCTGCGGAAGCCCTCTAACCTATTTTGCTATATTAGCTTCCTATTTATATGCTGAAAATTTTTGATGAAGTAATATTATCACATTTTTTATGCAAAATGAACTGAATAACGTTCCAGCTAATACCTGAGCAATAAAACATAAAAAAAATTAATGTTTTATGTTATTATGGACTTCAAACCCCAAATATGCTACAATCTACGGATATCCTTGTGGATGGAGGTCCTATAGATGCAACAGTTGGCAGCAACTAGCAGTATATTTGATAAATTCCGCCGTACATTCATCGGTGACAGGGCGTTCTACAAAAATGTCCTGGCACTTGTTGTTCCGATAATCGTTCAAAATACTATTACAAATGTGGTGAACCTGCTTGACAATATTATGATTGGTCAGGTGGGAACTGCTGAAATGTCGGGGGTCGCGATCGTAAACCAGCTCATGTTCGTGTTTATGCTGACGATTTTTGGCGGCCTGGGCGGAGCCGGTATATTCGGTGCTCAGTATTTCGGTGCCGGTGATAATGAAGGACTCAGGAACACAGTCAGGTTCAAGATGGTTACGGTTATAATCATACTGGCTGCGTCGATCACTATATTCATAACCAGCGGTGATGCGTTGATCTCGCTGTATTTAAAGGGTGAGGGGGATGCTGCCGATGCCGCTGCTATGCTGGAGCACGGACGGGTATATCTGAACGTTATGCTTTGGGGACTCTTACCCTTTGCATTGTCACAGGTGTACAGCGGTACGCTTCGTGAGACCGGTGAGACTATGCTGCCTATGAAGGCGAGTATAGCGGCCGTGCTCACAAACCTCTGCCTGAACTATGTACTGATATTCGGCAAGCTTGGATTTCCGGTGCTCGGAGTCAGAGGAGCTGCAATAGCAACGGTCATATCACGCTTTGTTGAGCTTGCGATAATCGTTGTATATACCCACAGGCATAAGGTGCGTTTTCAGTTCGTCGTGGGGCTATACCGTTCGATGAGGATACCGGTCAGTCTGGTCAGGTCGATATTCAGAAAAGGTATGCCGCTGCTTGCCAATGAGTTGTTCTGGTCTCTGAGCGTAACGACACTGACCCAGATATTCTCCACATATGGTTTGAATGTCGTAGCAGGCATGAATATTGCCAGTACGATAGGCAATCTCTTTAATGTCATTTTCATATCGATGGGCTCGGCTGTTGCCGTAATGGTCGGACAGTCACTTGGAGCAGGTGATATAGCGCGTGCAAAGGCCCATGCCTGGAAGCTGATGTTCTTCAGTGTCTGTACATGCTTTGTGATAGGTGCTCTCATGGCTGCAACTGCACCTTTCATACCTATGATATACAATACGACAGAGGATGTGAGGCTTCTTGCTACCCATTTCATGCGGGTGAGTGCTGTATTGATGCCTTTCTTTGCTATCTCCCACTGCAGCTACTTCACTTTGCGGTCCGGAGGCAAGACGCTCATAACCTTCCTGTTCGACAGTATATACTCGTGGGTGATATTCATACCCCTTGCATACATTATTACGAATTACACCAAGCTCGATATTATTATGGCTTATCCGATATGCCACCTGCCGGATCTGGTCAAGAGCGTGCTCGGAGTCATCTTTGTGAAAACAGGCTACTGGGCGCAGAACATGGTAACAGATAAAGCCGGAGCCGAAGCATCGGCTGTGGAGGCAGCGGGCTGACAATGCGGCTCATGCCGGTGTATGTGCAATAATTACAGATTTTTGCAACCTTTTATGTATATATTTAT
>JAAYPO010000024.1 GCA_012519745.1 Clostridiaceae bacterium | reverse complement strand
TTTGGAGACTCTAAAATACTATTACGCGCCCAGACAATGCGATTTTTGCACACCGCGGTCTTTGCAGTCAATTTCGCAGTATTTGAGTTTCTCAATGTCCGTGCAGATATATCCATTTGTATGCATAAGTGCTATAATTATAGGGTATCAGATTAGGAAGCGGAGTAAATCGTTAAAAAGGCAGGATAAAATAAATATGAAATATGGTTTTGTGAAGACGGCTGCAGCAGTGCCGGAACTCAAGGTAGCAGCTTGCAGCTATAATACGCAAAAAATAATCAATATAGTAAATGAAGCTGAGGCGACGGGTGTTGAGCTTATTGTTTTCCCTGAACTGTCAATCACCGCATATTCCTGCGGTGACCTGTTTCACCAGGAGCAGCTGCTCAGCAGTGCCGTAACGGGGCTTGGGAAAGTCACTGAAGCCTTAAAGGGCCTTCGGACAATTGCAATAGTCGGACTGCCGCTAATGGTCGACAATCAGTTGTTCAACTGTGGGGCCGTGCTGCAGAACGGAGAAATACTGGGCATCGTACCAAAGACATATATTCCCGGATACAATGAGTTCTACGAGGAACGCTGGTTTGCATCAGGAAGAGATGCAAAAAGCAGCTTTGTCGATCTGCTGGGTAAAAAGGTGCCTTTCGGTACCGATCTGTTGTTTGAGTCCGTTGGAAGTACAGCGACATCTGAATTAGACAGCGTCTGCTTTGGAGTGGAAATTTGCGAAGACCTTTGGGCGCCGATACCGCCGAGCTCGTATCAGGCTACTGCCGGCGCATCGATCATATTCAATCTTTCCGCCAGCAATGAGATCATAGGAAAGGCCGAATACAGGAGGGAGCTTGTAAGGCAGCAGTCCGGCAAATGCATCGCCGGCTACGTATTTGTCTCCTGCGGTGTGCATGAGTCGACCACTGATGTTGTGTTCGGCGGTCATGCAATGATCGCAGAAAATGGCGGGATACTGGCTGAAGCCAGAAGATATCTGCGTGACGGTCATATGTTGGTCAGTGAGATCGATGTCCAGAGGCTTAAAAACGACAGGATAAAAAGCACCACCTTCATGGAGGGGGCGGCAAACCGTGATTTCAGGAAGATCCCCTTCATGCTTTATGGAATGGATATGGCATCACCCGACGGTTCTGGCAGGATGGTGATTGATGGGACGGCTGCTGCCGGAAATTCAGCAAAGATTGCAAGACTGGCAAGGTATGTCGATCCGCATCCCTTTGTACCATCCGATAAGGCTTCCAGAGACAGCAGATGCGAAGAGATTTTTGCCATACAAACCGCCGGCCTTGCCAAAAGGCTTGAGCATACCGGCATAAAGAAGGCTGTTCTTGGGATTTCCGGCGGCCTTGACTCGACGCTGGCATTCATTGCTACGGCAAAGGCATTTGACATTCTGGGCATTCCGCGTGAAAACATTCTTGCAGTAACGATGCCTGGGTTTGGAACAACTGACGCAACCTATGAGAATGCCCTCAGGCTGATAGAGTCATTCGGTGCAGAATTGCGGGAGATCAACATAAAGAAGGCCTGTCTGCAGCATTTTGAAGACATCGGACATGATCCGTCGGTACATGATGTTACCTATGAAAACGTACAGGCCAGAGAAAGGACCCAGATACTGATGGATCTGGCCAACAAGCTGAGCGGCCTTGTGGTGGGGACCGGGGATCTGTCTGAGCTTGCCCTTGGCTGGTGTACATATAACGGTGACCATATGTCCATGTATTCGGTAAACAGCGGCATCCCCAAAACATTGGTCAGGTACCTGGTGCGGTGGGCTGCAGACAATATGACAGATAAAGCTGCCGCAGATGTTTTGCGGCGGATACTCGATACGCCCATATCTCCGGAGCTTCTGCCTCCGGATGACACAGGGAGGATACAGCAGAAGACGGAAGATATAATCGGTCCTTACGAATTGCATGATTTCTTTATGTACCACATGCTTCGTTACGGGGCAGCGCCCAAAAAGCTCCTGTTCCTTGCTGAGCAGGCATTTGAAGGCATATATGACCCACAGACCATTAAGTCCTGGCTGAAGGTCTTTATCAAAAGATTCTTCTCGCAACAGTTCAAACGCTCATGCCTGCCGGACGGCCCCAAGGTCGGCACCATCAGCCTTTCGCCCAGGGGAGACTGGCGCATGCCCAGCGATGCCTCAGCGGAGGTATGGCTCAAGGAGCTTGAGTGAAATATTTCATGACAGGATATGCGGTGTCTTGCGGTGGATAAGTGACGTGGGAGGTGCCAATTATAGTGCCGTATTACGTCCGTGGTTGATTAAATTAACACTTGACAAAAGGCGTTGTGTGTCTTAGAATAGCATATGTCGCTGAAGACGTCATATTCATGGTGGGCTTAGCTCAGTTGGTTAGAGTGCCAGGTTGTGGCCCTGGAGGTCGTGGGTTCGATTCCCATAGCTCACCCCAAATGAGAGGCTGTTTATACAGCCTCTTTTCGTTTTATGTGCATTGCAGCACATGGCCTCGAGTTTTCATTACCTATTATATTCATATATCCGTACTCAAACTTCAAGCATTGATAATACCGGACTGTTTCTTCCTTGACTCTGCCCTTGGGGCACGGTTTATAATCTTTAGTGTCAGGTTTTATGAAAATGGTTAGAGGCTCTATCAGGATAAGTATGGGACGTAAGGGGGTCAGAGTATGTCCCTTCTCATAAAGCTGTTATCAAAACGAGCCGGATTGACTGCACTTACAATAGGGGTCAACATATTGACTGTTGCTGTGTCTTTGTGGTGGAACAGCCAACTCAGCATTGTTATCAATACTATCAACACAAACAGCGATATTCCGGTAAAAGCAATAATTGCAGCGGTTGCTGCCATAGCTGTCAGCATGGGGATGCTGTACCTGCTAAAAATCTGTTCAGGCTGGACATGTGAAACGCTGGCACACGACCTCCGTATGGGATACGCAAAGCATTTTACGTCCATTACCATTACTGAAATAGAAAATATAAATGCAGGTGAACAGCTGTCCATGCTTCAGAATGAAATGTGCGATGTATCTGTGTTTCTTCGTGATAACCTGTTTACATTTGCCGATGATTTGATAAAGTGCCTCGGAACATTTTTATGGTTGCTTTGGCTCGATCCAAGGCTTACTCTTTTATCAAATTTACCGACTGTCATAATTATGTGGTATACAGTTTCCTGGAGGGTGGGCGGCTTAACAGTGCGTAATGCACGAAGTGTATTATTCAATAGAGGACAGCTTATCAGTACGTAATGCATGAAGTATATTTTTCAATAGAGGACGGCTATCAGTGCGTCATGCACGCAGTTATTTTTAATTCGAGGACGGTTATCAATGCGTAATGTATATGATTTATTCTTGATGGCGGGCAATATCAGGAGGTTTGTTATCCTGACATTACTGCGCTGTCCCTTTGACGCTGTTCGTACGATTATTCAGGCGGGATTTCTGCAGTTTGCCTTCGGCAGAATAAGTTTGAATGATCAAATCGGGCTGAATTATGCCTGCCTGCTGTTTGGCATTGGAAGCTTGCTTCTTTTCCTATATAATGGAACTGTGTGGGCTTTGTACGCAGCCTATGTAACCAGATGGGTCGGTGCTATCCGTAAGAAGCTGTTCTTTCATATTTCCTGCCTGTCATTGCAGAAGATTGAAGCCAGAGCGGCCGGCGAATGGATCACGCGGCTGAATTCCGATGTTCAGGTGGCTGTTGCTTTATTGGACCAGCCACTGCATTTGCCCCATGCGGTTGTTTCAATTGTTAATGTTTGCGTTACCTCAGTGATACTCGCTTTAGTGGATCCTAAGTTGTTTGGGTTGATCATGCTGTTTGTTATACCACATATGCTGATCAGTCAGCTATTTGTTGCCAGATCCATGACAAAGCTCGCAACTGAAGTGCAGGAGGCGACGGCAAAGAATGCAGCAGATATGAACGCCCTTGTGATATGTGCCGATATGGCAATGCTTTATAACGCTCAGGGATTTTTGCTCAGGCATTTTGAGCAAAGCAGTCTGGAACTGAAGAAGAGAAATATGAGAATACATCATCGCAGAGCGATGGAAAACGGGTTAAAACCGTTGACGGGCATGGGCGGATTTCTTGCTATCCTTCTGATTGGAGGAAGCTTGGCCACTGCCGGGATAATGACCTTTGGCCAGCTTGTGGCTGTAATACAATACAGGACCGGACTACTGGTAAGCATGATGATGCTGGCAAACAGCCTGATCAATATAAAAACTGCACTGGCAGGTGTAAAGCGTGTCAATGATACAATGCACATAACTATGGAGGGATAGGCATGGAAGAAACATTGATGAAGATTGGTGAGATCGCAGCGTTTTTCAATGTATCGGTCAAGGCGATACGATTATACGAAAAAAAGGGCATCATCGTGCCTGCAAAAATCGATCCGGACACCGGATACCGCTACTACACTGCCGATCAGGTGCAGACACTGAATGCTCTGATTGAACTCAAATCACTTGGCTTTTCCTTGCTTGAGATCAAGGCTCTCATGTCAGGAGGAGTAAACAGCAGCGATCTCCTGACGGCACTTGCCGCAAAACGTTCGGCATGGCAGGAGGCCATATCCTCCGCCCGGAACAAGATAGATGCCATAGATAGGATAACAAAGCGCGTGACCGTCTCAAATGAAGCGGCCAAGATGCAGGAGCTGAGTGATGAGCAGCGTGCGTGGCTCTTGGTGAAAATGGTGTGCGTTGAGGACCTGCATGTTCAGAGTCTGTTGAGCGAGGCTTTATGGCTGTGAGGAAATATTGTATACCTATATCAACTAGGTGGAAAATGCTTTCATGTACGGGCCGAGTGAGGCTGGCCGTGTGAGTTGGTGGAGCGGCAGTTATTTGCCTTGACAAATGGCGCCCATGCCTTTATAATTGACTTTGCGTTATTAATTGATGGGATATAGCCAAGCCGGTAAGGCACAGGACTTTGACTCCTGCAT
>JAAYPO010000023.1 GCA_012519745.1 Clostridiaceae bacterium | reverse complement strand
TACCAATAGAGTAAATCTCATATAACATTCCACTTGTCATACACTCTCTACTTGCAATTTGGTACATCATGATAATTGAGTTGTTCCAAATTTCAACTAAAGTGTGTACTCATAATCACATGTGTAAACATAACAACGGTTATTACCCCGTTATGTTTACCATATAGTGACAAATCACTATAAGTTTCACTTGTCATACACTCTCTACTTGCAATTTGGTACATCATGATAACTGAGTTGTTCCAAATTTCAACTAAAGTGTGTACTCATAATCACATGTGTAAACATAACAACAGTAATCACCCTGTTATGTTTACCATATAGTGACAAATCACTATAGGTTTCACTTGCCATACACACTTTACTTGCAATTTGGTACATCGTACCTATCCTTAGAGACATTTCCCGTGCGTCAGCTTTCCGATGTATTTGGAATTTCATCCTCGAACAGGGCTCCCTGCCCATTAGTTTCATGAAAAAAAATGGAGGCCGTCAAGCCTCCATTTCCTCGGGGTCGATCTCGGCAAACAGCTTCTTCAGCTGCTCCACCTCTCCCTTGTTCAGCGTCACTCCCTTGCCCATCTTCTCATGGTTCTCGTCCCAGTCCCTGATATCGAGCTTGGGCTTGCGCTCATTCCAGCTGACAAGGTTGACCTCCTTCTTCCATCCTTTTGTTCCCTCCCCGATAACTCCAATAAACTTCTTGATTTCAAACTTAAGATCTGCCATCCTTATCCTCCTATCAGTTTTAATTATTAGTTTCCAGCACACTACATAAAAGAAGTTTCTTTTTCCTATTCGCATTTCATAAAGGCGGCAATATGCACACCGCCTAACAAGCCAAACCGACCCGCTCCAGGCACCACTGCTCTCGGCCAGATACAGCTGTTTTCAGCCAGGCACCACTACTCTCAACCGGGCACCACTACTCTCAGCCAGGCACAGCTGCTCTTAGCCAGATACATCTGTTTTCAACCGGGCACCACTACTCTCAGCCAGATACCGCTGTTCTCAGCCAGGCACAGCTGCTCTCATCCAGATATCGCTGAATCAACCGGTCACAGCTGCTCTCAGCCGGGGATGCTTGACAGCTCAAGCTTGCCATTGCTCTTCGCATAGGCGAGAAAGACGGCCTGCTCTTCAGTTACCTCAAGCAAAATAAATTTCGGAAGCTTTTCGGATACGTCACCTTCTGCCAATCTCCCGTTCTCATCGACAAGTCCTGCTATCCTGATCCTCTTGAGCAGCTTGACGCCGTTGTCCAGCGGCGGCACCCCAACGACTCCGGCAGCTTCCGGCGGTGTATTGTCCTGCTGGCCATGATTTGGCACATATATCAGATCCACATACTGATCCTTTACCAACTGCCACGCACTCGCCTGATCACTCTTGGGTTCCAGGGAGAAAAGCCTGTTGGACTTATCCAATGCTTCAACAGCGCTGGCGGGTTCATCCGTCAGTCTGCCCTTCAGGAGCTGCTCTCCCTTGTATATGAAATTCGCGGCAGTCAATCCGACAGCCTCATCGATGCTCCTGACAGCATCCCTGTGAACAGCATCGGCTCCTATTTCCCTGATTTCCAGCATTTCTCCGGTTATAACTGCATTTTCGTCAATATCCCTTGCTGCAAAAACTGCTTTCTCCCTGACCTCATATCCTGACACATTTGAAATGATCATCATCTCGACGGCAACTAGCAGTATGACGATCACCAATGCGCCTCCGACCCAGCCATATCTTCTCATACCAGCACCTGCATATCAATATTTTTTTCGGACTAATTGTCCAATGGGATCTCCGAGTCCACATGGACCACAATGTCTATGTGCTCCTTGCCAAGCATGCCCAATATAATACTCCTATAGAGTGACGGTTTGACCGGTACCCGGATGCAGCTATGAACAGTTGGCTTTGTTATGGTTACTCCCTCCGGGCACACTGCAGGAAAACCACTGCTGCACACCACCAGTGACAGGACCTCCACCCGTCCCTCAGCTATTGAATCCGACTTTGGATCCATATTCCCATCAAGCTTTAGATTTCGCGCAAGCATTTCTCTGTAGATATCCATTATCTTCGCCTGTGACATGTCAACGACTGCTTTACCCAGTTCTGATGCAGTCAGCGAATTATAGGCGGAGATATTTGTCATGTCCACTGTGTCCCTTATCACCCTTGCCTTCTCCATAAGCACATATTTTTCGGTTACAGCCGAGAAAACAGGCAGGATTATGAACACAAGCATTGCTGCCATAAGCACGACTTCCGTTACAACACTTCCTTTTATCTCATATAATTCAGAGAATAAACCCCACTTGCTGCAGTTTAGACATGACCTGCTCTTACTGCAGAAAAATTCACTTGCCTCTGCGCGTTTCAGTGAAGCACGAGTCATACCCACACCCTTCACATACTTACCCATCACTGTTCTGTTCCCTTTGCCTGCCGTTATTCTGCCGCTCACATCCTCTAGCTCTGTTCCCTTTGCCTGCCGTTATTCTGCCGCTCACATCCTTATGTATCGTTTCAGTTCACTACCTTCCTTGACATGGTGGACTTGTCATATACCATTCTGATGGTTACCTCTCCTCTGTTCAAAAAACCGGTAATGCCATTGTATGTATAATCCCCCTCTACCCTGAGAGTCAGCAGCCCACCCTGCTTGGCATTCTCCGTGGCCGATATCGTCACATTCTCAAGACCCACCCCCTCAAGCTCCGATTTCAGCGCAAGCTTCCCGGAGGTGTTCAGTCCTCCCGAGTTCTCCATCTGCAGCAGCGCATTCCTGCAAAGCATATCAATATCGCCCTTGGCCGAAAGGGGGATAAAGAACTCCACCATATAGACAAGCAAGAATACTGTAAATATAAGCATTACTCCAGTCACCAAAGGTTTGACCGGCATATCCATCGCCCTCCCGGCCTATGAAGTGGGGAATATATTACTTGAAATATTGCTCCACCAGGCACTCAGACCATCCATCATATTTTTAGCAAATGTCCGCATACTGGGGATGATAACAAATGCTGCTATTATGATCGCAGCTGCTATCCCAAGCAGTTCATTCAGGCCGAATCCATCCTTTTTGGATATGAAGCGTTTTCCTATAACGTCATTTCTGTGAAAACAATTTTTGACCAATACCATTAGCCTTGTCAGTTCCATTTCAAACCCTCCGCTTACTCGTTTACTTAGTTTATGAATATCCTTCCGACCGCCTGACCAACCTCGTCAAGCAGCGGAACGATTATCATCACGGCAACGATGGCTACATAAACCGCAGCCGCTGCAACACTCCTGTTCCTGCAGCTGTCCGTCTCCGCCTGGATGTAATTGAAGTATTTCTTGAACATGATATCCTCCTGCCGGGCCAGCAGATCCTTGTTGTCACCGGTATCAATGCCCTGCTTGAGCGCTATGCACAAGGTCTCAGCCTCGTGAGTGTCAAAATTGGACCGGAATTCCTCAAGAGCAATATCAATGTCAAGGGTCAGCTCATATCTGGCAGCCAGTTTTACAAGTATGCCCCTCAATTCCTTGTCGTCCGTCACCTCATAAACCGTCCTGACAGCATCTGTGGGCTTCACGCCCGAAGAGATCTGATTGTGCAGGTATTTATAGATTTTGTAGATATGCTTTTGGAACCGGAGGTTTACCCTGCGCTTATTTGCTGCTATCACAGCCTCAAGGATCGAGTTTGTCAGGACCACCGACGCCACAGGCCTGATAAAGTCGGGATAATTTATCAAGAAAGCCACGATAAACACAAACCCGGAAAACACATACTTCACAAGCAGATAAACAATAGGCACGAATTCGCCTCTATACCCTGCCTGCCTCATTTTCTTAAGGGCTTTGGCATATAATCTGCCCTTCTCTAACTTTTTTTCGCATACAGCCATTCCCTGGCTCACTAACACTGAGCAGCGTTTATATACCGACAATCCGGGGTTTCTGGGCCCCAGAGCTTCCATCACACGTTTTGAGGCTGTTATCGACAATTTCCTTGTAAGTAAAAGCCCTAAAACAACATTGATGATGCCGAGGATTAAAAACAGTATGCTATTGTCCCTTACCAACAAAACAAAATACTCCAAAATATCACCCCTGGCTCCTGAATCTGGTGATCCCTGCCGTCAGATAAAACCCGAAGGCATACATACCGCTGAATACCATCAGAAGCACTTTGCCGGTGACAGTATCCAGATAGAAGCTGCCGACCTGGGGAGACAGCCTTATAAAAAAATACCCGACCCCCAGCACAGCGAACATAATGAAATATATCAGTATCCTGTCCTTATATGTCGAGATCCTGCGCCTGTTGTATTCCTCATCTATCTTGTAAAACTGGTTTTCCAGGTTTGATAACAGCTTTATTATGTCACCTCTGTGTCTGATACTAAGCTTGACATTTATGATAAAATCCCTGAACTGCGGATCATCCACCTTCATCTGCAATATATCAAGGGCTTCACCCGGCTCCATCCCCCGATTCACCTGTATGACCATGTCCCTGATGAAGGTCTTGAGCGGCTCTCCGACATTTGAAACAAGAGATTTTTCAAATGCATAAATGATATCCTCCTTTACAGAGCACCATCTGCTGAGAACTGAGATATATTCCGACAATTTCCTCCTGATAGTTTCGGCGTTATACCTTGAAAGCAATTCCAGCGCAAATAGGGGAGAAACTGAAAGTATACCGCTAATGACCACCGACGAGGGAATAAATTGCAGCAAGCTGTAAACAGGCCGGTATACAGCAACAAATATCAAAATGATCGTCAGCAACAGTATGTAAACGTTCATAAAAGGCAGGTAGTGCCTGATATTTGATTTACCGATATACAATAGCTCTATCCGTTCCAGCAGACTCATTCCTTCATAGCGGCCAGATGCCCCGCCGCCGTAAAGTCCTGCCTCATCACCGCTTCGGATACCTGATCCTCCTCCCCTTAGCGCTTGTTTGACAGACCTGCCGCCGGCAGACCCTTTGAGCTTTTGAAAAAAACGATCCTTCAGCCGAGTAAATGCAGAAGCCAAGACCGGATTTCTGGCAACTGCCGCTGCCAGTACTGCATTGGCAGCCAGAAGCAGCACGGATATAATGATCAATTTAGTCTGGTCAGCAAATGCAGCGGGCATCTTCACCGGATATCACCTCCCCATTGGCACGATAGAGCCTGTTGTAGACAAAGCTGTCCTCAGTACTGTTGTACCCGCATACCTCCAGTACCTCCACCACGCGGAACTCCTTCAGGTAGAAGATAATGTCTATACTCCTGCCCAGCATTTCCTTGATCGTCCTTTCGCTTTCTCCGATATTCGCTCCCTTGCTGAGGGTCAGCAATCTTCCGAATGCATCATAGGCACTCTCGGAATGGGTGGTGGCGATGCCTCTGTGACCTGAATAAGAAGCCTTTACAAACTCCCAGGCCTCGTCGCCCGTTATCTCCCCAACGCAGTAACTATCGAGACTCATGGTCAGCCCATCCCTGACCAGATCCTTCAGCGTGACCGGCCTTCCGCCGTCATTTTGCTTTTTGATGCGCTGCTCGATACAATAGGGCTTGTCCGGGTATACCTCCGCGTCGGACTCTACTATGAGCACTCTTTCCATCTCGGGCAGGATATTGATAAAAGCCCGCATCAGAGTAGTCTTGCCCGCTGCTCCTTTCCCACAGAACAGTACCGATGCATCACTTTTTGCCAGCCCTTCGATGAGCCCGACCAGCTGGCTGTCCAGCATACCGAGCTTCTGCAGATCCGACAGGGTATAGCTTTTCTTCCGGTGCTTCCTTATACTGATAGCAGGGCTTGAAACATTCCTCGGCTTGATGGATACATTGATCCTGAGTCTGTTTTTTTCATCAGTCACCCTGCAGTGGCTGTCATTTTCATTAAGTATCCCTCCGTTACGGACGGCAACAAGCTTGCAGTATGTATCGAAGATCTTCTCACTGCCGAAATCAACAGGTATCTTGCTTCGCACACCATGACGCTTTATTACGAACTGATTGTAAAAAGTACCGTCTATATCTGTAATATCCTCTTCATCGATATACGGCTGCAATTCACCATAACCGAACATGAAGTCAAACACCTTTCTGATCAGTTCATCCCTGTCAAAGCCGAAATGATACCTGTGGGCATCGATATCCTTTATGACTGCAGTCTCCAGAACCTTCCTGTGGATGCGGCCTGCAGACACATCGGCCACAAGTGCGGGACATTCCCTGAGTATGTCATTGGTGATAGAGGATATGATCGTATTCATATCTCTCACATTTCTGGCTGCAACATTATAGTGTTCATAAAACAATTTGTGATGTGACTTGACTACAGGCATATACTAAACCTCCCGGGCAGCGCCCTTCTCATCCCTTGAGCCGGTGAATATATCTGCCGACAGCCTCAGAAGCTTCTGGAGCAGGCTGACTGCCGGCACCAGTCCCAGCTTCCCGTGTATGCGGTAATATTCGGCCAATACTTCCTTTTCCATATGAGATGCATATGCTCCCTTGATATTTCTGTACATTGAACGCTTCCTGCTGTAAGAGATGCTCCCCAGCAGGTTGTCCTGCGTTGCCTGCCTCGTTTCTGCCTCACTCATGTCACACGACCTGTCATGCTCGAAGAGAACGAATTTTGTGTTTTCAAGCGGAAGGCGCTGCTTTTCGTTCAAAAACGCAATATATGTATTGAATTCACGCAAGCTGGAGATATCCCCCCCGACAGCTGCGATATTCACATCCGACCTCAGCAATGCGGCTAAAGTAAAAGCATCATATATAGAACGGTTGACCATCAGTATTGTGATATCAAAGCTGCGGTAGCATTTTTCGATTATCTGAGGCACGCTTTCTTCACTGTAGTATTCAAAATTGTTCAGCTTGTAGTTGCCTGTGATGATGTACAGGTTTTTCATATCGTTTCTTACTATGGCAGCCTGCCTGAGCAGTGCTGAGGTGAGCACCCCCCTTGTGACTGCGTCTATGACTATATCGAGCCCGGAGTGACCTAATGCTCCGGATTCCTGTGTCCCGACCGGAAATTTGCTTGTATTCAGGATCAGGTCTGCCTTGGGAGCCAGCAGGTCCAAATCTATCAAAACCACACTGCCCCCTGTGTATTTGGCCGCTGTATAGGCAAGTTCACAGGCAAATTCGGCATTGTCCCATACAGTTATGACCTGCCTTCTAAAGCTGTGACTTTGTCCATACCTTTTCACGGCATTGCCGCTTATCGTTCCACTTCCATCGTCACCCTGCCTTTTTGCTTTCGACCTCTTTTTCCTGGTGTGTAAATGCCGGCTGTTCCTCTCATGCCCATCAGGAGCGCCGCTGAACGGACCATACTCATTAACAGCGCTGCTATTCCGAGCAAGCTCATCAACAGTACTGCTATTCCGAGCATAATCGTCAACAATGCATCCATCCGGAGCCCACTCAGCATTCGCTGTACACACACCCCTCTCCACCTCCCGGCCATCACGGCCCGGCTTGTCACTTCCGCCTTCCCTGCCGCCATACCTATAAGCTCCTCTGGTGATGTCACCGATTTTACCTGAACGATATATACTGCCATTGGAATACAGTGCCTCCTGCAATGCCAGCAGGTCCTCCATCAGTTCCAATACGCTCTGATAACGATCTTCCATCGCTTCACTGGTACACTTGCCGATGATCGCCTCCAATTCGGCTGACAGCTGTCGATCATAATATCTGATGGGCCTGAGCTTGTATGGGGCTTCAACGGGGCTCTTCCCGGTAAGCAGGTGATGCAGCGTGATACCCATGCTGTAAATATCCGAAACGGCGCTGGTCTGGCCGGTGCCGAACTGCTCCGGCGCCGCATATCCTCTCGTTCCGATATAGACAGTGTCGGCATCGGACTGGGGCTTGTACTCACGAGCGGTGCCAAAATCTATCAGCTTGAGCTTTCCCTTCTCGGTAAGCATTATGTTTGATGGCTTGATATCTCTGTATATAATGGGATTTGGCCGGATCGAATGCAGATAATCCAATGCTTTGCAGAGTTGGATCCCCCAGTCGACAACAATTTCTTCAGCAAATCTTCCTTCTTCAGTCAGCTTTTTATCTAGAGAAACACCGTCAATGTAATCCGATATCATATACAGGAAGCCATCCTGTTCTATGATATCGAAAAGTCTGGGAAGTGCCGGATGATCCAGCTTTTTCAGCAGATTCGGCTCTGCTGCCAGATTGATCTGCCTGTCCGATCTCATATCTATCTCCTTGATGGCCCAGTACGTGTCGGTATTGATATTCCTGGCCAGATATACGGTTCCCATCCCGCCTTTGCCAAGTATCCCCTCCACTATATATCTTTCATTGAAAAAATCTCCCGCCTGCATGCCGATCCCCCACAAATCAGGTGATATTGCCGGTTGCACCATCCGCCGGCTCGCTTGTTATCATTTAGATAATATTACATTTTATCACATTTATTTGGATGTGACTGATTCTATCACAATACTAATTCTTTTTCCATACTTTTTTGTTAAAATTTTCTATCAAAGTATATAAAAACTTAGCAAATGTTGATATCATGCAGAAAAGGACGTGCTGTTGATATACAAATTACGGGAAATAATTTTATAAATAGCTGTGACAAGAAAATATCTGCTTAGATTAGAAATGTTTCATCAAAATCCGGGATAAACTCTTCGGACGCCGATCCCCGCTCCTGGACAAAACCATTCAGACCGAGCTTCATGAATCTGCTGACGACCCTGTCATACTCATGGCGGGTTATCCGCCTTCCTATCCTGCTGTGCTCTCTGGCAAGGTGACAGGGGGTATACTGGCTCATCAGACTGACATATGCATCCTTTGAAAGGTTGGCTGATATCCAGTCGAGCACCTTTAATGTTTCAGCGGTATGTCCCGGAAGCACGAGATGTCTTATTATGACACCTTTCTGCATCATGCCCCCGGAGTCGAACTCCGGCGCGCCTTTTTGCCTGTACATCTCCATTATGGCGGCAGATGCCTTTTCAAAATAGTCCGGTGCTCCGGAGTATTGTTTCGACAGGTCTGAACTGATGTACTTCAGGTCGGGCAGGTATATATCGACCATGTTCTCGAGCGAATGAAGCTGTAACACACTGTCATAGGCGTTTGTGTTATATACTACAGGAATATCGAGGGGCCGTCGGTCCAATACCTCCGAACAAGCTGCTGAGTCACTTGTTTTCATTGCCGGTAAAACAGTTCCGACAGCAGCGGTGTCCTTTGCAATGCTAAGCGCCTCCCTTATGGCCGGAACAAAGTGAGTTGGAGTCACCAGATTAATGTTGTGGGCGCCCCTGTCCCTCAGCGTCAGGAAAATATCCGCCAGTTCACGTACGGTCAACTCCCTGCCCCTGCCTTTATGGCTTATTTCGTAATTCTGGCAATAGATGCATTTGAGGTTGCAGCCTGAGAAAAATACAGTGCCGGAGCCCCTCGTACCGCTGATGCATGGCTCCTCCCACATATGCAAAAAAGCGCGCGCCGCCACAGGAGTTTTGCTCATACCACAGAATCCCTTTGTTTTTGCTCTGTCTATATTGCATTGTCTCGGACAAATATCACAAAGCATTTCCATCCTCCATCAGCATCATAACCTGTCCGTCCGCCGGGCCGCAGGCACCGCCATCCCGCCTGTCTCCAACTTGTTACTTGACCTTTACAATACGTATAATAAAAAATATAATAGTGTTAATCATGATGCATGTCAACAGAATGCCAAAAAAGATTGGAGGTATCGGATAATGAGGATAACGGGAGTCACATTTGCAGCCAGAAAAGTGCGCCGGGCAAAATATATAGTAATACCTGTCATAGTGCTGCTTTTCATTCTCCTGTTAGCCACCGTTATTCTTTCAGTCTATAAAAGCTGGAACCTTCTGCACCCGGAGAAAAAACCCATCGATGCTTTTTCATCGAATATAGTACCCGAATACAGAGATATAACCTTCAGGGGCGCCGACAGCACCATCCTCCTGGATGGCTGGCTGTTTGAGGCAAAGCACAGCGACAGGGCAGTAATCCTTGTCCATTCATATGGCAGCAACAGGCTTGAGTTTGGTGTGGAAACCGTGGATATGATCAAGGAATTCCTGAACAACGGCTACAACGTACTGGCCTTTGATCTCAGAAACTCCGGGGAATCCGGCGGCAAGGACTGCACCTTCGGATATAACGAGAAGGAGGATGTTAAGGCCGCAATAAAGTACATGAGGAATCAGGGGTCAAAGCGCATAACTCTGATGGGGTTCTCAACAGGCGCCTCCGCTGCTATCCTTGCCGCTGCAGAAAGCACCTCTTCAGAAGGATCGGCTCTGGTGGATGCCGTTATTGCCGACAGTCCATATTCGGACCTGAAATCATATTTTATAAGCGATCTGGATAAATGGACCGATCTGCCTCAGTTCCCCTTCAACAGAACAACGGCGCTGGCGATAAACGTAGCCGGAGGCATCAGACCGGAGGACGCCAGTCCTGTAAACGCCATAACTGCAGAAAATACGCCTCATCTTATGCTCATACACAGCCGCAATGATGATTTTATCCCGATCATCAATTCGATAGAGCTGTACCAGAAGTATTCCGGCCTTAATCCATCCGGGGCAGAATTCTGGCAGACAGGGGACCAGGGACATGTTCAGGCATACATGAGTAATAAGCAGGAGTATTTGAGCAGGGTCTTCTCCTTCCTGAGAAAGGTATATCCTGAGGACTGAACGAAAATGAGTCTGCCGGATGTAAACCCAAATACGGATAAAACAGAAATGGACCATTCGCAGCCCCTAATACGGACTAAACAGAAATAGACCAACTGCAGGGATTTTTGTGACTAGACGGAGGCAGACAATCTCCAGACTAATAAATGGCCATAAAAACAAAAAGCCCGGCGGATACGATAGTATCACCGGGTTTTATACTCTGTTGTAATATCTCCGTCTACTTCTTCTGATCGAGAAAAAACGATGATGGAGTATCGGCAGGCTGTGCGCTGTATGCGTTATTTATCTTTTTGCCCTGATTTACCTTTTTGATCTGCGAGCCCAATTCCTCCAGCAGCTTTTTGCTTTTTTCACTGTTTATATTTTCTATGCTGCTTATTTCACCAATAAGATCCATTACCTCTGATGTTATTTGTTTAAGCTGCTTCGCCCGGGGATCAGCATACACATCCAGCTCACTGAGCTTGTTTATTCCAAAGGCAAGCTTAAGGCTCTCAAAGTATACGCTGAAATCGGCATCCAGCTTGTCTATCTCATCTATTTTAGTCTGCTTTTCATCTATCAGGAGCTTAAGCTTGTCGAGAGTTCCCTCAGCTATAACGTCAGTCTGCGCTTTGGTCAACTCAAGCATATCGCTGAGCAGTTGCTTTTTTCTGTCCAGAAGCTCTATCATCCTGTCAAACTTTACTTCCCTGCTTGTATCCATAGCTCTCCTTTACGCTATTCCGCAACAGCGACCGGTTTTCTTCCCTGTTGCTTCGCGATCTTCATGGCCTGAGCCCAGGTGTCCCGGAGATCCTTCGCAAAATGCAGCACCTCAGCAAGTATGTCCGTGTCCTTTTTAATGTTGGCATCAAACAATCTGTCGAGCATATAGTCATATAAAAGCGCCAGTCCATGGGACAACTCATACTGCATATCGAGCGTCGCCTTGAACTCCATAAGGATATCCTCCGCTCTTATTATGCTCTCATGAGCTTTCTGGACATCCTTATCCTCGATAGATTTCTGGGCGAGCATAATAAATTTGATCAGGCCGTTGTAAAGCATTAGCGTCAGTTCCTCGGGACTAGCGGTGAAAATAGAGTTTTGTTTGTAAGTTTCATACATACTTGAAGTAACCATATTCGGCTCCTTTTGCAAATTGATTTATCTATACGACATCATATATAGCGAATCATTATGATATACCTGCGGCTGACCATGCGTTAATAAGCGAATTGCTGAGCCAGCCATGTGCTCTGAGTATTCATACTGTTTATCAGTGTCTCCAATTGTGAAAACTGATAGTAGTAGTTGTTTTCCTTGATTATCAGTTCATCATTCAACTTTGCTATCTTGTCATCATAACTGGAGATCTGGCTGTAAAGCATATTGTTTAATACGGATCTGTCTCCGGTCATACCCGCCTTTTCCAGCAATGCCCCTCTTTGCCCCCCGACGGTGGTAGTGCGTATATTGTCCTGGATCGCATCATATATCCTGTAAATAAGTCCGGATTCCCTGAACCTTTCATTTTTAGCTGATCCATTGGTCACTGCCGTGTTATATAACACATCCGACTGCTTCGTGAACAGACTGAATACTTCGGTAGGATTCTCGCTCAATGCATTCTTCAGCTTCTCTTCGTCGATATACAATTTCCCTTTATCGACCCAGCTGTTTGACTTGATTCCTATAGATGCAAGCGTCAGGCCTGTCCCTTCAACACTTTCAACGACAGCATTCCGAAGGCTGGTCACTATAGAACGCAGCAGACTGTCATTGGCAAGGAGTCCCGACTTGGCCTTTTCCTCCCACTTTTTGATCTCATCGTCTTTCATGGCTTCCCTCTGATCGTCGGTCAGCGGAGCATAACTATATTCTCTCTTTTCCGAAAGCATGGAGTTGATCTTATCCAACAGCCCATTATATTTTTCCACAAACCCTTTTATAAGTTCTACAGCCTTTGTAGGATCCGAACTGACTGAGATCTCCACTTCATCTGCGAAGTCCTTCTGAATATTGAATGTCATTCCGTTTATAGTGAAGCTGTTGGTCGAACGCGTGATCGTCTGTTCACCGTTTTCGCCGTCATCAAAGGTTATGCTTGCATCACGTCCCGTAACGGCATTGGAAGTAGCCAGGCCCATTGCTCCCAGGAAACCTCCTTCAGAATCACTTGCCATGATGCGTGCGGTCACACCCATCTGTTTTGTTTCGAGTGTGAATTTGTTGTTAAGGCTGTCGTAGCTCATCCTGACGCCTGCGGCCGAATTTGAGTTGACGGTCGCCATGATATCGTTCAGAGATGTTGTCCTTGTATCAAAGCTGAAGGTCTGATCGTTTATTGTAAAGCTGATTTCGTACTGGTTCTCTCCCAATCCTATCGGAACAGCAAAGCTGTCCATTATATCAGCGATCTTAGCGCTGAGATTCAGCTTGTTGGAACGGCTGGCGCCATCAAGTCCGATCGCCTTCAGTCCGTCGCTTTCCACAGCAGAAGCTGAAACTGCGGTTTCCGGAACAGTACTTTCAAGCTTGATCCTGTTGTTTTCCGTCTTTACAGTTATCGCGCCCTCACCAAACTCTTCGTCGACCATATTCTGTATAGCTGCGGCAAGATTGTCTGCGTTGCCGAAGCTGGTTCCGGCTTCGAATGAAAATTCCTTCGTCGTATTTCCAAGCTTTATGCTGAACTTGTTGTTAAGTCCTGTAAAGGTGATGCCTGCACTCAGGTCACTGTTAAATACAGAATTGTATCCTCCATTCATCGTGCTGGAGAATGACAATGTGTTAGTCTTGTCTGTGGAGAATTCAAGCCTGCCCGAATCCAAGATCACATTGATCTTTCCGTCTCCGAACGCATCATTGAGCTTGTTGCGCAGGTCTGAAGCCAGATCCTCGATATTGTTTAGGCCGTCTGACAAAACAATGTTTTTCTTCACCCCGTTAAACTCAACGGCAAATACGTTATTTCCTGCTTCACTGCTGATCTGGCCTATTTTGTCTTCCGATATGCCGATGATGTTCCCTGCAGCAGAGGTACCATTGACCTTCGCTGTTTTGGCGGTTACGATGTTGCTGATATTGTAGCTGCCGGCCTTGGCTCCTGAGCCTGCGGTAACAGAAAAGTACGGATTGGTATCCTTTCCGTCATACTTTACAGCAAATGCATTATATACAGAAGAACTGCGCATGTCCATAGCAGGCTTCAGCGAGTTGAAATACTCATTGCTGAAGCTCTGGAGCGCACTGGTTATTTCTCTGTACTGCTCCTGCTTCCATATCAGCAGCTGCCTGCTCTGGGACACAGAGTTGAGCCTGGTCTTTTCGACCTGCATCAGCTGATATACAAGGCTGTCGACATCGAGCCCTGATAACCCTGTCATCCTTGTGACGCTGTTATATGTAGTATTTATGTAACTCATTTACTTCACCTTCTCTCATCAACTAACAAGCCTGCCATCTCAAGCATATTCGCGACCATATCCAGTATCTTTTTCGGTGGTATTTCTCTTATGACTTCTTTTGTGTTTTCGTCTATTACTTTTATCATTATCTCATTGGTTTTCTCATGAACTGAATACACAAATCGCCTGCTGCTCCCCTCAATTACCTTGTTTACTCTTTCAACAGCCTCTGCGACAACTTTTTCGGTAACAGGGTAGTCTTGTGTGCCTGTGCTTTGTTGGTCTGTACTCCGGGACTGGAGCTTTGGTGAAACTGGAACGGCTTCAACCGGCCTGCCCTGCAGGTCAACAGTCTGCTGTATGCCGTTTGCCATGGCGTCCATGCCTGATATCCTCATATAAATCCCTCCATGAATTACTGAATGAGGGCAGCCCCTCTCTATATATTTATCGGAATAACATGACATTTTGTTTAGATAATTATTTATGTCCCATCTCAATGGACAGATACAAATTTACAGCTTCTCGATATTGGTTTTGTCTGTTGTACTTTTCATTGCATTTTTAGTATCGAAAATTAATTTGGAATTCCTCTGTATAAAATCATAATCATAGTCTGAATGTGCAGTTGTGATTATTACAATATCTGCCTCCTGAAGGATTTCAGTGTTCAATGTCACCGAATGGTATTCTCGTCCCTTATATTTGAAATACTGTACATAGGGATCGTTATAGTCAAGAACCGCCCCGTTTTTCACAAGCAGATCTATAACCTTCAATGCGGGCGATTCCCTAACATCATTGATATCCGGCTTGTAAGCGGCTCCCAGTACGAGAACTTTTGATCCGTTCAGCGCTTTTCCAAACCTGTTGAGGATCTTCATCGTCCTGTCCAGCACAAACTCCGGCATTGAATTATTGATTTCCCCTGCTGTCTCTATAAGCTTTGTATGATACCCATATTCTCTTGTTTTCCATGTAAGGTAAAAGGGATCAACGGCTATACAATGCCCGCCCACTCCTGCTCCGGGGTAAAAAGGCATGAACCCGTAGGGTTTGGTTTTCGCAGCTTCGATAACCTCCCATACATCTATACCCATTTTATCGCATATGATCGCCATTTCGTTGGCCAATGCGATATTAACGTTTCTGAATGTATTTTCATGTATTTTTTCCATCTC
>JAAYPO010000022.1 GCA_012519745.1 Clostridiaceae bacterium | reverse complement strand
GGAGCAGGGTGAGCAAAAATTCAAGTTCTGGGCGCATAATGCTGCGGTGATAGTTACATAACTTTAAAATCTACATATTATGTGCCCTTATCATGGAATACTATCAATATATTCAATGAAATTGAGCCCAGAACTTGAATTTTTGAGCACCGATGTATCGATTGGAGCTGGTATAGTTTCGTGCGTAAACCATGTAAGGACTATGATGTAAAACCGATGCTAGATCGATGGTAAATCGATGGTAAAACCGACAGTGAACCGACAATGAACCGATAGTGAACCGACAATGAACCAATAGTGAATCGACAATGAACCGATAGTGAATCGACAGTGGACCGATAGTGAATCGACAGTGAACCGATAGTGAATCGACAGTGAACCGATAGTGAACCGACAGTGAATCGATGGGTAACCGATGCCATTTGATTAAAAATCCATTGAACTATAAACCATATTGTGGTAAACTAGAACATAAGTTCGACATAGCTATATTGCTGGGGGTAGTATAATGGACCTGAGAAAAATCACGGAATTCCTGTTAAGGGCAAAAAGGGCGACTTATGCCGGGAAAGGACCTGAGTCGACCCCTTCGAGGCCTGTGTCACACGATCTGCAGTATGCAGAGGGAGACCTGCTCTATATCGATACATATCTGGGAGGCGGGAAATTTGCCGGAGAAGAGGCTTTATGGGAGAACGGACAGCCCTTCTGGGCGATGAACTACTGCGGCAGAGTCATTGCAGAAGGCTTTTCTGGGGATTTTCTGAAGGAAGCACTGGCCAATGTGCCTTTTGATAAGCCTTACAGAGGTCCGGAGGAGTACCGCAGTGGTGAGTATTTGTACAAATGCAGTGTAACCGGCGACTTTCACTGGTTTGACGGCCTTGAAGAGATATTCAGGGGCGGGGTCAAGGTATATGAATGTATGTTCCATGGCGGAGATGTGCAATGATCTCTGCCGGTACGGAATTAAGCTGAATAAGTCGGGACCTGGATAACAAAAGCTTGAGCTTCTGACAGCAGGTTTTTGAAAACAGCTTCTGATTTGTAAAGGAGTGTGCGCGATGGCAAGAAGTATTTTGGATGCGGCCAGGACACATTTCGAAATGTCTTTAAAAATGCTGCAGGATCTGATCACAAAATGCCCTGATGAGCTGTGGAATGAAAAACGCGGGGGGTACGTATTCTGGCAGCAGATCCTTCATGCACTGTCCGGTGTGGATTACTGGATGAGGCTGAGCAGTGACAGCTTTGTTGAACCCTTTGCGGGAAAGGTGATATACCCTGAACTGGAAAGTGATCCTGTTGACAGCTTGTCCAAAGATGAACTGCAGGGGTATTCGAATAAAGTTGCTGCTCTGTGTAAGACGTTTTTTGCAGGCAAGGATGATGCGTGGCTTCGGGAGGCATCTGTACTATATGATAGGATAAGCAATATGGACATAGTGTTCATGCTTGTCAGGCATATGCAGTATCACACAGGCCATTGTGACAGTATTCTCAGGGAAAGCGGTTTTGAACCGGTTGAGTGGGTTGATTACTTCGGTGATTGACATTTGCGCCGGCAGATGTTACATCAAACATTATTGACCGTGTTATTCAAAATTCCGCCTATAGATTCATACCTGTCTCTTATTGTGATAAAATGAAACCGTACATTGTCATTGCTGCTTATTCTATCCCGGATGGAGGCAAACATGGGGCTCAGGATAGTTTATGGCAGAGCTGGAAGCGGAAAGACCAGCTTTTGCTATGATGAAATAAGGAACAGTATAAATAATAGTAATACCGGTGTTGACAGCAGTGCTCAAGATGCGCAGAAGCCTGTACTGCTCATCGTACCGGAGCAGTTTTCTCTCCAGGCTGAGAAAAATCTGGCCAGGCTGTCAGGGGCGGCAGGGATATGCAGAGCTGAGGTACTCAGCTTCAGAAGGCTTGCATTCAGGGTTTTCAGCGAGGTCGGCGGGATAACACGCCGTCATCTGGATTCTGCAGGCAAAAGCATGCTGCTTTTTCGTATATTGGACAAGCTTGGCAGCGAATTGAAGTTCTTTTCACGCGCGGCCCTCAGGAGGGGTTTTACAGAGACCCTATCTGATGCTATAACTGAGTTCAAGCGATATGACATCTCTCCCGAGGAGCTGGCTCAAACGACAGACATGCTGCAGGACGGGATTCCGCTCAAGGACAAGCTGCGCGATCTGTCTCTTGTTTATTCTGAGTTTGAAAACATACTCCATAAAAATTATCTCGATGCAGATGATGATTTGCTGGAGTTGTATAAGAAGCTTGATCAGTCGACACGATATGATGGCGCCGAGATATGGATAGATGAATTTTCGGGCTTTACGCCCCAGGAATATAAAGTCATATTAAAGCTCCTTGAAAAAGCAGCCCGCGTTACGGTCTGCCTCTGTACCGACTGTCTTTCAAACGATCCGGGAGATAACGCTCCCATGGTGTTCGGGCCTGTCAGGAACACAGCGGCCAAGCTGCTGAGGCTGGCGGCGGAAGAGGGGATCAGCGTCGAGAGACCCGTCAGGCTTGATGGAACGGAAGGGATCAGCGTCAAGGGAGTTGTCAGGCCTGGTGGTCAGGAGGGTATGGAAGGTCCCGATGCAGCTTCGTTTCAGAAAAATGTCAAAAGCACCAATGGCCATGGCATTGGAAGCTCGGTCAGATTCATGGGCTCCGAGGCCCTGGGACATCTTGAACAGAATTTTTATAAATATCCATATAAAAAATTTCCCGGACCCACAGAGGATGTATGCATAACTGCCTCCGCAAATCCCTATTCGGAGGTGGAGGATACGGCAAGGGACATAATCAGGCTCTGCAGGGAATGCGGATTCCGGTACAGGGATATCGCAGTGACCATGAGAAATCCCGACAGCTACAGCAGTATAGTCAAAAGTGTTTTCAAGCGTTACGGGATACCCTTCTTTCTGGACGGAAAGAGGGATATTGACGGGCATCCGCTGATCGTTTTCATCTTATCCGCCCTTGAGATATTCACAAGCAGCTGGTCCTATGAGGCTGTATTCAGATATGCCAAAACAGGGCTTCTATCCATTGACAGAGATGAATTGGACATCCTCGAGAACTATGTGCTGGCCAATGGTATCAGGGGCAATGTATGGAAGAGGGAAAGCGACTGGGATTATCCGGTGGACGACAGCGGGCGGCGAAAGGAGCCTTCCGGCCGGGAAACAGAACTGCTCGGGAGGATAAATGCTGCAAGGAAAAAACTTGCTGAGCCACTGGATGCCTTCAGGCAGAAAACAAAAGGCGGCGCTGCTGCGGTCGTATTTTGCACTGCTTTATATGAACTGCTGTGCGATACGGGAGCTGCCGAAAAAATCGAGGAGCTTTCACGCAAATTTGCCGACAACGGTCAGCTTGACAAAGCAAATGAATACCGTCAGGTATGGAATATCGTTATGAATGTCTTCTCGCAGATAGTTGATGTGCTCGGGGAAGAGACATTGGGGACCGAGCGTTTTACCGAGATATTGTCTGCAGGCTTTGCCGGGCACAAAATGAGTCTTATTCCTCCTGCGCTGGATCAGGTCCTTGCCGGAAGCATAGAAAGAGCCAGAAGCCACGACATAAAGGCTCTCTATATACTTGGTGTGAACGAGGGCGTTCTGCCCGGGGGCAAGGGTGATGAGGGACTTCTTTCCGATATGGACAGGGACAGTCTTGGTCAGCTTGGATTGGAGCTGGCCGGCAATACAAAAAGCAGAGCGCTTGAAGAGAGATTCATGGTATATATGGCGCTGGC
>JAAYPO010000021.1 GCA_012519745.1 Clostridiaceae bacterium | reverse complement strand
GCCGCCTGGCTGTCTGCCGCTGTGCGATCCCGGCATTGCCTGCCGTCTGGCTGTCTGCCGGCACCTCCTACGCTTCCTGGCAAAGGTCGACCCCGGCCTCGCCTGCGATGACTTCGCCAATGGCGTAAGCCTTCTCGCCCTGTTCCTCCAGGAAGGCAATGACATCGGCCGATACAGCGGGATCAACGGCAAGGACCATTCCAATTCCCATATTGAACGTGTTGTATATGCTGGCGGTGTCGATATCGCCGGTCTGCTGAAGCAGTGTGAATATTGGATGCACCGGCCATGAACCCAGATTTATCCTGACTCTCAGCCCTTCCGGCAGCATTCTTGGAATATTTTCAATAAATCCGCCGCCGGTAATATGTGAAATACCTTTGATGTTCCACTCTTGCTTTGCATTGAACCTTTCGATAAGAGCCAGAATGGGCTTTACATATATCCTGGTGGGCTTGATCAATTCCTCGCCGATGGTGGTGCCAAGCTGGCCTATATGTTTTTTCATTTTGTCTTCATTTAGGTTGAGCAGCTTTCTGACAAGAGAGAATCCGTTGCTGTGAAGGCCAGAGGATGCCACCCCCACAAGAACATCTCCTTCTTTTATTCTTTTTCCGTCGATGATCCGTTTCCTGTCTGCGATGCCTACGGCAAAGCCTGCGATATCATATTCATTTTCGGGATAAAAGCCGGGCATTTCAGCAGTCTCGCCGCCTATGAGCGAGCATCCCGCCATAGTACAGCCGTCAGCCACGCCCTTTACGATCTGTGCCACTTTTTCAGGACGGTTTTTCCCCAGAGCTATGTAATCAAGAAAGAACAGCGGCTCTGCTCCTCCGCAGACTATATCATTAACGCACATTGCCACAGCGTCGATGCCGACCGTATCATGCTTGTCCATAAGAAATGCGATCTTCAGCTTGGTACCCACTCCATCGGTGCCCGATACAAGCACCGGTTCCTCATATTTGCTCTTGTCCAGTGCAAACAATCCACCGAAGCCCCCGATATCGGCGAGCACCTCCGGTCTGAACGTGCGCTTCACATCATTCCTCATGAGCTTTACGGCCTCATAACCAGCCTCGACATCAACGCCGGCCGACTTGTAATCGATCATCTCAGATCATCCTCCAAAAATCATTTTATTGCCCTCTGCCGGTACGTCCATAGGGTATCTGGAATCGAAACATGCTGTGCAAAAGCCGCAGCCTGTTCCCGGCGATATGCTCAAAAGCCCCTCAAGACTGAGGTAGCCTATGCTGTCTGCTCCAATTATACTGCATATCTCAGCTTCGGAATGCGTCGACGCAACCAGCTGCTGAGTGGACGATATGTCGATGCCAAAATAGCACGGATACCTGTACGGTGGTGAACACACCCGCATGTGCACCTCAATGGCTCCTGCATCCTTCAGCATTTGCACTATCCTCTTGGTGGTGGTGCCCCTGACAATGGAATCATCCACCATTACAACGCGTTTGCCTTCTATTTCGGCTTTCATTGCATTGAATTTAATCCTGACTCCCATTTCTCTCTGTCCCTGCTCGGGCTGTATGAAGGTCCTGCCTACATATCTGTTTTTCAGCAAGCCCTGGCCGTATGGTATCCCCGACTCCCTCGAATATCCCAGTGCAGCGTTGAGGCCGCCGTCCGGCGCGCCAATGACTATGTCTGCATCCGCCGGGTGCTCGATTGCCAGCATTCGGCCGGCTTCTGTCCTGGCCTGCATGACGCTTATCCCGTCTATGATGCTGTCCGGCCTTGCAAAATACACATACTCGAATATGCATAGCCTGCTGGGCCTTCGTATCTTTCCGCCTGGGCTCGCCTCATCTCTGTCTTCGCTTCCGCCTGGGCCCGCCGCGTCCCCGTCTTCGCTTCCGCCTGGGCTCGCTTCGTCTCTGTCTTCGCTTCCGTCTGGGCCCGCCTCGTCCCCGGAAATGTCTCTGCTTGGGCTCGCCTCGTCCCCGGAACCGTTTCCGACGGAGAATCTGACCGATTTGATGCCATCCTCTCCTATCAGGACCATCTCACCTGGCTCCACATCCCTTATCATTTCAGCACCCACAGCATCCAGAGCACAGGATTCGGATGCCAGCACATAAGAGTTGTCCAGCCTGCCTATACAAAGGGGCCTGATCCCCAGGGGATCTCTTACTCCCACCAGTCTTTTCGGTGTGACCATCACTATGGCATATGAACCCCTGATGGTATCCATTACCTTTTTGATGGTATCCTCTATGGTTTTACTGCTGACTCTGAATCTTGAGATCAGATTGGCTATTACCTCTGTGTCACTGGTGGTCTGGAATATGGCACCGTTTTCCTCCAGCTCGTTTCGCAGCTCTGCTGCATTGACCAGATTGCCGTTGTGGGCCAGGGCAAGCTGGCCGTTCCTGTATTTGACCACCATCGGCTGCGCGTTTTCCCTGAGACTTCCGCCTGTAGTAGAGTACCTGACGTGACCTATGGCTATGCGCCCCTTCAGGTGGTTCAGCACTACTTCGTTGAATATCTCCGGCACCAGCCCCATATCCTTGTGGTACACGATCACTCCGGAATCATTTACAGCAATGCCTGCACTCTCCTGTCCCCTGTGCTGCAGCGCATAAAGTCCATAGTACGCCGCCCTTGCAACATCGTGACCATCATTGCTGAAAATGCCAAAGACACCGCACTCTTCATGGAGTTTTCCAAATCGTATACCTCTGTCCATAAATACCCCTTCCAACCGACCACATTGCACCCGGTCCAAAAGCTACTCTTCCCCAAGCAGCTTTTTCTGCAGTTCGGCATTTTTCTGCTCGACCTTTACAGCAAGACCGGCTTTATATTCCTTCATCTTTTTTCTCAACTCAGGGTGCAGCCCGGACATGATCTGAACTGCCAGAAGAGCCGCATTGTCGCCTCCGTCTATGGCCACTGTAGCCACAGGTATCCCCGAAGGCATCTGTACTATGGACAGCAGAGAATCCAATCCGTCCATGGTTGAAGATTTTATCGGCAGCCCTATCACCGGCAGTGGTGTGAATGCGGCCAGGACTCCGGGCAGGTGCGCTGCTTTGCCTGCTGCAGCAATTATTACCTCTATGCCGTTTTCCTCAGCATCTGATGCAAACTGCGCGGCTTTCTCAGGAGTCCGGTGTGCCGAGCAAACCATTGCCTCCACTTCTACGCCGAAATCCTTCAGCAGCTTGATACAACCCTTCAATACAGGATAATCTGAATCGCTTCCCATTACTACCGCCACTTTTGGCTTCTTTTCGGTACTAAACATAATCTCAATAACTCCTGCAAAAAATGATATCTATATGAAGTTCAACTTTTATTCAACAATAGCAAGAGCGGGAATGCCCCAGTATTCCGGGTGCAAAGCCCCGCTCCATGTAATTGCATGATCTTGTGCTGCGCCTGCATCTCATATCGGCCGTTCTTGCTGCGCCTGCATCTCACCGCGGCCGTTCTGCTGCGCCTGCATCTCATATCGGCCGTTCTTGCTGCGCCTGCATCTCACCGCGGCCGTTCTTGCTGCGCCTGCATCTCACCGCGGCCGTTCTGCTGCGCCTGCATCTCACCGCGGCCCTGCCGGCCTCGCCGCGCCGCTTACCTAAAGAAGCCCGCCCGCGTGAGGCGGACGGACTTCAGTTTGTCTAAAACAGCTTCAGCGCTGTTATCAGGAAGTTCAGTATAAAGATCACTGTAACAGTGTACATGATCGGGTGCACTTCTTTTGCCTTCTTTGTGCAAATTTTGGTGATGCAGTAGAATATGAACCCAACAGCAATACCTGTTGTTATGCTGTAAGCAAAAGGCATTACCACTGCAGTGAAGAATGCAGGTACTGCTTCTTCCAGTTCACCCCACTTGATTTTTCCAAGGGAATCCGCCATCAATATACCAACCACGATAAGGGCTGCTGATGTAGTTGCTCCCGGGACCATTCCTGCTATCGGTGAGAGGAACAATGAAAGCAGGAACAATACGCCTACAGTTGCGGATGTCAGACCAGTCTTGCCGCCTGCAGCTATACCGGCCGCGCTCTCAACATAGGTAGTGGTGTTGCTGGTACCAAGCAGAGCTCCGATGGAGGTAGCAGTTGCATCTGCGAACAATGCCTTGTCAAGCCTGGAGGAAAATCCTTTTCCATTCTGCAGAGCTTCTTCGTCCAGCTGATCGAAGATGCCTGTTTTTCTGCCAGTGCCAAGGAATGTACCAATCGTATCGAATGTATCTGCAAGGCTGAATGTCAAAATAAGAGCCAAAATCTTGAACAATTGTGTCGGGTCGGCGAACAGTCCTGCAATGTCCAGCTTCAGGAATGTTGGTGCCAAACTCGGAACAGCAAATGAGAACGATTCGGGGATCTGTGTTACACCCATTGGTATACCGATTATCGTACCTGCTGCGATTCCAATCAGAATCGATCCTTTGACCTTCAAAAGCATCAAAACGACAATGATCGCCAGTGTTATGATCGTCAGGATGGAATCAGGGCTTGTAAAATCGACAATTGCAGGTATTACCTTGGAAAAAGCACCGGCTGCATTTGCTTCGCTATCGGGTGTGAAGCTGAGGATGTGTCCGCCCATCAATCCGATGTATGCGATGAAAAGTCCAATACCACCGCTGATAGCATACTGCAGAGTCTTGGGTATCGCATAGATGATCATTTTTCTGATCTTTGTTACTGTTATGATTATATTGATGATACCGCAGATAAAAACGACCGCCAATGCCTGTTCCCACGGGATTCCCATTCCCAGACAGACCGTAAAGGTGAACATGGCATTCAAGCCCATACCAGGAGCCTGTGCATAAGGAACGTTTGCGACAAACGCCATAACAAATGTAGCGATAGCCGCAGCCAGGATCGTCGCTACAAATACAGCATCCCGATCCATCCCTGTAATGCTGAGTATCGACGGGTTGACGAACATGATGTAAGCCATCGTTACGAATGTAGTAAAGCCTGCGATGATTTCTGTTCTGGTATTCGTCCCTTGTGCCTTGAGTCCGAACAGCTTGTCCAACATAAACTTCCCCTCCCATAAAATAAGAAATAATTACTATCAACGAACGTTTGTCACGTCCGGTCAAGCCTGTACCTCAAAAACCTTAATGTTCGTACTTTATTTCCTTACTAATGCTGGGTTGGTACATTATGCATATAAAAACCCGATTGAGCCCGAAAAAAAGCCCTGTGGGGGCAATTTCCCCGAAGCCTTTGAATATCAAGGCTTCTGCGCCTCAAATGAAGGTTGTCTTCCACGTTAATAATACTATCAAATGAGCAATCCATTTGTCAACGGCGAAAATAAAAATTTACGAACATTATTTGAAATTTAGCAATTAATATTCGTATTTGCCATTGCCGTACATCAGCTGCTGTTCAATTTGGTATAACAAATGATATTTTCCCCATGCTATACCAACCGCATGCAGGCAGCATTTCAGTCCGTCAGTCCTCTTTTTCCCAGCATGAACATCAGAACAAAGCCTATGATCAGAGCAATTACAGAAACGGGAAGCTGCCATCCCATCGGTATTCCCGGATACACCTCCACCAGCGAGCCCATTACGAAGCCGATTATCAGCATATAGGTTTTTCTGGGGTGCTTTTGCAAAAATCTCTCGATCACCTTGGCAGTCCCGAAGGTCCCCAGCGCCAGGCCAATGCCAAGCGGTATCAGGAAAGGTATGTTCAGTGTGTTTATCGCGTTCAAGGTGATTTCATACATACCGAGCACCAAAAGCATAAAGGACCAGCTTATTCCCGGGAGCACAAGCCCTATTGCTATAATGAAACCAGCCGTGAGCAGTAATATGTAGCTTAAGAGACTTCCCTCTGTGGTCGATCGTATCAGGGATTCCGGCTCCAGTAACATGAGCATGACTATAGCAACACCAAGCAAAAGAAACACATAATCCCACCCGGACCTACCGGCACTGCCTCCAACTTCGCCCGCCTGCCCAGCCTTGCCGCCTGCCAGCTCAGCTTTGCCGCCTGCCAGTCCACTGTCTGCACCGCTCACCCCAGCCTTGCCGCCTGCCAGCTCACTGTTACCCGACGGCACCGACCCGCCCTCGTGAGCTGCTTTTCTCAAAAGCAAGGGCAAACCGCCTATAATTATACCCATAATGAGGAAGCGCATAATGTGAGGATAGTTGGTCATGGCGCCCTCCATAAGACGGCTGAATATCAGCACCCCTATTCCGCCTCCTATCCCTACCTGCAACAGGAACAGCGCGTTTTTCTTCCAATCCTTGAAAAACGTTGCCACACTGTGTACCAGCTTGTCATAGATGCCCAGGACAATTGCCATGGTTCCGCCGCTGACACCGGGAACCATCATGGACACCCCTATTACTATTCCCTTTATGACATTCTTGATATATTTCAATTAATCCACTCCTCACTCCCACTCAATAGTTGCCGGTGGCTTGGATGTGATATCATAAACGATCCTATTTATGTGTTTGACCTCGTTGACTATCCTGTTTGACACCTTTTCGAGCACATCATACGGTATCCTCGCCCAATCGGCGGTCATAAAGTCGGTAGTGGTAACAGCCCTTAATGCCAGCGTATAATCATAAGTGCGTTCGTCTCCCATGACACCAACGCTTCTCATACCGGTAAGTACGGTAAAATACTGGTTAAGCGACTTGTCAAGGCCTGCGGCTGCGATCTCGCTCCTGAAAATGTGATCGGAATCCTTCACTATTTCAAGCTTTTCCTTTGTTATCTCACCTAAGACGCGGATCGCGAGTCCCGGTCCCGGAAACGGCTGACGCCATACTATCTCTTCGGGGATATTCAGCTCCTCGCCGACCCTTCTGACCTCATCCTTAAAAAGGTTCCGAAGGGGCTCAATGATCTCCTTGAAATCGACATAATCAGGCAACCCGCCTACATTGTGATGGCTCTTGATTACTGCCGCGTCCCCAAAACCACTTTCAATAACATCCGGATAAATCGTGCCTTGCACAAGATAATCCACACTGCCGATCTTCTTTGCTTCCTCTTCAAACACCCTGATAAACTCCTCACCGATGATCTTCCGCTTGGTCTCAGGGTCTTCCACCCCGGCAAGTCTGCCAAGGAACCGCTCACCGGCATCGACTCTGATCAGATTTATGTCAAATTCTTCTCTGACCACCTTCTCCACCTGATCAGCCTCATATTTTCTCAAAAGTCCATGATCTACAAAAATGCATGTCAGCTGGCTGCCCACAGCCTCATGTATCAGTACCGCCGCAACAGTAGAATCGACACCGCCTGACAGTGCACACAACACCTTGCCGCTTCCTACCTTGCGCCTTATCTCACCAATAGAATGCCTGACGAAGGAAGACATGACCCAGTCCCCCCTGCAGCCGCATATGTCATAAAGGAAGTTTCTCAGGATCTCCTTTCCCTTGGGAGTATGGAGCACCTCCGGATGGAACTGGACCCCATAGAGTTTTCGGCTGTCATCCTCCATTGCCGCAGTCGGGCAAGTCGGCGAATGTGCGGTTTTAACAAAACCCTCCGGCATATCCTTCACATAATACGTATGGCTCATCCAGCAGGTGGTGCACTCCTCAATGCCTCTGAAAAGACCGCTTTCAGGCTGGAGCTCTATGTCCATCTTGCCATATTCGCGGCTGTCTGCCTTTTCGACCTCTCCCCCGAGAAGCTTGCTCATCAACTGCATGCCATAGCATATTCCAAGGATCGGTATGCCAAGACAGAATATACCTGCATCGCACATTGGTGCCTCAGGATCCAGTACTGATGCTGGCCCTCCTGTAAATATGATGCCTTTTGGCTTCAATTCTTTTATTCTTTCGATGGGGGTGCTGTAGGGCAGAACTTCGCAATATACATTGGCTTCTCTTACCCTTCTTGCTATCAGTTGGTTGTATTGCCCGCCGAAGTCGAGCACAAGCACTAATTCATTGTTCATATTCTATTACTCCTGTTTTATCAGTATGTCTGTCTTCTGGTGAAAATGATGCTTAGTCCACTCATCCTTGATGTTTATCTTCCGGTGAAAATGCTGCTTACCCCTCTCATCCTTGATGTTTGTTTTCGGTGAAAATGATACTTACCCCACTCATCCTTGATGTTTATCTCTGATGCAAATGATACTTACCACTCTCATCCTTGATGTTTGTTTTTTGCTTATTATATCCAAGTGGCATTGTGTTGTAAACAAAAAATGCATATACCACAAAAAAGTGAAGTACTCTCAGTCCATAAAAACCCCACGATAACACCCTGTACCAAATTGCAGGTACAGCCCCATTCCTTCCAACAACCTGTACCGAATTCCAGGTGCAGACCTACTCCTCCAACACCCTTTATCGAATTCCAGGTGCAGACCTACTCCTCCAACACCCTGTACCAAATTTTAGACGAGCGTTCCGTTTTTCAAGTAAAGTGTGTCGACTGTAGACATAACATCGAGTCATCCTCAATTATTGGCCGGAATCTGGCCTAAAAACCGACCTACAAAAGGGAAATACACACTTTACTTGCATTTTGGAACAACACAATCACCCGGGTGTTCCGTTTTTCAAGTAAAGTGTGTCGCCTGTAGACATAATCTCGAGTCATCCTCAATTATCGGCCGAAATCTGGCCTAAAAACCGATCTACAAAAGGGAAATACACACT
>JAAYPO010000020.1 GCA_012519745.1 Clostridiaceae bacterium | reverse complement strand
TGGCGACGCCTTCCAGATATCTTTGGCTGAGTTATCCCGCTGCCGACAGGGATGGGAGGGCGCTGAGGCCTTCCCGGCTGATATCCGAGGTCAAAAGGATAATCCCGCAAGTCACTGAAAAAAGCACTGTGATCGGTCAAGAGACCGGACTTCCGCCGCCGTCTGCGCCTGAACCGGCGTTTGATGAGATGGTCTCACAGCTTCGCAGGAGGTTTGACGGCCAGCAGGTACATGAAGGCTGGAAGGATATTTACAGATGGTTTGAAAGCAGGCGGGAATGGAAGGATAAGTGCAGGACCATAATAGAGGGACTGGACTATACAAACCAGGCGCAGGCCCTCACAGGCGACAGGGCTGTCAGGCTTTACGGCAGACCTGTATTCACCAGCATTTCGCGAATGGAGGCTTATGCCTCGTGTCCGTTCTCTTTCTATGTGAGATACGGGCTGAGAGCAAAAGAACGCCGGATATTCCGATTTGATCCGACAGATGCCGGTACGTTCATGCACAGTATAATAGATGAATTTTCAAGACTGCTGGTAAGGGACAATATCAGCTGGCGCAAGCTGGACAGCAAATGGTGCTCCGGTCAGGTCGCCAAATTGGTGGACCGTCATATGGCATCTCAGGGCAAAGGCATTCTAAGCAGCAGCAAAAGATATCTTTACGTTTCCGACAGGCTCAAAAAAACAGTTGTCAAGGCGCTGATGCTTATCAGCAGGCATATTGAAGCAAGCGGCTTCGAGCCTGCCGGCTATGAAGTGGAATTTGGTGAAAATGGCAGATACCCCCCCATTACTATAGAGCTGCCCTCGGGCGAGTGTGTCAAAATGACCGGCAGGATAGACAGGATAGACTCGATGACAAATGAGGACGGCACCTATCTGAGGATAATAGATTACAAATCGGGAAACAGGGCGCTGAAGCTCGGTGATGTGTATTATGGTCTGCAGCTGCAGTTGCTGACATATCTTGACGCGGTGCTTGGAATGGAGGAGGGCGCGCAGGACTGTTCAGATGCGACGGTATGTTTGAATGAAGATGGGGTGCAGTATATGATGGACACGGCCGAAGTGACACATGGGTCCGATCATTCTGAGTTAATGGAGGCCGATGCTTCCTGTGGACAGAATTCTGCTAATGGTGTCACAGACGGCCATAATGCCGTAAGTGGTGTCGCGGGTGGACAGAATGATGCTAATGGTGTCGCAGATGGCCAGAGCAGAAAGCATGGCAAGCCATTACCGGCAGGGGTGCTGTATTTCAGGCTGAATGATCCGCTGGTCAGGTGCGCCAGGAACAGCACCAAGGAAGAGATAGAAAGGGCGATCCTGAAGGAGTTGAGGATGAAAGGCCTTGTGCTGGCGGATGTGAAGCTTATAAAGGAAATGGACAGGGATATGTCAGGAGATTCATTGATAATTCCGGCCAGGATAAACAAGGATGGCTCCCTTGGCAGATCATCCGCTGCAACCATGGAGCAGTTCCGGGTGCTGAGGAACCATGTGAGGAAGCTGCTGACATCCATTGGAAGCGGGATATTGGATGGTAATGTTGCTGTCAGCCCATACAAGAAAAAGACGATCACAGCATGCACATATTGCAGCTACAGCTCTGTATGCCAGTTCGACACATCGATGAAGGATAACAGGTACCGTTTCCTTGCCGATCTGGACGAGGATGAGCTGTGGAAGCTGATGGACAGCGGTAAGGATAGGCACGACAATGATAGAATCGAAGATGGTACCGGGGAGGATGGGAGCGGCAGCAATGGAAGCGGAGATGGTACCGGCAAGGATGGGAGCGGCAGCAATGGAAGCGGAGATGGTACCGGGGAGTAATTACGGGAAACCCCAATGATAGTAGAGAAGGCAGAGGAAATAGCAATAGGGCAGCACCGAAGAGTAATACCTGACTACAATGATAGACAATGACAGTAATAAGGCGATCTTGACCTATACCTGTGAAGGGAATATGGAAAATGGCAAACAAATGGACTGAGGAACAACTGAATGCGATAACCGAAAAAGGCTGTAACCTGCTTGTTGCAGCTGCTGCGGGTGCAGGAAAGACAGCTGTTCTGGTGGAGAGGATCATCAGAAAAATAACCGACAGCGAGAATCCTGTAGATATTGACAGGCTGCTTGTTGTTACTTTTACAAATGCCGCTGCGACAGAAATGCGTGAAAGGATCGGCAACGCTTTGGCTGACGCGCTGGAAGCTGATCCGTCATCTGCCAATCTGCAAAAGCAGATGACACTGCTGGATCGTGCCAGCATCATGACACTTCATTCCTTCTGTCTCGAGGTGGTGCGAAGTCATTTCCATGCACTCGATCTGGATCCTATGTTTCGTATCGCAGATGAAACAGAATGTACTCTTTTGCGCCTCGATGCACTTGAACAGCTTTTTGAACAAAAATATGAAAATGAAAATAAGGACGGGATATTCTTTCAACTGGTAGATAGCTATGGCGGCGGGCGCGATGACAGTTCGCTGCGCGATATAGTCATGGCGCTGCACCGTTTTACCGGCAGCCATCCGTGGCCCGGGCAATGGCTTGCCGCGCAGGCAGAAGCGTACAACGCAGGTGCTTCTGCCTGTTTGAGCAGCACCCCGTGGGCGCGTGTGCTGCTCAAAGCTGCCGCCGCCGAACTACAGGGCCTTTCGGCCCTGCTGAAAAGGGCGGCAGAGCGGGCAAGCCATGCGGAGGGCCTGGAGCCGTACTGCGGTGTCCTTGACGGCGATATGGAGAAGCTTGATGCCCTGCTGGTGTTGTGTCATGAGGCCTTGGCGAAGGCCGCATCAACTGATGTGTCATCCAGGCAGGTTGATGGACCAGCCGCATCAGACAATCCAGCTACCAGGGGAAATCAAACCGCCATAGGCGACCTATCCGCCAAAGAAAAGCAAGCCGCTAAAGAAAATCAAACCGCCATAGATAATCCAGATGCCATAGAAAAGCAAGCCGCCAGGGAAAATCAAACCAAATCGGTAAGTTCAGATATTGCCGAGCGCCAAGCTGTCCCGGCATCTTCCATAGGCTTCAATGAAATTTGGGACAGGCTGCATGCAGCCTTTTCGTCATTTGAACCTGCCAGACTGCCACGGTGCGGTAAAAATGCCGACAAGGTTGTACAGGAAGAGGTCAAAGCAGCCCGCAGCACTATGAAAGAAAGGATCAAAAAGCTCTGTGCCAGCGGCTTTGATGCCTCGTCCGGCGATATAGCCAAAGATTTTGGCAGGCTGTATCCACAGCTCAAATATTTGTCCGATATGGTCATGGAATATGAAGATATTTACCGGCAAAAAAAGAAGGACAAAGGACTTCTTGATTTCAATGACCTGGAGCATTTCTGCCTTAAGGTATTGCTGGAGGACGAAAAACCGACCGCAGCGGCAAAAGAGCTCAGGGAGCGCTATGAGGAAATACTGGTGGATGAGTACCAGGACAGCAACCTTATACAGGAGCTTATTCTGGGAACAGTTTCCGGAAATCAGGACAACAGGCACAACATATTCATGGTTGGAGATGTCAAGCAGAGTATCTACAGATTTCGACAGGCAAGGCCAGAACTCTTCCTGTCAAAATATATGACTTATCATCACGAGCATGGCTTTGATGACAGAGTCATCCAATTGTACAAGAATTTCCGAAGCAGGCCGGAGGTCATCAGCTGTGTAAACTATATATTCAGACAAATAATGTCCTCCGAAGTAGGGGAGCTTGACTATACAGAAAACGAGCACCTAAATCCCGGTGCAGAATTTCCGCAGCCACAGGAGGATTGTACTGTGGGAGGAGCAGTTGAACTGCATGTGATGGACCTTACTTCTGATAAGTACGAAATCACTGCCGACAATTTTGCTGCAAATCAGTCAGACCAGAACACCGATGTATCCAAAAGCGCCGGTATGTCCGAGAACACCGACGTATCCAAAAGCACCGGTATGCCTATGGACACTACTATTTCCGAGAAAATTTCCGAACACACCGGTCGGCTGAAAAATGCCAGCATAGTGGAGGACACTGGCACAACACAGGGCCAGGTCTTTAAAACAACCGGAGAAAACGATGAATCAATTGACCTGGAGGAAGAGTCACTAGACAACATACAGCATGAAGCACGATTAGTAGGCAGCAGGATAAAGAGCCTTATCACCCACAGGCCTGACGGATACTGTGTGTTTGACAAAAAGCTTGGACGCTGCAGACCGGCCGAGTACAGGGACATAGTCATATTGATGAGGACTACCAGGAACTGGGCAGATGTTTTTTCAGATGAACTGACTGCAATGGGCATACCTGCATATGCAGATGCGGGACTTGGCTACTTCCGGACTGTTGAAGTAGAAACCATGCTAGCCCTGCTGCAAATAATCGACAACCCATTACAGGACATCCCCATGCTTGCTGTCCTTCGCTCGCCTATAGGAGAGTTCAGCACGGATGAGCTTGCCGATATCAGGCTTGCCGACCGCTCCGCAACGATCTATGAGGCTATGGTGATGTTAGCAGACACCGGCGAAAATAAACTGGAGAAAATCCAATCCACCGGGACTGTCGTTGCAAAAACAAGAAAATTTATCGATGATCTTCAGCGGTGGAGAGATATATCGCAGTACACTCCTACCGATGAGCTTGTATGGCAGCTGCTTCTTGAAACCGGTTACTACAGCTATGCAGGGATATTGCCCGGCGGGATCGAACGTCAGGCCAATCTTAGAATGCTGTTCGAAAGAGCGAGGCAGTATGAGGAAACAAGCTATAAAGGTCTTTTCAACTTCATCAATTTCATAAACAGGCTCAGAAGCGGCGGAGGCGATATGGGCAGCGCAAAAATTCTCGGAGAGAATGACAATGTCGTCCGCATAATGAGCATACACAAAAGCAAAGGCCTCGAATTCCCCATTGTCATAGCAGCAGGCTGCGGCAAAAAATTCAACATGCAGGACCTGAACTCATCCATACTCCTGCATCAGGACCTTGGCTTCGGACCTGACATTGTGGATCTGGACAAGCGTACCATCACACCGTCCTTACCCAAAATGGCAATAAGGCAAAAACTAAAGCTTGAAACCCTTTCGGAGGAAATGCGTATCCTTTATGTCGCGTTTACCAGAGCAAGAGAAAAGCTGATAATCACAGGCTGTGTAAAAGATATCAAAAAGCAGTGTGCAGCATGGTGCTCCAATGCTGCAGCTGCTGACGATAAACTGCCATCTTATAGTATGATGCAGGCCGGGACCTACCTGGACTGGATAGGAACCGCAGTTGCCAGGCACAGTTCAGCCGATGTAATCAGGCGGATAGCGGAAGTTGGTAATGCAATAAGACTTATGAGTGATGACTCGGTGTGGAAAGTCAGATTTTGGGGCAAAGGAGTCTCTTTTGTGAGAAAGGCTGCCGCTGAAAATGAGCAAAGCATCAAAGAATGGCTGGACTCAGCAGAAGGCAATTTGCCATTTGAGCAAGATGAAGAAAGCAATGAGAGCGGGAAAGCAGCTGAAAACTCAAAAGAAACGGATGGAGAGAGCTTTAAAAGCCCGACGGAGCAGAAGGCAAATGAAGATAACATTAAAAATTCGACGAATCGAGAGATGGATAAAAATAGCTTCAAAAGTCCTACTGATCATGAGACGACCGCATTTATTAAGGCACTGGAGTGGGTATACCCTTATCATTATCTCACATCAATACCGGCCAAGATATCAGTGACTGAATTAAAACGCAGATTCATGCAGGAAGAGCAGTCCGAGTCGGCAGCTCCGTTCGTTCAGCCTATGATCGAAAGGCCCTTGTTCATGGAACCTGGGAAAGGCTTGAGCGCGGCCCACAGAGGAACTGTCATGCACTTTGTGATGCAGCATCTGGAGCTTGGCAGACTGAGTGGGATCAGTAACAATGAAGATCTGCTCAATGAGATAGGTTCTCAGTTGACCTCGATGAAGGACAGGGAACTGCTGACTCAGGCAGAGGCAGAATCAGTCAGGCTTCAGGCGGTCGCTGAATTCTTTAGCTCTTCAGTCGGCAAGCTGATGCTTGATATGCACGGGTCAGTCCATAGAGAAACAACATTCAATGTCGAAGTCAAATGCTCTGAAATATATGGGTCTACGCTGTCGGGACAGGTGTCAGATACTGATTCAATGCTCTTGCAGGGTGTTATCGACTGCTGGATCGACACAGGGGAAGGGCTAGTATTGTTGGATTACAAAACCGACTATGTCCCTGCCGGAGGCTCAGATGTCATAAAGCAAAGGTACAAGGTACAAATCGATTACTATACAAGGGCACTGGAGAAGATAACAGGCAGGAAAGTAGTAGGGCGCTACCTGTATCTTTTCAGCAGCGGCGAGTTGATACAATACTGAAAACAACCGGAGTGCTGCAGCTTCTGATAAGTTTTCTCGATGGGAAGTACACACTTTACCTGCAATTTGGAACAGCGCGACAACCCAGGTGTTCCGTTTTTCAAGTAAAGTGTGTCGCCTGTAGACATAACATCGAGTCAACTTCAATTATAGGCCGGAATCTGGCCTAAAAACCGATCT
>JAAYPO010000019.1 GCA_012519745.1 Clostridiaceae bacterium | reverse complement strand
TACCTCTACGATAATACTGGCGGTCGTGGTCAAATAAAGTGTAAGATCTGTGGCGAAACGTTTGTAAAGGGGAAAACAGATCACAAGCCCGTTACTTTACTTTGCCCTTACTGTGGTCATACCCTTGTTAAAAAGAAGGATCGCAAGCATTTTAACATTCACAAATGTGTCAATAAGAACTGCTCCTTCTACCTTGACAACCTCAGAAAACTATCTCCTGAGGACCTTGTCGAATACCGACAGGATAAGCACAAATTCAAGCTCCATTACATCTACCGTGAATTTACCATCGACTTCTTCAAGATGGATCTGTCCTCTTTGCCCAAAGGTGCCTCCAACCTAGTCTTCAGAAAATTCTCCTCACACATCGCGGGTCTTTGCCTCACATACAATGTCAACCTGGGTCTTTCTAGCAGAGTCACAGCAAGAGCCCTTTGGGAAGTTCATGGTGTCAAAATTTCTCACACCACTGTCGCCAGTTACGCAAGAACCGTTGCTGCACTTGTGAAGCCCTTCGTCGATTCTTATGACTACAAACCCACCAACTATCTAGCCGCTGACGAAACCTACACCAAAGTCAAGGGTATCCGTCACTATGTTTGGTTCATCATGGATGCCCTTAAGAAGTCTATTCTGGGGTATCAGATATCCAACACTCGTGACGTGGGTCCTTGCATTCTAGCCATGCGTATGGCCTTTGCCAAGTTCAAGGAGTTCCCAGGTAAAACTCTGAAATTCGCTGCTGATGGCTACAATGCCTACAAGCTTGCTCAACAACAATTCATGCTGCATGGCATGGACTTTAATCTGATCCAAGTCATTGGGCTTACCAATGATGATCCCGTATCCACGGAATATCGCTGGCTTAAACAAATCATTGAACGGCTCAACAGAACCTTTAAGTTCTCTTATCAGGTGACCAATGGATACGGCAGTGGGGAGGGCTCAAACACTCATGTTTCCCTTTTTGTCGCCTATTACAATTTTCTTCGGCCTCACCCGTACACCTACTGGCAGCCTCTCAACTCCATTCCCGAACTCGAATCTATCTCGAATATGCCTGGCAAGTGGCAGAAGCTTATTGAACTTTCCCAGAAACTCATCCTATCCAAGCAAACCGCTTAGCAGCGTTTATGCCGCGAAAGCCTCTTGATAATGAGTATCCGACATGCTAGGCTGTCTGCCGTGGCATCATCCATTCTCCAAAGCCCTGCTCCTTGTTCAGCATGGGTGAGGCCGTTATGCCTTCATGCATGCCGGAAGAGGCTCATTGTCAAGAGGCTCGTGGAATAAATGCGAAGACTTGGTACGTTTTTCACTTTTCAAGGTACATTCCTATCTCGATAGTGCTTTGAGCTGTTTTTCATAAGCTACTTTACACTATCTTCTTGCTGTAATATAAGCCGGCAATGGTACTCTGCAAACCTATACTGGCAGTACTTTGATTTATCTGTGGGAATAGTTCTTAAGTCTTTATGCCCGCTAAATGCCAGTATCCCTCTCTTTCTGTATAATTGCTTTATTTGCCAGTTCTTTATTATCGATACCTAACAGGATGCAACCAACACTCTCACACCAGCTTTTCATCTCCTTACTGAGTAAAGGCATAGCAGTTGTAATTTCCAGCAGATCTCCATTGTCAAGATTTTTTATATGCTCAGCAACCCGAAGCATCATTTCATCATGTTTTAACTCAGATACATCAATCTTATATACTCTTGGTTTACCGCATTCAGTAACCTCACGTTTTTCATCATTATTTTTCTTTTTTCTACTTTCCTCTTTGTCAGCAAAAGCTGAACCACCTATTATGTTGTCTGGTAATTGGCTTTGCATAGCCATGTTGTATACCATATAACCCCCGCTAAGGTTCTTTACAGCTTCAAATCCTTGCTGCATTAGTATACGCTCGGCAATATATCCCCGCAATCCAGCCTGACAGAATAAGTAAATGTCTTTGCCGTCCCGCAGCTCGGTGAGCCTGTCCCTAAGTTCATCAACAGGGATATTTATCGCACCTTCAATAGTCCCAAGACTAAACTCCATCTTCGTTCTGACATCAACAATATACACCTTAGATCTATCCAGGCCTTGTACCTCATTCCAGTGAAATACACTGGTATCACCTTTCATAATATTAGAGGCAGTGTAACCTGCAATGTTCACAGGGTCTTTTGCAGACGAAAAAGGCGGAGCATAGGCCAGTTCAAGCTCTTCAAGGTCATAAACTGTCATTCCCCCACGAATAGCCGTGGCAATGACGTCGATTCTCTTGTCAACACCACCGTATCCGACGATTTGCGCACCTAATACCTTGCCGTCGTCCTTTGCAAATAACAGCTTTATCGACATTGTTTCAGCACCCGGATAATAACCTGCATGGGAAGATGAATGGGTTATCGATTTGTAATAATCTACTCCCTTCATCTCCAACTGCCTTTCGTTGCTCCCTGTCAGCCCCACAACCATATCAAAAACTTTAACGATTGATGTCCCCTGGGTACCCCTGTATACAGAATTACGTCCACATATATTGTCAGCAGCAATCCTGCCCTGTTTATTAGCCGGACCTGCCAAAGGGATAAGAACTGTCCCCTCATGAATAAAATCACAAACCTCTGCTGCATCACCAACAGCAAAAATATCAGGGTCAGAAGTCTGCATGCATTCATTTACCAATATCCCACCTCTGTTGCCCAACTTGATTCCAGCATCGGAAGCAAGCTTTGTTTCCGGCCTGACGCCAACGCCTATAACCACCATATCTGTATTTATTGTGGATTTTGGGGACAGTTCTGCCCAAATCACGGATCCTTCAGATTTAAAACTTGTAACGGAGTTATTTAGCAGGAGCTCTATCCCTTTTGATTTAATGTAATGATGTACAAAAGACGCCATATCATAATCCAATGGTCCAATAACATGGTCTGACAGCTCAACTACTGTAACCTCCAACCCCCTGTCATGGAGATTTTCTGCCACTTCGAGCCCAATAAACCCAGCCCCCACAATCAGCGCCTTTTTAGGGCGGGTCCTGTCCACAAAATCCTTGATCCTATCGGTGTCGGGAATATCCCGCAGCGAAAAAATCCTATCAGAGTCAATGCCATCAATTTTCGGCCTGAAAGGTTCTGCACCTGTTGATATCACAAGCTGATCATAGCTTTCCATATAACTGCTGCCTTTTGATCGGTCCAATACTTCGATCATTTTATTGTCTCTGTCGATCTTTATTACCTCACTTAACGTCCTTACATCGATATTGAACCGTCTCTTCATATTTTCAGGAGTTTGAACTATTAGCCTCTCTCTTTCTCTGATTACATTCCCTATATAATAAGGCAGGCCGCAATTGGCAAAGGAAATGTACTCTCCTCTTTCAAATATAATTATTTCAGCAAATTCATTGAGTCTGCGAAGTCTGGCTGCCGCACTTGCTCCCCCGGCAACTCCGCCAATGATTAGTACCTTTTTGCGCATATTCGTGCCCTCCACTAAACTTTTTTCAATAATGATGTTGCTGAATGCTGAATAGAGACCCATGATAACTTTTTAACAATCTTGCTTGCCGAAGAACTGTCCCCTCCAATAGAACCGTCCCCCTCACATAGCTTTTGTATATTTGTCAGCAAATGTACTGGCGCAATAGCTGTCCGGCTTTATCCTGGGGATGAAATTAAGGCCTCTTACCATGCCTACCATATCATTTATAAGGCTTTTTGTCTTTCCCCTCGTTCCAATATCTATGTGAAACTCAAATGTAATGCCTTCTAATAAATGATCAGCCCCCAGCGCTTGATGTATGCGCTTCATTCTTTCCTCATCAAACAAATAAGCCAACTGGATGCTTGCACATGTTTCCAGATAAATTTTCTCTCTCAGATTAGTTACCGGTCTTTGCATATCATATTTGTGCAGAAAACCAATGGCGCCTTTGCCAATCCTATGGATTAGTATACATGATGCAAATACGGTCTTGGATCCAACCTGTGAATCTGTCCCGACAGAAATGCGATAAGAGCTATCAGTATCAGCCTCAATGAATCTGATTATTTGAGAGTATACCTCTTCAAAAGTCATGTCCTCTTTTTTCAGGTTCTGAAATAGTGTGTTGTTGTCTATAACAAGTGAGTTCCCAAGCAGCATAGAAGCGTCCCCCCTGTCCTGAAAATGCTCTCTCACTAAATATTATCTATATAATAGAAGCCCTGTGAGGAATATTGGTCACAGGGCTATATTTTCAAACCGAAGACCTGCCAAATCAAATTGTACAGTCTCCACAATCTACATTAAAATCATCTTAGCACAAGTGCTTTTTAAAATCAATTACATGCTCAATCAATTGATTACTTCTTTTACACTTAACACCAAGACCTCTATACTACAATATATCAATAATGCGCAATTTTACGAATCGTTCAGGCCGCCTCTCCTTTTAGTGGACTACTATGCAAGAACTGTCCCCTTCAGCACCCTTCAGCAGAACTGTCCCCTCTACAGGCTTTTCACATAATCGGAGATGGCCTTGCCCGCCAAAGCTCCCTGGCCTACTGCCACAGATATCTGCTTTAGGCTGCTGGCACAGTCTCCGGCTGCAAATACCCCTTCGAGGTTAGTCCGTTGATCTCCGTCGGTAACAACAATATTTCCCTCGGCCAGTATACCCAGCTTTCGTGCAAAATCTATGCTTGATGCACTCTCCAGAGCCACAAACAATCCATCTATGTCATCACTGGTGCCATCGGCAAAATGAATCCTCTGCAAAAAATCCATTCCGTCCAGTTTTGCGATTTTCCTTGTTTCAACTTTAAAGCCTGCGGCGTCACCAGAACGTTTGCTGCTGATCTCCAGCTCCTTTCCATTAGTGAAGATCGTAATGTCCTTCGTGTACGCCATCAGTTCCATCGCTTCATGGACCGCGAAATCTCTGTTTCCCAGCACACCAACCTTCAAATTATTATAGAAAAATCCGTCGCAGGTCGAGCAATAACTGACACCCTTGCCTTCAAATTTCACCAGGTTCTCGATCCTGATAACCTTATGAGGCTGGCCCGTTGCCAATAAAACAGCTTTACACAAATAGGAACCTGCGGCAGTAGACACTGTAAAGAAATCGTTTTTTTCCACAGAAATCACCTCGTCCAGCAAAACCTCAGCACCAAGCCTCTTTGCCTGCAGCTCCCCTTCATCCAGAAGCTGTTTCCCTGAAATCGTATCAGCAAATCCAAAATAGTTATCGACCTTGTCAGCCTTTAGCAGCCTGCTGTCATCCCTTCCGATAATCAGCGTACTCAGGTTTGACCTTACAGTATACAATGCAGCCGAAAGACCTGCCGGTCCCTTCCCAATGATAATAACATCGTACATAACCTGTCCCTCTCTTCTGATTTTTATCTTTCTCACATCATGCCCGGTATACTCATTATAACGCATCGCTCAAAGAAAATTTTTCTACTAATCGTAATTTGCAAAGTAAATTTTCGCCTATTCGAAAATTTCTCTTGCCTCTGCACCTTTCAACGAGGCGGGAGATATACTCGCAACGTTTTCTTTCGATGAATCGAAAGAAGGTATCTGAAAGGTAATCGGTATCTGCCACCAAGCGTTTTTCAGCCTGAAGGCTAGAAATGTGGGACGGGCCCATCATTTGCCTCGTTATAGCACTATCCTGGATAGTTTTTACCAATCATTGTATCACATGTAACAAAAACAGTTCCATTTATTGTGACAATATCAGCATCTGATGCATATTATGTCAATGAGACCAGTGAGATAACTGTCAAGGAGGAGGGATCGTATGTCTAATAATGAGTTCAACGTCCGTCACAATGACTGCGCTCTTTTATTTTTCATACTGGTATTTTTACTTTTATTTTACGACAACAGTGCCATCGGTATCATAAAATACGGTAGACGAGGTATAAATACCTGCGGCAAAGATGATTCTCTGCTGTTTTTTATCCTTGTGTTCCTTAAGCTTTTCTATTACTAAAAAGCGGGGCATAGCAAAAAATGCCCCTGTGCTGTACTAGTCCAAAACATTGAGTAATACCGGCTCATAATTAAATCTGTCTGCTTAATGATTGCACATGATAAAAACAGTAACATATTTTCATCCTTGCTCATAGAATATACTGTTATTCAAATAGCCGGAGGCAATTCCATGGCCATTTTCAGTGATATGCCCAGCAAATTGAGAAACATGTTTGACGAGGGTCTTGATGAAGTCTTGATTTTCGCTATTATTTTTGTACTTATTCTTATTTCCGGTAATGAAACAAGCAGTGGAGACAATATGGGGATTTTGCCGCTTCTGATAATCGGTGCGTTCCTGTTGCTGTTTCTGGGAACCTGCAGGGCAGAAGAGGAAATGACACGAGAGACCACAACATTATAACCAAATATTTGTTTTATCCGCTGTAATAATTTTTTGGAGGTAATAAATTTATGGCAAACAGTTTTAACAAAAAATTATCTGAGCTTCTTGGTAAAATGGATGATAAGGTGCTTACAGCAAAAATAAACGCGGCAATTGAAATGCTGAAGAACGGAGACCATGATGAACTGGCAAAAAAGCTGAGTAAAGTAGACAAGAACGAAATGCTGGAAAAGCTCAGTGAGATAGATGATGAAAAAATAAAAGAGCTTAAGCTGAATAAATCCGAACTTCAGCAAAAAATGAACAGCGTAGATCTTGATGCAGTACAAAAGCTGCTTGGTGAAAACGGTCCTGAAATTATGAGCAAAATTAAAGACATTATTAAATAGAAAGTGAATATATTATTATTGCTTGGGGTTGGAGGAATGAAATATGAGCGACGATCTTAACAAGAAGGTGCAGCAAATAGCACAGATGCTGGGACAAGACAGCGTGCCTGACAATGTGAAGGAGCTTGTTGCTCTCATCGCAGCCTCCCTCAAAGGGGACGGTTCTGCCAAAGGGGACAGTCTTCCTGAGGGGGACAGTCCTCAGCCTCAAAGATTGCCGAGCCAGAGCGGGCCAGAGGCTGGAATACCCAACGATACTGCAATGATCAGTGAAGAAATGCTCGACACTGCAAAAAACGCACTCCAACAAATCAATTCTGCGAACGACCCGCGCATCAATCTTCTAAATGCGATAAAGCCATTTATGAACAATAGACGTCAGAAAAAAATCGGCAGCTGTATACAACTGCTGCAGGTAGCCGGCTTGAGCAGAATGCTCAATGAGAAGGAAAAATAGGCGAGGTGACGTGATGACGTATAAGAGACCGATAAATAATTTCAAGAGATACACACCTCGATTCTACAATCAAAATCCGTCACACTCAATGAATCCAGCCGGGTCATATTCTCATTGCGACTCGGATTTCTTCGGGATACCTCTCCCGAATGAAAAAGAAATAAAGCAAAAGAGTGATTTTGAGAATAGAAAGGGCTTATCATTACAAAATATCATCAGGTACATACAAACTCATGTAAAAATCGAGGAAATAATACTTCTTGGGCTAATTGTCCTAATGCTGGATGAGTCATTTGAAGATGACCTTCTACTGATAATACTTATCTACATCCTCCTTTTCTGAATAAAATCTTGAATATTACAAAAAATAATCTGGCAATGTACACAAAAGAAATGAGGAATATCAATGCCAAAAAAGATTACATTTCTTATTTTTGTCACCCTTTTTATTGTCTTCATATTGCTAAACCATGTACAGATAATAGACACTCTAAATAAAAGCATCGCTGCGCTCTCCGGCTATGGCTCTACCGGTGAGGAAGTCAGAAATATACAAAGCCGTTTATCAGCCTGGGGCTATTATGATGGATCTGTGGACGGTATGTACGGTTATCTGACATATAATGCAGTCAGAAAATTTCAGGCGAAGCACGGTTTAACAGTCGATGGAATAGCCGGACCTCAAACGCTGGCCGCTCTTGGGCTTCCAACCGGGCAGAAGACCGGGGGAGGGGGAAGTGATTCAAGGGATCTGAATCTATTGGCAAGGATAATCCACGGAGAAGCTCGTGGCGAACCATATGTCGGACAGGTTGCCATAGGAGCTGTTGTTTTAAACCGGGTCAGAGACTCAAGATGTCCGAATACTGTCGCCGGTGTAATATACCAACCTGGTGCCTTTGACGCAGTATATGACGGACAGATCAATCTTGAGCCGGACACAAATGCATTTAATGCTGCCCGCGATGCCCTCAACGGCTGGGACCCCACTTACGGCTGCATATACTATTATAATCCGGTCACAGCTACCAGTTCATGGATTTGGTCCCGACAGATTGTTCTCAAAATCGGCAAGCACAACTTCGCAGTCTAATTCCCTTCAAAGAATGAAATGCGACTACATCACAGAACTCATATGAATAAGAGGCCTGTCCCTTTTCATGTCTCATTGGATTTCTATAGGAATTCGAGAACTGTCCCTGAAACTCTTTACCAAATAAACTGCCAGGGTAGTGAAAAAGCATGTGGTAAATACCCATCCTGCTATATATCGAAAAACCTGATTCTCGATCATATAAACTACAAAAAGGCCTGCCGCAAATACAATATCAAAAGCCAGAAGGCCTATGGTCATTTTCCAGAAACAGCGGTCTGCGGCCGCCTTACCGGCTTTGAAAGGTTTCCTTGAGGCTGTGAGCGCAGAGATATACCAGTTGTATGTATAAATTGTGTAAAACGAAAGGCCAAGAAAAATCACACAAACTGTCAATACATCAATAAAGACTGCCGCCAGCGTCAAATCGGGCTTTGAAAAAAGTGCAACCCTGGTAATGACGATAGCAGGCACTGATGATACCAATATGATCACTCCAAGAATTTCTGTAAAAATAGTCGATCTTAGAGATATTAAGAAGAACCTCAAGAAATATTTCCTAATGCCAAAAATGAATAGACGCTTTGCTTTTACATTTTTTGATAGTCCATCATTAACTGTGAGCAGATATCCCGGGAGCAACAGCCCGATAACAACAGACAATAATATCGTTAAAACAACTGAGGAAATCAGTATTATCGGTATGTTCCGCGGCTCGATCAGCATTTGGATGACCGCCAGCACGCTGTCAATCAAGCTTCCCCCGGTCATGTTTACTATTCCGATGATCATAGCCATAACTGGTACAAATAAATTAAGAATCGCCAAAACCAGCATAATTATGCCTATTGTTATTAGTATAAGAGGTTGCTTTATGACTGTATAAACTGTGGTCCTTATCACTCCGGCCTCAAATCCTTTTTAGCAAAGTATTTACATGGGCATATGCCCATCCTCCACTGCGATGCGTTTGTCACATTGCTGAACCTGCTGCACTTAACTCATCTACAAATCTATCAATATTTTAACATTTTTCAGCTTACAGATGTAAGAATTTTATTGTGCAAAGGCTGATAGTGACAATAAAACTCTGAACTCTTGTTTAGATGCCTTTCATGCTCAAGCTTATCCTTTTTCTCGTATTGTCGACAGATAACACCCTTACCTTCACAATATCACCAACAGAAACGATTTCCATTGGATCCTTTACGAACCTATCCGCCATTTCCGAAATGTGGACCAGGCCGTCCTGATGTACACCAATATCGACAAATGCACCAAAATCAGCTACATTTCTCACAGTTCCGGTAAGTACCTTCCCCGGTTTCAAATCTGCAATATCCAGGACATCTGTCAGCAGAATCGGCTGTGGCAACTCATCTCTCGGGTCCCTGCCGGGCTTTAGCAGCTCACTGATGATGTCACGTAATGTCGGCACACCAACACCAACAGCTTCAGCAATTGACGCGATCCCCTTTCTTTCGATTTCCTTTGGTAAATCTCCCATCTTCCTGTTCTTTACATCATCCAATGTATAACCCATGATCCCAAGCAGTTTTTCAGCGGCACCGTATGACTCCGGGTGTACAGAAGTATCGTCCAATACATTTTTCCCATCATGTATCCGCAAAAATCCTGCACACTGCTCAAACGCTTTGTCACCAAGCTTTTTTACCTTTTTCAGCTCTTTCCTGCTCTTAAAATGTCCAATTTCATCTCTATACTCAACAATATTCTTCGCAACAGCAGAGTTTATTCCCGATACATATGACAGCAAAGATGGTGATGCTGTGTTCAGGTCAATCCCCACGCTGTTGACGCAGTCCTCGACCACGCCGCCTAAAGTATCGCTGAGTTTCCTTTGGTTCATATCATGCTGGTATTGTCCCACTCCAATTGCCTTAGGATCGATTTTCACCAGCTCGGCAAGCGGGTCCTGGAGCCTTCTTGCGATTGATACAGCGCTCCTTAATGAAACGTCAAACTCGGGAAATTCGTCGGCTCCAAGCTTGGAGGCCGAGTAAACAGATGCACCAGCCTCGCTTACAACCATGTAGCAGACCTTTCTGCTGATCTTCTTCAATGAGTTTGCCACAAATATTTCTGATTCCTTCGAAGCCGTTCCATTACCTATTGATACTATGTCAACACCATACTTCTCCACTAAATGAAGCATGGTCTTCTCCGCTTCCTCAGTTTTGTTTTGCGGAGGAGTTGGATATATCACAGTGGTTGCCATTACCTTTCCGGTGTCATTTACCACAGCTATCTTACAGCCTGTTCTGTATGCCGGGTCAAGGCCCAGCACGACTCTGCCCTTAACCGGCGGCTGCATAAGCAGGTTTCTCAGGTTTTCTGCAAACACCCTCATAGCCTGTTCTCCTGCTGATTCGGTAAGCTCGTTCCGAACTTCTTTTTCTATCGAAGGAGCAATCAACCTCTTATATGAATCACTAACAGCCCGCTCGACATATTCGGTTGTTATAGAACTGTCCCTCTTAATGGTCCTGGCTTTGAGTGATGCAAGCACCAGTTCCTCCGGTACCTCGATACTCACTTTGAGAAATTCTTCCTTTTCTCCTCTGTTGACTGCAAGAATCCTGTGCTTGGCAACCCTGGCCACCGGTTCACGGAAATCGTAGTACATTCTGTAAACCGAATCCTCCTGCTTCAGCGCCTTTGATACAAGCATTCCATGTCTATAGAACAGATCCCTGATGGTCTTTCTGTTAGCGGCATCGTCAGAAACTTCTTCCGCTATTATATCCATAGCTCCGGCCAACGCTTCATCAACATTATTGACACCCTTTGCAGCATCTACGAACTTCCCGGCAACATCAGATATTTCGCCTGATTTGATATTCTGGGCAAAAAGTATCCCGGCTAGTTCCTCCAGCCCTTTTTCTCTGGCAACGGAAGCCCGGGTCCTTCTTTTTGGCTTGAATGGCCTGTAAATGTCCTCGATCTCCTGCATGCTCCTGCATTTATCAAGGGCAGGGGAAATGTCCGGGGTCAGCTTCCCCTGCTCATCGATCAGCCTTCTTACATCTTCCCTTCTGCTTTCAAGATTCCTCAGATACACCAGTCTCTCATGGAGTTCTCTGAGCACCTGGTCGTTCAGTTCACCTGTTTGTTCTTTTCTGTATCTTGCAATAAAAGGTATGGTGCATCCTTCATCAACCAGCTTCATTGTGTTCTGGACCTGAAAAGGCTTAAGGTTGAACTCCTGTATCAATTGAGCCGCAATATCTGCCATTTTACCACCTCTTTTTCATCATCTGTACAGGAATGTACAGAAATTTGCCTGATGACAATATCTAAAGCACTTGGCCAAGTGCGTACAATGACTCGAATACGTAGTCTGGTTTAACAGATGAACTTTCAATATCAGCCTCCGCAGTCTCTCCTGTTAGCACAAGTATACCAGTGATCCCATTATTCACTCCAACAGCAATATCCGTATAGAGCCTGTCCCCTACAAAGGCCATTTCATTGTTGCTCCTGCCGGTAATCAGCTTTATCATATCCACAGTCTGTCTAAAGGGCTTGCCAAGATAACGCGGCTTGACTCCTGTGGAAGCCTCGATCATCGCGCACATCGAACCGCAGTCCGGTATGAAACCATCTTCCGTAGGACAGTTCAAATCAAGATGGGTGGCAATAAAGGCAGCGCCATTTCTTATGAAAGTGCAGGCTCGCTCGATTTTTTCATATGTAAGTGAGGTATCAAAGCCAAGTACAACAATATCGGGATTATTCTTCGTCAGCCTGATGCCTCCGTCTATAAAGCTCTGTTCAAGTAGGTCTGTCCCCACAAGATACACACTTGCATCACTGTGATTTTGTGTCAGGTATCTTATGGTAACATCACCTGAAGTAACAATGGAGCTCTCATCGACAAAACACCCCATCGCAGCCAGCTTTTCTTTATAGAATTGTCGTGTACGGGATGAGTTGTTGGTGAAAAATAGTGAATCTACACCTTTTTCTTTAAGCTTTTCCAGAAATTCCAATGAGCCCGGAATAAGTCTGTCCCCTAAATAGAATGTTCCGTCCATATCCAATACGAACAGCTTCTTCTGCTTTAATTCATTAAATTTTTCAGTCATACAGCCTCCTGGTGATAATATCGGTAAACTCAGCTAATCTGCCCTTTTGGTCACAATAGCGGAGTATTGTATATTTATCTCTGATATTCATTGCATTCATCAAACTTTCGACAAATAACTCCCGGCTTATTCCCAAATCTCTTGGATTTGTGCAAGCCCCTGCCTTCTCCAGCAACTGGGTAACATGATCCACAGTCGGATAATCGATCCCATCGGGCAATATTTCCGATGCAAGCTCATAGAGCATTGCAGTAACAACAGTGCCAACGCCAACAGCGTTTCCATGCAGAGGATGATCAATGCCCTGTTCAACTGCCCTGATCTCCCAATAATGTGCCAACTGGTGCTCAGTTCCTGATGCGGGTCTTGAAACACCGGCAAGCCCTATCGATATCCCTGTTATGATAAGGGCTTCGGTAAGATATCTTATCGCATTATCGCTTCTATCAACCAGACCCTCAGCGCTTTCAATGCATTTGCCAACGCCTTTTTGCACCAATCCAGCTATCGTCTCACAGTAAAACTCATCATTGACTATCTGTGTCAGCTTCCAGTCAGCCAGCGCAGTGAGCTTGCCGAGCACATCACCATACCCGGCCTGTATCATTATAAGCGGTGCGTTTCTCATTACAGTAATGTCAGCAAAGATTGCAGAGGGATAATGGCTATAGTATGAAATTTTCTTATTGTTTACTATGAGGGACGATCCTACAGATGCGTAACCATCCATGGAAGGTGCTGTACCCACTACAGCAAAATCCATACCGGCTCTGAAACTTACTATCCTTGCGATGTCATTCAGCACCCCGGAGCCGACTACCAGCATAAAGGCGATATCAGGCTCAAGCTCCAGAAGCACACGTCCGATAGAGCGTTCATCAGGAACAAGTGCATGGCTGCCTGTTTCAAACACAAACGATTTAAACCTGAAGCCTTTTTGATTTAAGTGATCAGCAATTGATTTTCCCAATACCTCATAGGTATTTGAATCGGATAGGATAAAAAGTTTCTTATTTCCGTATGGTTCGAGATATTTTGCGACTTCATCTGCTACATCATTCCCAACTACGATTTTCTCGATTTCAACAGAATGGTTTCTGCCACAGCTGCAATCGAAAGACAAACCTGGCATATCCTCAATAGATTTTCTTAGTATATCCAGCACATATTCACATCCTTACATATTTTAGTGTTGATTTATCCCGCTCCGGCACATATAACTTTACCACACATGCCAACCCCTATCAATGGGGACATATCATGGGGACAGTTCTTCAGACTGACCATTTCAAGAGCACAACACGTACACATCAATATTATCACTATCCAGAGCGCCGGTCAGCTGTTGGCAGCATATATACCTTACAGCTATTTATGCGATTTCACCAACAAAAAGATATTTTTTATTACAAAATAAAGAACGTTACAAAATTCAGCAATACCATAGAATAGTGATACTGTTGAGTGTATACGTTCTTGATTGCAAATATTGTCAGCTCTCTGAATCACTACACATAGATGGCTGACTCTCGTGGAGAACTGTCCCCGAGATGATCAGCGGCATTTGCCGCCTTTTGAGTTGACAGCCCTTTCGTAGCGTCCTTCACCTGCGTTCTCGCCAAGCTGATCGTTGCTTGCAGAAGGTTTTATCTTCTTACTGGTATCATTTGATTTTCTTTTTTTTTCAGGCATACGCTCCTCCTTTCATGAACAACTCTTCTAAGTAGGATTCTTACTAAGAATCAATGCAAATATAATATCTGCAATGCTAAATAAAACTATACCTTAATGAATCACATATAATAGGCTGAAAAAGCTACATCAGGAAGTCACCGTTCTCTGCTCTGGAAATATCACCATGGGCAGCAAGCTCTTCGGAAAGCTGCAATAAAGCAAGATCCTTTGCTTTTGCCTCGATCATAACATCGAAATCTTCCCCGACATCTTTGGCAATATCCAGGAATTTATGGAATTCGTCAAAAGCTATATAGTCTGCATGACTTCTGAATTCCCTGGTGCTTTTGGGACTTGAAAAATGAATCTTTGGTGGAAACGGTTCAGTATTCCATGTGCTAAAAATATCCGGTATAATATCCCTTAGCTCAGATGGCTCCAGCAGGCAGTTATGGTGGTGGACATCCAGCACCATAGGTCTGCCGATAGTTTGGCATATCTTCAGTACATCATATGTGTTGTAGGATTTGTCGTCATTTTCTATTATCAACCTCTTGCTGACCCTGGCAGGCAGCCTGGAAAAATTCTCATAGAACCTTTTGATCGAATCACTTTTGTTTCCATACACACCTCCTACGTGGAGAACCAGTTTGTACCTGTAATCATTCAGTCCCATCGCCTCAAACAGCCTGACATGATAATCAAGATCTCTGTAAGAAACCACAAAAATATTGTCATACGGAGAGTTGATCAGAGTGAAATGATCCGGATGCGCACTAATCCGGAAATCATTATCCATGATAAATTTCCCTATCTCCTTCAACTGCTCGGCAAAATCCAAAGCATAATCCCAGTTTGCCAGCTCAGGATGTGTTGCTAAAGGGACAAGCCTTGATGTCAGTCTATAGACTGGTATATTCATTGCTTTGTTATACCTCAATATCCTCATCGTGTTTATCAGATTTTTCTTTGTTATCTTACGAAGCCTATTTATCCTTGATTCTCCCTCTGGTAGATTAGAAAACGTTTTATATGTTAACGTACCAGATGGGGAGCAATCCTCAAGGCTCAGTGTCATTGCCACATAGCCCAATCTGAATCTCATGTTCTCCACCTTGTCCATTCTCCAGTGCTTGGACATACTTCAGCTGCGAAAAGCATCACCGCCTCGCTTTAATTTCCCAAAAATCAAAAAACCTATTCAAGATTATTTTAAAGCCATACTAAATGTATGAAGGATTTCAAGAAACAATATTGAATAATAATGGGGACAGTCCTGCCAATAGGTATATTAGCGATAACAGTCTTTATTGATGGTCAGGCCGGCACTCAGAAAGGAGAGGGTATGTATGCAGAAAATCATAGTAGACGCAATTGACCCGAACACGAAAATAGAAAGATACATACTCAGTATATATCCAAGTCTCTCTTATGGTACACTGCAGAAAACTTTCCGCAAAAAGGACATAAAGGTCAATGGAAAAAGAGTCGACAGAGACTATATAATAAAAACCGGCGATGTAATTGAGATCTATATCAAGGACGATCTCCTGAACGGTTCCGCAAACAAACCACTGTTTCCGGGAAATAACGCTACCAATTCGGGAAATACACAAAACAGCTCCGCCGTTATATTTGGCGGTCAGATGAGTACTCGGAATGATTCAGTAAATCTCCCAGGTAATCCGGACAACGTCATTGCCATTTTCACAAAATATGGTACCGCTAGGCAGAATATTGGATTTACAGTAGTATATGAAGACAATAATATCCTTATTGTTAACAAAGCTCAGGGTGTACCTGTACATCCTGACAAAGACCAATCAAAAAACACTCTGATCGATCAGGTGAGATTATACCTCAGCTTTCGAAATAGCCAAGTGGGTGAGAACTGTCCCCCTGACAAGAACTGTCCCCCTGGCGAGAACTGTCCCCCTAAGGGTTCATTCCAGCCCTCCTTATGTCACAGGCTGGACCGCAATACCGGCGGGCTGGTGATCATTGCAAAAAATCAAGAAAGCTATGATGTTTTGTTAAAGAAAATTGAAGCACGGGAAATACGAAAATACTATAAATGCCTTGTCAAGGGGCGTATGGAAAAAAGTAAATCGTTGCTGAAAGCATATCTCTGGAAAGATGCACGCAAAAGCATAGTATATGTCAGCAGCCAAAAATCGAAAGGTGCACAGGAAGTATATACAGCATATAAGGTTCTGGAATACGATCCCTCAATAGATGTCAGTATGCTTGAGGTAGAACTGCTTACCGGCAGGACACATCAGATCAGGGCTCATTTGTCATTTGCCGGCCATCCCATCCTTGGCGATGGGAAATATGGCACAAATACACTCAACCGCATGTTCAGGCTAAAAAAACAGGCCCTTTGGGCTTACAAGCTTGAGTTTTGCTTCAAGGGTGAGTCACATTTAGATTACCTGAATGGGAGAGTTTTCGCGGTTGAACCGGACTTTGATGTCAAGTCCCTAAAACCTGACCAGAAATAAGCTCACATAATTGTTAAGCGGCCAGCCTGCAAACAAGCCAACCGCTTCATACATTGTTTTACGCATTCACAACATGCCGGAACACGTTGCCTACCTATGATACACCGGAGCCGTGTTACCTACATATGGCCTATATGTGACAGTCTATGACCTGTCGGAACGCATTGCCTGCCTATGGCATGCCGGAATCCACAACCTGCCCATAAACTGTATAAACGAGCTACCTGCCTATAAACTGCTGCACAAGTATCTTCCCATAAGTCGGGCTGCTCACGATACCGATGCCGGTCACCTTAAATCCTGAATTCAAAATATTCTTCTTATGTGTGTCAGACGACATCCAAGCCTTGAACGCACCCTCCACAGTCTTGTTTCCGGCAATGTTCTCACCCGCTGATTTAAAGGTGTTCTCATACTGTCTCATCATGTCGAATGGTGAGCCGTATGTGGGAGACTGATGCGAAAAATAGTTGTTATCTATCATGTCCTTTGCTTTTATCCTTGCCACTTTCATCAAGTTCTCATCAACAGCGAGCGGCTCAAGCCCTTTCTCCTCACGGGCTTTGTTGACAAGCTCCAGCAGCTTCTGCTCATCCTCGGACAAAACTACCTTCGCATTAGATGCAGCATTCTCGCCGGAAGTACTGGCCGCATTATTTGATGATACAGTTATTGAGTCGCCGTCCCCAATGCTGATATATTCCCCGTGGACTGCTCCAACGATACCGGTGTCCGGATTATAAACAGCATACCAATCCCCGATCCTGCCCATTACAGTCAGGGTCTGTCCCTTTGCCAGCTTGCATATGGAAGGGTGATCCGTCGAAGGCCCTTCCCTGAGGTTCAGTGCATTGACCTTGACGACAGCAGCTTCACTTTCTATCTTCTCGAATGCCAACTGCCTGCCGGCTGAACTCCCGGCAGCCGCCCCATAACATTGGGTCGATATGAGCACAGCTGCCATAATGACTAAAATAACGATCTTTCTTTTCATACTATTACCTCCAATTGCCTCATAATACAAAATTATTTTGATTGCACTGATAATAGTATTGACAGAAATTTCTGAATTATATGTATTTTTAAGACATCCTGGTAATAATTTTTCTGACCAACCGGTTTGCGCCACTCAGCCGCCAGGCAATATTCAATGTATTACACCACCAGTGGACATATTTCCGGCTTAATATGCCTTGCCCCAATACACCAGTGTCTTCGCCTCTTTGCCGCAGCAGATGCATTTATCGGAAACAGGCTCCGCATCAAAAGGTATGCAGCGCGAAGTCGCACCTGTTTTCTCCTTTATGGTGTCTTCACAAGCCCTGTCCCCACACCACATAGCCTTAATGAATCCAGGTGTCTCATTTATTATCTGTTCAAACTGTGAAAAATCAACAACAGTAAACGTTTTCTCATCTCTCAGTCTGGTTGCCTTATCAAGCAGATTCATATGAATGGAGTCCAGCAATCCGGCTATACTGTCTTCCAGTTCATCCAACGGCACAAACGACTTTTCCCTGGTATCCCTTCTGACGAGTACGGCCTGTCTCTTTTCGATATCCTTAGGTCCTATCTCCAGACGTACCGGCACACCCTTCATCTCATATTCGCTGAATTTCCAGCCCGGCGACTTATCGCTGTCATCCATCCTGATCCTGAAGGAACCGGACAGCCTGGAGCATATCTCTGAAGCCTTTTCAAGAACGCCCTCCTTATGCTGGGAGATCGGTATGACCACGACCTGCACAGGCGCGACCCTCGGGGGCAGGACCAGTCCGCTGTCGTCTCCGTGCACCATGATCAGGGCTCCTATCAGTCTGGTCGTCATTCCCCATGATGTCTGGTGTACATACTGGAGTTGATTGTTTTTATCGGTATACTGTATTTCAAAGGCTTTTGCAAAACCGTCCCCGAAGTTGTGGGATGTGCCGGACTGCAATGCGATTCCATTGTGCATAAGAGCCTCTATGGTATAGGTATTCCTGGCACCTGCAAACTTTTCCTTTTCTGTCTTTTGTCCTTTGACAACAGGTATAGCCAACACATTCTCACAGAATTCGGCATAAACATTCAGCATCCTGATTGTCTCTTCCTGGGCTTCCTCGGCATCAGCATGGGCAGTGTGCCCTTCCTGCCAAAGGAATTCAAGAGTCCGCAAAAACGGACGGGTCGTCTTCTCCCACCTCACAACGGAACACCACTGATTATAGAGCTTCGGAAGATCTCTATATGAATGTATGATGTTTTTGTAGTGATCACAAAACAGAGTTTCAGATGTCGGCCTGACACACAGCTTCTCTGTCAATTTCTCGCTTCCGCCGTGGGTCACCCATGCCACTTCAGGTGCAAAGCCCTCCACGTGATCCTTTTCCTTCTGCAGCAGACTTTCGGGAATAAACATGGGCATATATACATTTTCATGGCCGGTTTTCTTGAACCTGTCGTCCAGCTCCCTCTGGATATGCTCCCATATTGCATACCCGTAAGGTCTTATGATCATACAGCCTCTAACACTCGAATAATCCACCAGGTCAGCTTTCTTTATCACATCGGTATACCACTGTGTGAAATCCTGGTTCATCGGGGTTATTTCCTCAACGAATTTCTTGTCCTTTGCCATAAATACAGCTCCTTCACATAAAATATAAAAAACGCCCCTGTAATTGCAGGGACGAATCTACTCCGCGGTACCACCCAATTTGGAAAACCCACTCAAAGACTCAGCCTGTCTTCACAGACAGCTGAATCAAAAGCCTGTATCGCAGCTTACACGGCAACCTCATCGGAAGCATCTCAGGGGTGGGAAGAAAGGATGTACCTTTCGCATTCCCGTCATCGAAGCAATCAGTATTCAACATTGCTTATGATAAAAGTAGTATAATATAACATATCCGACTCTGTCAACCGCTAACCCCTCCTATGATAGCTTAGCGCTCCCCCCCTGAGCTAAATGTATTTATCATAATTCTTTGACAAATGTTCTCACTGGCAATATAATTCAATTAGGTGCTGATATAGAGTGCCAAAAACAGCCGTTACCGGCGGATAGCGAGTATCCTTATGAAGGTAGGCATAGGTCAGGACAGTCATAGATTTGACTTTGAAAATAAAGATAAAAAGCTGATTCTCGGCGGTATAGTATTTGAGGGCGAACCACCCCTGAAAGGCAACAGCGATGCCGATGTAATACTGCACTCCATCACAAATGCAGTCTCGGGGGTCACCTGTGTCAATATCCTGGGCGATATAAGCGATGAACTCTGCCTCGGTCAGGGGATCACTGACAGCAGTGTTTATCTGCGTGAGGCAATCAAATATCTTAAGGATTATAGAATAGTACACCTGTCACTCTCGATAGAGTGTAAAAGACCGAAAATATCACCAAGGATCGGTGAACTCAGACAGAGTCTGTCTGTACTTCTGGGTATACCCGAGAATTGTATCGGCATCACCGCAACCTCCGGTGAAGAGCTGACGCCCTTCGGCCAGGGCTTGGGGATCCAGGTATTTAGTATAATAACGGTCATATAGGCGGATATCTCCGATACCCGCCCTTCAGCTCCTGAACAGTACCTTTTCCTTCTTAAAGATCGATGCAGCAAACCAAAGCGTCAATGCTACAAAAACCACTGATGCAACCAAGGCAATGAATAAGTTGCTGTAGATAATATTGCCCCCCAATATCATTTTGAACGCAGCAATGGTATTCAGAATAGGCAATGTAAACATGACAGGAGATAGATCGCTTGCCTGCATGAACATTGTTGCATACGCCGGGACCATTGACCCCAGCATCAGGAAGGAGAGATATGTCTGGGCTTCTTTGTAGGATTTTGCAATGGTGCTGAGTGCAATCTGTATGCCCGAAAACGTCATTCCAAGCGCGATGGTAATAATCAGGGCAAGCACTGCCGCAAGAGGATCGATCTCGTATCCATATACCTGCGAATCGACTCCCATCGTAAGCGAATTTGGATTGAGCAGATATCCGAAAACCAGCCCGGCAAGAATAGCAGCTACACTTACAAATGAGAACAGCGTTACTGCGAAATATTTCCCAAGCAGCAGCGAACCCCTGTCCGGCATGGTCGTAAGCAAAGGCTCGAATGTATTATGCTCCTTCTCCCCTGCAACCAGGTCGGTGGCGGCAGGTATGCCTCCGACAGCAACCAGCATTGATATCATAAGCGGCAGCATCATCTCAAGCATCATATTGTTGCCTTTTTGATTCGGCGCTACATTTTGAAGCTGAATCTCAAAAGGATTCATTATGTCAAGGTCGATTCCTTTAGCCGCAAGTCTTTCTCTCACTATTTCCGACTCAAACTCATCGATGGCACTTGAAACAATATCAGCAGCAGTCCGTGATTTTGTTTTGGATTCATCATATTGGAGTGTAATGGTAACAGGCTTCCCGTCCTTCAGCTTCTGGACATATCCGTCTTCGAAATCCAAAATGCACCTGATCTCATCATTCTCCAGCGCCTTTGACGGATCGTCGGCATCCACCAGCACAATGTTTCCGTTTTTAGCCAGTATCCTTTCCGTGACAAGTCCATTTATTTCCGGAGTATCCGACGTCTGGGACAAAGCAATGCTAACATTTTCATTTATATCCTTCTCAAACTTCTGTATACCACCGCCCATGACTATATTAAGAAGCGGTATCAGGATCATAGGCAGCAATATGCTTGACATAATGGTCCTGCGGTCACGGATCAGATCTTTTACCTCTTTTTTGAACACGGTCAATACATGCTTGAGCTTCATCTCACACCTGCCAATCTGACGAATATCTCTTCCAGGTCGTCGTTTCCGTATTTTTTCTTCAATTCCTCCACAGACCCGCATTCCACAAGCTTTCCTTTATGTATGATGCCGATGCGGTCACACAGCTTTTCTACTTCACTCATGGAATGGCTGGAAAAAATAATCGTCTTGCCTTCGGCTTTACAATCCAGTATAAAATCCTGAACATCGCGGGAAGCTGTGACATCCAATCCCGAGGTTGGTTCATCAAAAAGCATGATTTCAGGGTTATGTACGATAGACCGCGCAAATGCAGCCTTCTGCTTCATTCCTTTTGACAGCTTTGAGGCCCTTTTATCCATAAAATCCTGCATCCCGAAAGCCTCTGCCAGGTGCTGCGACCGCTCCCGGATAGCCGCTTTGCTCATACCGTTCAGCTCACCGAAATAGGCAATGTTCTCCGCAGCAGTCAATCTGTCATAGAGCCCGGTCTCTCCCCCAAAAAGGATACCGATGTTAGCACGTACCTTTTCCGGCTCGTTTTGTGTATCGAATCCATTGAGGACCGCATTGCCCGAGGTAGGCTTCAGCATGGTTGAAAGCATCCTCAGTGTGGTTGTCTTGCCTGCCCCGTTTTCTCCGAGAAGGCCAAAAATCTCACCCTTGTTTACTTTAAAGCTAATCTTATCAACTGCGGTAAACTGCCCGAATTTTTTCTCCAGCCCTGCAGCTACGACCATAAGCTTATCACTCCTTGATTTATAAGATCTTGTTATATATAAATGATCATTGTCCCTGCAATTTAGTGAGAAGGCAAAGTATGAGTATGTGAAAGAAATAAACAAATGCTACTCAACTGCCTTGAAGCGCATTCTGCAAATTGCATCAGCGAAAATCAGATCCTCTTTGGTTGTAATTTTTATATTGTAATAATCACTTTTGACAAGCTTCACCTTACACCCAAGTCTCTCGGCAAGCATTGCGTCATCTGTGCCATCAAAGCCTGCAACCAGCGCCTTCCTGTGAGCATCCATAATAAGCCCATATTCAAATGCCTGAGGTGTCTGTATCTGCCAAAGGCCACTTCTGTCAATGGTTCTGTCAACAAAGCCATCCGTATCCGCCATCTTTACAGTGTCCTTCACAGGCACAGCTGCACAAGCGGCCCCATAAACGCCGGCAGCATTTATACATGCTATTATACTCTCCTGCAAAATAAAAGGTCTGGCCCCGTCATGTATCAAAACAATACCGCAGTCCGGGGACACGCGGCCTAGTCCATTGAAAACCGACTGCTGTCTTGTCTCCCCGCCTGGAGCTAAAGCCTTCACTTTTGTAAATCCAAATTTCTCAACAATATTCCTTCTGCAGTACTCTATTTCATTTTCATTTGCCACAACCACTACTTCATCAACATGACCGCAATCTTCAAACCCTTGTATAGTCATTGCAAGTATCGGCCTGCCATGCACCTCGACATACTGCTTGTTCATATCGAGCCCCATTCGCTTCCCCTTGCCTGCCGCAACTATGACAACGCTATTCTTGCCCATATACCAGCACCTCCGCCGCTCGCCTAATACACCATTGAGCAATACAAGTCTTTATTTTCTCTAGACATTTTATCATAACAGGGACAGTTCTGGAATAAGCTCTGTCTATCATATCATTAGCCACGAAGGACTGTCCCTCCACAATAAATCACACAGGACTGTCCCCAATGTGAATCAAAAAAGCGGGGTATATTACCCCGCCTGTCATCGCAAAGCAATTATTAAAATATGACCGTCAATCATATGACTCTTTCTATCGAATACTTTGGTTTGGCAAATATCATACGTCCGGCTGCGGTCTGCAGTATGCTCGTGACCGTCACATTAAGGCTTTCTCCTATATGCCTGCGGCCGCCGTCGATCACGATCATCGTTCCGTCATCAAGATAAGCCACGCCCTGCCCATTCTCCTTGCCATCCTTTATCACCTGGACAGTGATATCCTCACCCGGCAGCGCGATAGGCTTCAACGCATTTGCCAGCTCATTGATATTCAGCACAGACACTCCCTGAAAATTCGCCACCTTATTAAGGTTGAAATCTATGGTCAGGACCTTTCCGTCAAGCTTTTGAGCCATCTTCAGCAGAGCACTGTCCACCTCGGCATCCGAACTGACCTCACCGTTTTCTATCCTCGTCGGGTATTTCAGGTCCTTTTGTATCATATTCAAAACATCAAGACCTCGCCTTCCTCTGTTGCGCTTCAATGGGTCCTGAGAATCCGCGATATGTCTGAGTTCATCGAGGACAAAGCTTGGAACTATCAGTTCTCCGTCAATAAAGCCGCTCCTGCAGATATCAACTATCCTACCGTCAATTATAACGCTTGTGTCCAATATTTTGGGCTCAATAGATTTTTTTTCGGCATCAGACCCCTCCAATGCCTTTCCCTTTATAGCACTGAAGAAATTCTCATTCTTTTTTCCGGCTGCGACAGCAATACCCAGACAACTGAAAAGGATATTGGCTGCAATAGAAACGGGAGTGCCAATGATATCGATATCTTTGATTGGTATTGTGACCAGATTTGCAATGACAAGGCCGATGATCAAACCGATCGAACTGATGGTAAGCTCATAAAGAGTTAGTCTCTGAATGAGAAGCTCCATCCTGTCAAGAGCCTCCATCACTATCTCTATCAGCTTGTTGCTGCCCATATAAAAAATAATTCCGAGTGCAACAGCTACAACCAGAAAAATCAAAGTCTTCAGCTCAGGATTTATATCCGCAAGCTGGTAAATGAAAAACGTCCTTGTAATCGTGATCCCTGTGATACACCCTACTGCAGCAAAAGAGAATTTAATAATATTGTTCAGCACATTATCTAACTCCCTTGACAATAATAATTTCAGTTGTTGCATATCTCTTGCGGGTACCTGATCCTAGAAGTTGAGAAAATCATTTATCGTCATTTCAATTTCTGTTTGCTCGGAATCCTCCGCCAGCACCAATTCACTTACAAGTATCTGCCTGGCACTATTGAGCATTTTTTTCTCACCGGTGGAAAGTCCCTTTTCCCGGTCTCTTTTCATAAGTATCCTGACTACATCAGCAACTTCGTATATATTGCCGCTTCGTATTTTTGTCATGTTCTCGCGGTATCGTTTATTCCAATTGTTTGTGACATTTACACTGTGATCCTGCAGGATCTCGTATACCTTGTCCACATCACTGCTCTCAATAACCTCTCTGATGCCGATGCCGTCTACATTTCGGGTCGGTATCATCACCTTCATGTCTCCTACAGGCATCTTGAGTACATAATAATCCTGTTTACAGCCAAGGATCTCTCTCTCTTCGATTGATTCGATCACCCCCGCTCCATGCATCGGGTAGACAATCTTATCGCCAATACTATACATAACAAATCCTCCAAATGAATAAAAGTAATCACCCTCTCATCTGTGATTTGTCTTTAGTTAGATGTCGTCCGGCGAATCAAAAGGTATCATTCTTTTCGTCAGAAACGATCTGTGAAATCTGATAATGCAATCCAAAATATCAGCAAACGGGAAGTTTATTAATTATTGGGATTTACCCATATAGTTTAGTATACTACATTGCTGACATAATGTCAAAGCTAACCATCCTGCCGTGCATATCCGTGCTTTTCGGACTTAAGGGCGGATATTTCCCGACATTCGATCCGGCGGAGAAATTAAAGCTGGTGCTGATATAAAGATGATTACAAGATGTCATGTATTTACTATATC
>JAAYPO010000018.1 GCA_012519745.1 Clostridiaceae bacterium | reverse complement strand
CTCAGTTGCAGTGCCGGTTGCCCGGCAGCAGTCAATAGAAGTCCAAAAGGTATCAGAAGTTCAGCAGTGACACTTTCAGGACGCCGTCTATCTTCCTGATCTCATCCAATGTCTCATTGCTCACGTCCTGATCGACACTTACAAAGGCTACCGCCTTCTCGCCCTTTCTGTTCCGGCTCCACTGCATAGCGGCGATATTCACCCCTGCCACACCAAGGACTGTACCGATACGTCCTATGATGCCCGGTTTGTCGATGTTTTGGATCGCCACGACATACGGCGTCGGCTCAAAGTCCAGCTTATATCCGAAGAAATCCACTATCCTCATTTCCTCTTTTGCAAAAATCGTTCCGGATACGCTCTGTGTGCGCTTTTTGGTAGTATACTTCACTGTTATGAGGTTGGTGTACTTATCAAGGTGTGACCTTTTGCTCTCAATCAGCTCTATGCCCATATTGCGAAGCATCAGCTCAGCATTGACATAATTGACCTTTTCCTTTATTACCGGATCCAGGAAGCCCTTTAGTACCGACAGTGAAAACACCTTCGTTTCCTTGTCGGCCAGGTCGCCGCTGTATTCGATCTCGATTTTCTGGACAGTCTCCTTCTCGCTCTGGTAATAGATCTTGCCGAGCATTTCCGCAAGGGTGATATATGGCCTGAGGCCGTTCAGATCAGCCTGCATGGGAGGCATGTTGACAGCGGCTACCATTTCTCCCTCCAGTGCAGCTGCCACCAGCTGTGACACAGCGGTTCCCACATTGTAGTTTGCCTCCTCTGTGGAAGCTCCAAGGTGGGGAGAAATTATTACACTGTCCAGCTCCAGCAAAGGATTTGTATATGTTTGCTCTTCAGGCTTCTTGTCATAGCCCGGCTCCGGATCCAGAACATCTATCGCCGCGCCTTTCACCCTGCCTTCCCTCAATGCGGTATAAAGAGCTTTTTCATTTACAAGTCCCCCTCTTGCCGCATTTACTATGCGAACACCCTCTTTGCAGAGCTTCAGTTCATTTTCCCCGACCATACCATAGGTTTCTGATGTCTTCGGTGTGTGCAGCGTTATCAGATCAGCCTGGACCAGCAGATCTTCAAGCTTCTCGCACTTTTCCACACCATATTTCTTGAACTTCTCATCTGTGATGTACGGGTCATACGCAACTACCCTCATGCCGCAGCCCTTGAGCTTTGTGGCGACTATTGAGCCTATCCTTCCCAGGCCGATGATGCCTGCGGTCTTGCCCTCCAGTTCGTTGCCCAGGAACCTGTTTCTCCTGAAATCGCCGCGCCTTGCGGCAGCGTTTGCCTGAGGTATATTTCTGAACAGACAGAAGGCATGGCCGACAGCCAGCTCCGCAGCAGCCATTATATTGCTCTCAGGTGTATTGACGACGATTATACCTTTGGCGGTACAGGCTGACACATCGATGTTGTCGATACCATTTCCGGCTCTGCCCGCTACCTTCAGATTTTTCCCCTTTTCGATAATTTCTGCATTGACCCTGGTCACACTTCTGACTATGATGGCATCATACTCATCGATTATATCAAGCAGCTCTCCGTGGGACAGGCCATATTTCACATCTACGTCGAAGCCCTTATCCCTGAGATATTGTATACCCTCTTCTGCGATTCTTTCTGTTACGATTATCTTCATAAAACAACCTCCTTAAATGTTGCAGACTAATGCTGCAGGTATGTGTATCCTTCTGTACTGCGTACCTGGCGCTGCAGGTATGTGTATCCTTCTGTACTGCGTACCTGGCGCTGCAGGTGTGTGTATCCTTCTGTACTGCGTGCCTGGCGCTGCAGGTGTGTGTATCCTTCTGTAATTCGTACCTGGCGCTGCAGGTGTGTGTATCCTTCTGTAATGCGTGCCTGTTGCCGTGCATGTATTTGATGCCCGGCTATACGGTGAGCCTGTCGATCAGGCCGAGCAGTGTGCGTATTTCCTCCATGGTGGCATCGGCCATATGAGCTATTCTGAAGGTGACTTCCTTAAGATTTCCATAGCCGTTGGATATCATATATCCATTTTCTCCGAGCTTTTTGTTTAGCTCGCTTACGCTGATGCCCTTTGTATTCTTGACTGTCGTCAGCGTGACAGATGCATATTTCTCCTCAGGGAACAGCTCGAAGTTTTCCTTTGCCCATGCCCTTACTACCTTTGCCATCTCCAGGTGCCTTGCAAATCTGTTTTCGAGGCCCTCCTCCAGTATCCTGTCAAGCTGGTAATCCAAGGCAAACATGTGGGAAAGGGATGGTGTGGACGGATACTGGTGATCCTTTTTGATCACATAGTTGTAAAGCTCGAGCAGGTCCAGATATGCCCCTCTGAACGGCACCTTGGCCGCCGCAGCCACTGCCTTGTCGGAGAATGAGCACATCGCCATTCCGGGAGGCAATCCCAGGCATTTCTGTGTCGATGTTATGCAAATATCCACCCCCAGGCTGTCGACCTCTATCTTTGCGCCGCCCATTGAGCTGACGGCATCCATACACCATATCACTTCCGGGTATTTCTTCATGACCTCGGCGATTTCTTCAGCCGGATTCATAATGCCGGTGGAGGTTTCGTTATGGGTTATTGTGATCAGATCATACTTTCCCGTCGAGAGAGCCTGATCCACCATTTCAGGCGTTGTCGGTCTGCCCTGTTCCGATGAGATCAGATCCGCCGGCACACCATTTGAGACGGCCATTTTGTACCATCTGTCTCCAAAAGCCCCCACCGAGAAAATCGCTGCTCTTTTGCCGGTGCAGCTGCGCACGGCGCCCTCCATCAGTCCGCTTCCTGACGAAGTGGAAAGCAGGATAGTGTTTTTGGTATACATCAGCTTCTGAAGCTTCTGTGCTATCCCTCTCTGAAGCGCGGACGCATCCTTTGTCCTGTGCCCGATCATCGGCGAGGCCATTTTTTCAAGGACGTCGTCCCTTACCTCTACCGGTCCCGGTATGAATAGTTTTTTGTGCATTTGCCTTCCTCCCAACTATAAAATAAAAGATCAAATCTTTTTTAAGACCTGACCTTCATACATGCAAATAACATGCTATCAATTACTCTGTCCTTTTGCCTGAGAGATTAAGCTTTCCAGCCTTGCCCCTTCGGCGCCGTCATGGTCTCTCCAGAGATTCGTCCTGACAAGGTCGCTGCCGCTTCCTCGCCCATCATCCGACTATATTCAGTTAAATCCAATAAATAGGATTACGTAAAATTAAATATATTATATGCAAGACATGTGCTGATGTCAAGGCAGAATAAAAAATATTTTATTCCCCCTTTACCACGCTTTCACCACAATTTTGCCATGCTTGTACCCTACACAAAGCCACGCATTAGATCATCGAAGGTGTCGCGCCTGCGGATGAGTCTGGGACTGCCGTCCAGACCGATGAGGATCTCAGCAGGTCTCAGGCGGTTGTTGTAATTGGAGGCCATGGAGTAGCCGTAGGCACCGGCATCCATAATGCCGATCAGATCGCCTTCACAGGCTTCGGGAAGCTCTCTGTCCTTCGCCAATATGTCTCCTGTTTCGCAGATGTTGCCGACAACTGTAGCAGCAGCTGTTATATCCGACTTGAGTATACTATCGTTTCTGTAGAACTCGATATCATGATGGGAATCGTACATTGCAGGCCTTACAAGGACGTTGAAACCGATATCCGTACCTATATACTTCTTGTTTCCGTTATACTTGACGGTGTGCACCGTGCCGAGCAGCGCTCCGCATTCTGCGACAACGTAACGTCCGGGCTCCATTTTGATCCTGATCCTTGTGCCGTATTTGTCCATCCAGCTTTCGATAACCTCTGTCAGCCTGCGGCCTGTCTCTTCCAGGTCGAGCCTTTCCTGCCCTTCCTGTTTGCGATATGGAATACCGAAGCCTCCGCCCATATCTACGAATTCCAGGTCCGGGAACTTAGCCGCAATAGCAAGCAGCGATTTCACGCTCTCGACATATGGAGTCCCTTCCATGAAAAGAGAGCCGATGTGCTGATTGATGCCGACCAGCTTCAGGTCGTATTCCTGAAGGATCGCCTTTACCTCATCGATCAGTTCAATATTGACGCCGAATTTTGTGTTTTTGCCTGCGGTCACCACTTTTTCGTGATGCCCTGCACCAACACCCGGATTGAAACGCACTACAGCCCTTCCTCCCGGGTTGAGCCTGCCATACAGTCTGAGCTGTGACAGTGAGTCGCAGCTAATGAGTACATCTCTGTCGATGGCAAACTGCATTTCCTCAGCAGAAACATTGTTGGCAACGAACAATATCTCCTCAGGCTTGTAGCCTGCAGCAAGCAGGAGATGGATCTCTCCCGGGGACATGGCGTCAGCGTGGAGCCCTTCCTCCCTAGCTATTTTCAACAGCTCGAGATTTGAATTTGCCTTTATTGAATAGTTGGATTTGAATCCTGGACATTTGATGAGTCCTGCCATCTCCTTGCACCGCTGCCTCAGGATAGCCTCGTTGTAGACATAGAGAGGACTGCCGAATTCCCTGAGCAGATCGGATGGCTTGCTGTTGCCGTAAAAGTTCGTTTGTTCTGTATAAAAGTTCGCCATACAGTTTCCTCCATTATATGTTATGTTTGTAACCGATCAGAGTTATCTCATTTTTCAGTGAATCTCTTATTACATCAACCATATTATGGTTTTTATTTTTCTGCCGCCTTTTGGCCTGCAGCCGTATCACTCACATTCGCTGCTGCCTTCTCAGAAAGTATCTGGTAACCTCTGCCGTCCTTGATAAAGTTCAGTGTACATATAATTATCACTGTCAGCAGCAATATAGTACCAAATGTATTTAGCAGTACTCCTGCCACAGATTCGTTCTTATTTTTACTCATACATCGATCCCCTTAATTGCTATGTTGTGAGTCGTGCTCAAATTTGCAAGTGCTGTCCATAATAATTCCTTAGCGAGTGAACACCCTTCGGCGAAAAAGGAAGCGTTATTCTTAGAAATTCACCCCTGGACTTATTTTTTTTGAGCAGCGGCTCAGTCAAGCACAGCCTGGACTGAAAAATTTGAACAGCGGATCAGTCAAATACAGCGGGATGGTCAATTTCATTGCCCTTCCTGCTGTTTCATCTCATTCAGCTGTCTCAGCGCCCAGTTCCTTGTCGCTATCGTCTGCGGGTGCAGCATGCGGCCTTTTTTCAGTATATGCCTTATCGTGCTGTCTAACCCGGCTACGATTGCCCTTTCCAGACTCTCCTCAGCAGCAGCCCTTATTATATCAATTTCATCAAAATCTCTGCTTTCTTCTATATAGTCTGCCACAAACACAATACTGCTTAGCCTATCCATCCCGGGCTTGCCCATAGTGTGGTCGGCAATGGCGGCCAATATCCTGGGACACTCGATACCGAACAGGTCTTCAGCCACATGGGCACCGATTTGTCCATGGAGCAATTTGGGCCAGCGTTCAGATATTTCATCAACTATGATACCATACTTTTTACAGGCAGCTAAAATAGCATCTTTATCCAGGTTTTTGGCGCAGTCATGTACCAACCCGGCCAGTGCTGCCTTCTCCACATCTTCACCGTATTTTTCCGCCAGCCTGATGCTGGATTTCATGACCTCCAGCGAATGGTTGAACCTGCGGGGAGAAAGGGTTTCTTCAAGCTTTTTGATAATTTCATTCAATTCCATCATTGTATGTCCTCTGCCTGGTGCAAATAATGTCTTGTATTCACGGCCCCGGAAAGCGCCGCCATGTAGTGTCGGAACAGTCTATTCCCTTTACAGGCCATTTTCCAGCTGCCCCCTATACAGGCCATTTTCCAGTATATACCCTTCTACCGATTCATGTACCAGGTATTTGATCGACGCTCCATTCATACAGCGTTCACGTATTTCTGTGGAAGAAATGTCGATCAGCCGGGACTGTACAGGGTGTATCCTGGCTCCATATCCTGCCTCGAGCTGCTGTATTTCACTGTAGAAGCTTCTTTCAGAGAAGCCCGATCTCATCACTGCAACAAACTCGCAGAGCCGAAACACTTTCTCAAATTCTCTCCAGCTCTTCAGCTCAGGGACTACATCAGCACCAATGATAAAATAAAAGGAAGTCTCCTCACCATACCTTTTCTTAAGTTCAAGGAGCGTATTTACTGTATAGGTGTAGCCCTCTCTGTCTATTTCGATCCTGGAGGCTTCAAAACAGGCATTTGATGCAACAGCCAGCCTGACCATCTCAAAGCGGTGCTCCTGGTCTGTCACTTCACTGTCCGGTTTATGTGGAGGCTGCCCTGACGGTATGAACAACACTTTGTCCAGGCCGAATTTCTCCTGCACATCATTTGCTGCGATCAAGTGTCCTATGTGTATGGGGTTGAATGTCCCTCCCATTATCCCGATCCTGCTCATTATTCCTCCTCTGGAAGCACGGGGGTTCTTCTGCTTCTCCAATCTGTCCGGCAGCTATTTTTTGATGCCGATATCCGTGCGGAAGTGCTTGCCTTCGAAGCTGATTTTGTCGACTGCGGCATATGCTGTCTTTCTTGCATTGTCGATGGAGTCTGCAACTGCCGTTACACCGAGCACTCTGCCGCCTGCTGTATAGTACTTGCCTGAATCCAGCTTTGTTCCCGCGTGAAACACCATAACAGAGGGATCCTTTTCAGCCTCGCTGATGCCCGTGATCTCATAGCCTGTGCGGTATTTCTGAGGATAACCGCCGGATGCCAGTATCACACACACTGCGGCTTTGTTTTCCCATTCGATTTTTACTTCGTCCAGCCTTTCATCGATGATGGCGTCAAATATATCGATAATATCCGTCTTTAGATGCGGCAGCACTACCTGGGTCTCCGGGTCGCCGAATCTGGCGTTGTACTCCAGCACCTTCGGTCCGTCGGCAGTCAGCATGAGTCCAAAATAGAGTATGCCCTTGAATTTGCGGCCTTCCTTGTTCATTGCCTCCACGGTCGGCATAAAAATATGCCTGGTGCAGTAATCGTTCAACTCTTCTGTATAGAGCCTGCTGGGCGAAAACGTACCCATGCCCCCGGTGTTGAGGCCTTTATCGTTGTCAAGAGCGCGCTTGTGATCCTGTGAGCTGACCATAGGGACCAGTGTTTTGCCATCGGTAAATGCCAGTATGGAAACCTCCGGTCCGGTCAGGAATTCCTCGACCACAATCCTGTCCCCAGCGCTGCCAAATACCTTGTCGGACATCATATCCCTGACTGCCCTGGTCGCTTCGACATAATTCTGCGCCAGAACGACTCCCTTGCCCAGAGCAAGCCCGTCTGCCTTGACAGCAACAGGGTAGCTGATCTTTGAAAGATAGTCGAGAGCTTCGTCACTGCTGTCAAATACCTCATACGCCGCCGTCGGGATATTGTACTTTTTCATCAGATTTTTTGAGAACACCTTGCTGCTTTCGATGGCAGCGGCAGCCTTATTCGGTCCAAACGCCCTTACTCCGGCGTCCTGGAGCGCATCCACCAGACCTGCTCCAAGGGGATCGTCAGGCGCAACAACTACCATATCAAAGCTTTCACCCTTCGCATAGCTCACGATGCCCTCGATGTCCATGGCCTTTATCGGGACGCACTCGGTCAGCGCGGCAATACCGTCGTTGCCCGGCGCGCAGCATAGCTTTTCCACTCTTGGGCTCTTTAGGATCTTCCAGGCCAGCGCATGTTCACGCCCGCCTCCGCCAATCAATAGTACCTTCATTTTCCTGCTCCTTCATTATGTAAACTTTATTCCACTTAATGCTTGAAGTGCCGCATACCAGTGAAAACCATTGCTATACCATACCTGTTACAGGCCTCGATGGACTCCTGATCCCTGATGGATCCGCCGGGCTGTATGATCGCAGTGATGCCGGCCTTATGAGCGATTTCTACACAGTCGGAAAATGGAAAAAAACCATCGGATGCCATAACAGCGCCTGCTATTCGATCTTTGTCTCCATGATCTATAGCATTTTTCAATGCTGTTACTCTGGCTGTCTGACCGGGGCCAATTCCTGTGGTCTGCTTGCTCTTTGCAAGGACGATGCCGTTAGATCTGGTATGTTTAACGACTTTTGCAGCAAAATACAGATCCTCCATTTGCTCGTCGGTGGGTTTGACATCCGTAACGCATTTCAGCTCATCCGAATCGATCAGTTCGTTGTTATATTCCTGCACCAGCAGTCCGCCGGTAATCTTTTTTATGTCATATGTGCCTTCCGGCAGTCTGGCCGATATGTTGTCCAGCTGCAGCAGCCGGATATTTTTCTTATCTGCAAGTATGGAGAAGGCCTCACGGCTAAAGGATGGCGCGAGGATCACCTCGTAAAACACCTTGTGCATTTCCGCCGCAGTTGCCCCATCCACCTCTCTGTTTACAGCCACGATACCGCCATATGCCGATACCGGGTCAGCCTCAAACGCCTTCACATACGCCTCTGCGATGTCGCTGCCGCTTGCCGCGCCGCAGGGATTGGCATCCTTGAAAACTATTGCCGTAGGCTCGTCGAATTCCTTTATCAGCTCCAGCGCGCCGTTTGCATCGTTGATGTTATTATAGGATAACTCCTTGCCGTGAAGCTGTTTCGCATTGGTCAGGCAGCCTACATCAGCACCGGTTTCCCTGTAGAAAACAGCTCTCTGGTGGGGGTTTTCGCCATATCTCATTTCCTGCAGCCTTTCGTATGTCAGCGAAAGGGTCTCGGGGAAAAATTCCTCCCCCAGCCTGTCTCTGAAGTACTTTGCTATAATGGTGTCATAGCTGCTGGTGTGTTCGAACACCTTGCAGGCCAGCTTGAACCTGGTCTTTATTGAAACATCTCCCGATGCATCGATTTCTTCCAGGACCCTGGTGTAATCCTCCGGATCCACAATGGCCACAACATCCCTATAATTCCCCGCTGCGGCTCTCAGCATCGCCGGTCCGCCTATATCGATATTATCGATGGCCTCCTCCAGTTCAATATTGCCCTTGAGTATCGTCTGCTTGAATGGGTACAGGTTTATGATGACCATGTCGATGGTCTCGATGTCCAGCTCCTTTAGCTGCTTCATGTGTTCAGTATTGCTGCGGATGGCAACCAGGCCGCCGTGCACCTTTGGGTGGAGGGTTTTCAGCCGTCCGTCCAGGCATTCCGGAAAACCTGTCAGTTCCGAAATGGTGGTGACGTTGACGCCTGCAGAGGTCAGCGTCTTTGCCGTCCCTCCGGTGGATATTATCTCAAAGCCCCTTCCGGCCAGATCCTGAGCCAGCTCGATTATACCTGTTTTGTCCGATACACTGATCAAAACGCGTTTCAAGGGTCTGTCCCCCATTTCATTTAATAGTGACCTTTCTGCCGTCAATGGAAATCCTTCCTTCCGAGTACAGCTTGATCGCCTTAGGGAGCAGCTCCCATTCAGCTTGCTCCATTACGCGCCGCTGCAGCGATTCAGGCGTGTCATCGTCCAACACCTGGACAGCCTTCTGAAGGATTATCGGGCCGGTATCGTATTCAAAATCCACAAAATGGACCGTCGCACCTGTCACCTTTACTCCATGCTCCAGCGCCTTCTGATGCGGTATTATACCATAGAAGCCCTTTCCGCAAAAGGACGGGATCAACGAGGGGTGGATGTTTATTATCCTGTTTTGGTATACCTTTACGAAGTTTTCCCCAAGCATTGATAAAAACCCCGCAAGTACTACCAGATCAACATTACAGCTGTTGAAATGCTCCAGCAGCGCCTGATCGTATCCATCTGCAGAAGCGAAGCTTTTTTTTGAAATGCATACCGCCGGTATGTCATATCTGGCTGCCCGTTCAAGCGCATATGCACCGGGCCTGCTTGCCACTACCGTCACTATCTTGCAGCCTTCCAGATAACCGCTTTCTATTTTATCAATAATTGCCTGCAGGTTGGTTCCCCCGCCGGAAACCATTACTCCAAGTCTCAACATTGCATATCCCGACCCTTCCTTCGGTCAATATCATTTCTATCTATTGAATGCGCATTGCCTGCCGCCTGCCGCCTGGCTGTCTGCCGCTGTGCGATCCCGGCATTGCCTGCCGTCTGGCTGTCTG
>JAAYPO010000017.1 GCA_012519745.1 Clostridiaceae bacterium | reverse complement strand
GGACGCTTCTCACCTTTAGGACACTTTGGGGACGCTTCTCACCTTTCTATAAAAAGCATGGGAAGCGTTGCTGTGTAAAAAGTGAGAACTGTCCCCAAAAAAGCATGCGAAAAGTGAGAACTGTCCCCAAAAAAGGCGGTGGCCTTTTCAGACCGCCGCCCTTGATAAGCTTGCTATTTTAGCCCATTACAGCTTCCACCTTGTGGACCTTTCCGTCGCTGAATATCGGCAATACATTGCCGCTGCATTCCTTGCCGTCAACGATGAGCTTGCTGATTCCCTTGCACACATGCTGCGGATTGGTGACGTTGATCTCATATACTGCACCCCTGAAGCTTCTGGTCACACTGTAGCCATCCCAGGACGCGGGGATGCACGGGTCGACTACAAGACCGTTGTAATCGGGCTTGATGCCAAGGATGAACTGGGAAATAGCTACGAAGTTCCAGGCCGCCGTGCCTGTGAGCCATGAATTCTTAGCTTCTCCGTGTCTGCGTGCATCTTTGCCTGCTATCATCTGCGAATATACGTAAGGCTCCATCCTGTGGAGGTCGCTTATCTCCTCCCTGTATGCGGGGGCTATCTTGGAATAGCATTCAAACGCCTTGTCTCCCCTGCCCAGAACTGTCTCTGCGCACATGATCCATGGGTTGTTGTGGCAGAATATGCCTGCATTTTCCTTGTACCCCGGCGGATATGACGAGATCTCTCCGAGCTCGATATGATACTTCGTATAAGCAGGATTCACCAGAACCATTCCATGCTCGGTCCCAAGGTATTTCCAGGCCGAATCCAGCGCCTTCTCAACAGCTCCGCTTTCCAGCCCGATACCGGCCATGGAGCAGAAGCCCTGTGTCTCAATGAATATCTTGCCTTCCTCATTTTCCTTGCTGCCCACCTTGTTTCCGAAGTCATCATAGGCACGCAGGAACCATTCACCGTCAAATCCGTATTTCATGACGGTTTCTTTCATTTTTTCAATATGTCCGGCCGCTGTCTTTGCCTCTTCAGCCATTCCAATATTTTCACATATCCTGACAAAATCCTTGCCAATGAATACGAACATTCCAGCGATGAGGACCGATTCGGCAACCTTGCCATCCTTGCTGGTTGTGGTCTGATACGACTCGTCCGGCTCTGTGGAGAAACAGTTCAGGTTGAGGCAGTCGTTCCAGTCGGCGCGGCCAATCAGAGGAAGTCCGTGAGGCCCCAGGTTGTTGACAACATGATAGAAGGACCTGCGCAGGTGATCGAACATACTTGCAGCTTTTGACGGATCATTGTCATACGGCACCATTTCATCAAGGATGCTGAAATCGCCTGTTTCCTTGATATATGCCGCCGTTGCTGATATCAGCCACAGGGGATCATCATTGAAATTGCCGCCGATCTCGTTGTTTCCCTTCTTCGTCAGGGGCTGGTACTGATGATATGCGCCGCCGTCCTCGAGCTGGGTTGCAGCCAGATCCAACAATCTTTCCTTCGCTCTGTTGGGGATCTGGTGTACAAAGCCCAGGATATCCTGGTTGGAGTCCCTGAAGCCCATGCCGCGGCCTATACCGGATTCAAAGTAGGATGCGCTTCTGGACATGTTGAACGTGACCATGCACTGATACTGATTCCATATGTTTACCATGCGGTTGAGCTTATCATCACTGCTTCTGACCGAATACTTGGAAAGCAGACCATCCCAGTACTCCTTCAATTCAGCCAGTGCATCCTCGACCTGCTGCGCTGTTGCGAATTTTTCTATCATCTCTTTTGCTTTTTTCTTATTTATAACTCCCGGTGCTGCCCATTTTTCGTCGACATCATTTTCAACATAACCAAGAACAAATACGATCTCCTTCTTCTCTCCTGCCTTCAATGAGATGTCGAAGCCATGGGAGGCAATGGGTGACCATCCGTCTGCCATCGTGTTCATGGACTTGCCTTCGATGACAGCCTTCGGCGCTTCAAAGCCGTTGTATCTCCCGACGAATTCATATCTGTCGGTATCAAAGCCGGTCACGTCGGTATTTGACGAATAGAACGCATAATGATTGCGTCTTTCTCTATACTCTGTTTTGTGATATATTGTGTTGTTCTCGAACTCTACTTCTCCGGTATTGAAATTTCTCTGGAAATTCGTCATGTCGTCATAAGCATTCCAGAGGCACCATTCGATGAATGAAAACAGCTTGATGTTCTTTGATTCACTGCTGTTATTGACTATGCTTATCTTGTGGACCTCTCCGTTGAAATTCTGGGGAACGAAGAGCAGGACTTCGGCACCTATCCCGCTGCGTTCGCCATAGATCCTGGTGTAACCCAGCCCGTGCCTGCATTCATATTTGTCCAGGGTTCTCCTGACCGGAGCCCATCCGGGCGCCCAGAAATCACCGTTCTCTTCACGGATATAGAAGTACCTTCCCCCGTTGTCCACCGGTACGTTATTGTACCTGTATCTGGTGATACGCCTCAGTCTTGCATCCTTATAGAAGCAATATCCGCCTGCCGTATTGGAAATAAGCGAGAAAAACTCCTGATTGCCTGAATAGTTGATCCACGGGCTTGGTGTTTCCGGCGTAGTGATCACGTATTCCCTGTTCGCATCATCAAAGTAACCGTATTTCATTATGTACCTCCATTATATTATCTATTGTGCCATCATCTGACGTCCATATCCGGTTTTGTCCAAGAACTGGAGCATATGGCAAATCGACTTCGATAATAATATACCATTGACTCATATCCTTTAGCAACAATACAAGACAAAATTTGATATTGTGCTTAAAAAAAATGGGTGCCTGATGACAGACACCCACACTAAACGCTCATTTGTCAGCTATCTTTGAATATGACTTCACCATCCGCAGCATCTGCCGTAATAGCATCGCCGGGCTTGATTTTGCCGGTGAAGAACTGATCGGTCAGCTCATCTTCGATATATTTCTGTATGGTCCTTCTCAATGGCCTGGCTCCGTATTTCGGATCGTAGCCTTTTTCCAGTATGAACTGGCAGACCGCTTCTGTGAAGCTCATGCTGATGCCCTTTTGCAGCACCTCTGCCTTTACTTCATCTAACATCAGGCTTACTATCTGCAAGAGCTCTTCCCTGCTCAGCTCGGTAAATACGATGATCTCGTCAAGCCTGTTGAGGAATTCAGGTCTGAAGGTCTCCTTCATCACGTCCATGACCCTGCTCTCCAGTGCTTTGTATCCATCGCTGCCAAACCCGAGTCCGTTAGCCTTCAGCGTGGTACCCGCATTTGAGGTCATTATCAGGATGGTGTTCTCAAAACTGACAACTCTGCCGTGGCTGTCCGTCAGACGCCCGTCCTCAAGTATCTGAAGCAGCATGTTGAAAACGTCCGGGTGAGCTTTTTCTATCTCATCGAGCAGGATTACCGAAAAAGGCTTCCTCCTGACCTTCTCTGTCAGCTGGCCGCCATCGTCATAGCCTACATAACCCGGCGGTGAACCGATCAGCTTCGATACTGTATGCTTCTCCATATACTCAGACATATCCAGCCTTATCAGCGCCTCTTCTGTTTCAAAAAGTTCAACGGCAAGAGCTCTGACCAGTTCTGTCTTTCCAACGCCTGTAGGCCCTACGAATACAAATGACGCAGGCTTTTTCTTTTTCCTGAAGCCGGCCCGGTTTCTTCTGATGGCCTTTGAAACGCTGACCACCGCATCATGCTGGCCTATGACCCTCCTGTGGAGCCTCTCCTCCAGGTTCATCAGCTTTTCGGCTTCTATCTCTGTCAGCTTCTGCACAGGGATCTTGGTCCAGGATTCGATTACATACGCTACATCTTCAACTGTGAGTATATCTTCCTTGTTGTTCTCCTCAAACTCCTTGATCTCCTGCAGCAGCTTGCATTCTCGCACTTTCAGGTCCGCAGCCTTCTGATAATCCTCTATGGAGTCTGCCGAAACTGCGCTTTCCTTCTCTTCCTGTACTTTCTTCAGTTCCTCCTTTAGTGCCTCCAGCTCCACAAGCCCCGTGTTTTTCAGGTTTGCCCTGGAGCCTGCTTCGTCGATGACATCTATCGCCTTATCAGGCAGGAACCTGTCAGTGATATATCTCTCGGACAGGCGCACCGCTGCCTCGATGACTTCGTCGTTTATCTTCACCCTGTGATATTTTTCATAATAATCCCGGATGCCCTTCAATATCTCTATCGCATCCTCAACGGATGGCTCATCGACCAAAACAGGCTGGAACCTTCTCTCCAGTGCAGAATCCTTCTCGATATGCTTGCGATATTCGTTGAGAGTAGTGGCTCCGATTATCTGGATATCGCCTCTGGAAAGGGCAGGTTTCAAAATATTGGCGGCATTCATCGCCCCTTCTGCTTCGCCTGCTCCCATTATATTGTGCAGCTCGTCGATGATAAGGATGACATTTCCCAGAGCCCTGGCCTCTTCGATGATACCTTTCATGCGGCTTTCAAACTGACCTCTGAACTGGGTGCCTGCCACGATACCGGTCATATCCAGCAGGTATATCTCTGCGCTGAGCAGCTTCGCCGGGACCTGGCGCTTAGCTATCCTGACTGCCAGTCCCTCCGCAATAGCTGTCTTTCCGACTCCGGGCTCTCCGACGAGCACGGGATTGTTTTTTGTCCTCCTGTTCAATATCTGAACAATCCTGTCTATCTCTCTGTTTCTGCCTATAACCCGGTCTATCTTGTCGTCTTTTGCCATATCCGTCAGGTTTGTACCAAACTGCTCAAGATACTTCTTTTTTTTCAGACTTTTCTTTTCCTGTGTCTTGGTACGGGTACCGCTTTTGTTTTCCTTATCGTCCGATCTCTCTTTGGTCTCGCTGCTGTCACCAGGATCATCGTTTTTTGGAAATGCCCGGTTAAGAAAATTGAAAAAGGGATTCTGTCTATTGCTGCCTGTCGGCTCCATAGGCATTGCTGTACTGTTTCCAATATCCGGGTCCATATTTTCAAAGAGGCTGCTCATCTGCTTGTTCAGATTGTCTATATCCTCTTCTGTCATCCCTGTCTGTTCGATCAATTGGTTAACAGGCTGGATCCCCTGCTTTTTTGCACACGATAAGCAAAGCCCTTCCTGTGTTTGCTTGCCTTCTGTTATTTTTGTTATGAAAACCACTGCATAGTTTTCCTTGCAAATCGAGCACATGGTCACAGTAGACCAACTCCTTTCAGTGTCGAATAATGCTCTGTATTTAATGCTCTTATTTCAACGCTCCGTATATCGATGCTCTGTATCTCAACGTTATATATCTCAATAACTACATCATCAAAGCTCTGCATCTCCGATGTCCTGTATCTCAACGTTCAGTATCCGGAACGCCGGATTTCGCGTCCCACATCACACTGATTTGCGGGAGATACATATATATAATACGTACCTGCTTTACAATATGTCTATTGCAATGATCCGTACAGCACTCCGCAACTTTCACACGGATCCGCGTTTGTTTTAATAGTATAACACAATCCGCAAGCCATGGTCTAGTTGGGAGAAATACCTTTTTACCTCGATTTTGTAACCTATTTGCCGACCAAAGAATATATTTATAGTAGCAATAGGTAAAAGCTTATCATGATTGCGCAAGGACATGAGGAGGTGTTTTTTTAATGTCGGACAGAGGAGGTATTCTCGGCGATTTCTTTAGAGATGACTGCGCCATTTTATTCTTTATTCTTGTTTTCCTGTTCTTATTCGTTAGCCCTCGCGGCTTCGGATTTGCAGACCCCAAGTAAGCTGGAGAAACATAGCCGTACGTGTTGGTAAAGAAAAATGAGTCTCCATGCTATATATCACGAATAAAAGCTCGAGTTGTCGAGCTTTTATTCGAATTTTCACTCTATCTAAGTTAAAGTATCGTTTTCAGGAATTCACCGGTAAAAGAGTTCTGGTTTTTGGCCACTTCCTCCGGTGTACCGTCGGCAATAAGCATACCGCCCTTGTTTCCTCCCTCCGGTCCCAGATCGATTATATAGTCAGCCGTTTTTATGACATCCAGGTTGTGCTCGATGACAACCACAGAGTTGCCGGCGTCAACAAGACGGTGCAATATATCTACCAACCTGTGCACATCTGCTACATGAAGCCCCGTCGTAGGTTCATCGAGTATATACAGCGTCCTGCCCGTGGCCTTTCTGGACAGCTCAGTGGCCAGCTTGACCCTTTGGGCCTCCCCTCCCGACAGCGTGGTAGAGGGCTGTCCAAGCTTGATATAGCCAAGACCCACATCGTAAAGGGTTTCGATCTTCTTCTGTATCCTGGGTATATTCCTGAAGTACTCCAGTGCACCCTCAACCGTCATATCAAGTACATCTGCGATGTTCTTTCCCTTGAATTTGACCTCCAAAGTCTCTCTGTTGTATCGTTTTCCCTTGCAGACCTCGCAGGGCACGTAAACATCGGGCAGAAAATGCATCTCTATCTTGATGATGCCGTCTCCCGAGCATGCTTCACAACGACCGCCCTTTACATTGAAGCTGAATCTTCCTGCCTTGTAGCCTCTCATCTTCGCTTCTGAGGTATTGGCAAAAACTTCCCTGATCAAATCAAATACGCCTGTGTATGTCGCAGGATTTGACCTGGGTGTCCTTCCGATGGGCGACTGGTCGATATTTATGACCTTGTCAAGATGATCGATACCCAGGATCTGATCATGGTCACCTGCCTTTGTCCTTGCGTTGTTGAGCTCGGCAGCCAGCCTCTTGTACAGGATCTCATTTATCAGCGAACTTTTGCCTGAGCCGGAAACACCGGTGACAGCAGTGAATACACCAAGGGGTATCGCTGCATCGATATTTTTCAGGTTGTTTTCCCGCGCCCCTTTTACTCTTACCCACTTGCCATTTGGTTTCCTTCTTTTCTCAGGGATGTCGATCTTCTTTTTCCCGCTGAGGTAAAGCCCTGTCTGCGACTCTCCGCATTTTTTTATATCCTCGATGGTCCCTTCAGCCACCACATAACCTCCATGGATACCGGGGCCCGGTCCCATATCGATGATATGGTCGGCGGCATACATGGTCTCTTCGTCATGCTCTACGACGATGAGGGTATTACCAAGGTCCCTGAGCTTTCTCAGGGTCTTTATGAGCCTTTCATTGTCGCGCTGATGGAGGCCTATACTGGGCTCGTCCAGAATGTACAGCACCCCCATCAGGCCTGAGCCGATCTGTGTGGCAAGCCTGATCCTCTGCGCTTCGCCGCCTGACAGTGTGTACGCCGATCTGGAAAGTGTCAGGTAATCAAGACCCACATCTACCAGAAAACCAATCCTGGCCTTTATTTCCTTTAATATCTGGTTAGATATCATTTTGTCTCTTTCGGACAGTTGGAGCTTGCTGAAAAATATATTTATATCTTCAACAGGCATGCTTGTCAGGTCATATATATTCATGCCTCCGACAGTGACCGCAAGGCTTTCCTTTTTGAGTCTGGCCCCATTGCAGTCAGGACAAGGGTTGTTGCTCATAAACTCTTCATAATACTGCTTCATGCCATCGGACTGAGTCTCCTTGTAGCGCCTCTCCATACTATTGATGACGCCTTCGAATGCAGCAGTGAAGGTTCCGCTTCCATAGTCCTTTTCGTACGCTATTTTTATTTTCTCACCCTTCGTGCCGTAGAGTATGATATCGACGATGCGCTCCGGCAGCTTATTGACCGGCGTGGATGTCTTGAAGCCGTAATGCTTTGCAAGTGCATTCAAATACATCCTGGAGTAACTGTCACCGTTTTCAAAATTCCAGCCTCCGACCTTGATGGCGCCTTCTACAAGCGACTTGGTCCGGTCCGGCATCACCAGATCGGGGTCCATTTTCATCAGCGTCCCCAGACCGCTGCAGACGGGACATGCTCCAAATGGATTGTTGAACGAAAACATCCTCGGTGCCAGCTCCTCAATACTGACACCGCAGTCACTGCATGCAAAATTCTGACTGAACAACAGCTCCTGCCCGCCTATAACATCAACTACCAGCAGGCCGCTGCTCAGATGCAGTACTGTCTCGATGGAATCGGTGAGCCTCTTTTCCATGTCCGGTTTGACTATCAATCTGTCGACAACTATCTCTATGGTGTGCTTTTTGTTTTTGTCCAAAGTGATCTCTTCATTGATATCGCGTACTTCTCCGTCTATCCGTATCCTGACATAGCCGTTTTTACGCGCATCATCTATGAGCTTGTGATACTCGCCCTTCCTGCCTCTGACAACAGGCGCCAGCAGTTGGATCCTTGTACCCTCGGGAAGACCCGCAACAGCGTCCACCATCTGGTCCACCGTCTGCTGGGTGATCTCCTTTCCGCAGATATGGCAATGCGGAACTCCAATAGTGGCATAAAGGAGCCTGAGGTAATCGTATATCTCAGTCACCGTACCTACTGTGGATCTGGGGTTTTTACTGGTTGTTTTCTGATCTATCGATATTGCCGGAGATAATCCGTCGATATAGTCTACGTCGGGTTTTTCCATCTGACCAAGGAACTGTCTGGCATATGCCGATAATGACTCGACATATCTTCTTTGTCCCTCTGCATATATCGTGTCAAATGCCAGCGAGGACTTTCCTGAGCCGCTCAGGCCTGTGATCACAACAAACTTATCCCTCGGTATCGTAACGTCTATGTTCTTCAAATTGTGCTCTTTTGCACCTTTGATATAAATACTGTTCTTATTCATGACTACACCTTTTTTCCATTAGTTTCAAAGCATATAGTGTTTCTGCTGCACGGCATATCAGGACCATAGCCGTACTTTGTCGTATATCAATCTAATTATGATACCAAATGAGTTATTCCATATCAATGGAAATATTGATGTACATAAGCCGCCTCATTTGTTCCTCACATATTATATCCAATATGAATAAAAAATGCAAACACTTGTTCGATAATTTCCGGAATTATTTTGATGAGCTTTTGTTGGATTTGATTTCTCACGGTTTCGACGGTTTTATTTTGGGGACTTCGACAGGATTATGTTTTTGTTGCTGGTTTATGGTCAGCACCGAACCCCGGGGCGACTCACTTTTCTATCCCCGGGGTGACTCACTTCAATGTCCCAGAGGTGACTCGCCTTAATGTCTCAGGGACGACT
>JAAYPO010000016.1 GCA_012519745.1 Clostridiaceae bacterium | reverse complement strand
CTGTTAACAGGGATTATTCAAGCGGCGGCTATTATGCATCCGTCATCAAGATAGAAGAGCCGATGAATCAAAATGCCTTTGCGATTTACAGGGGCAGGATCAGTGATATTACCGAAAACAGGAGCTTTACTGTAGAATCCTTCTCGCAGCTGCAGGGTACTGATTGGAACTATAATAATACACCAAAGACGTTTAACATTACACTTGATACAAGAATGCTGACTGATGATGGAGTGCTCAATCTCAGAGAATTTGTCGCGTTTGGGGAGGATAGTTATCTTCGCAGAACAGTATATATTGTCGCAAACGGAACAAATGCTGTGTTGGTCAGTACTGCCCCCTATGGGATAGAAAATGTAAAAGGTACCGTTTATACCTCAGATGACGGGACGATCATTCTGCGCAGGGCGAGTGTATACAACGTTTCAAAGTATATGTGGGACAATTGTCCTGATATCACTGTTAACATTCTTAAGAATACTATAGCCATTGAAAACGGTTCAATAATCGATCCAGCCAGAATAAAAAAAGGAGCCGTTGTAAGGGTGATCAAAAAAGATAAAACCAGTACGGGAGATGCTTATATTATCCTTGTCGAGTAAACAACCTTTTGGAGGACTAGCTATGAAAAAGCCAATTTTACTGTTTGTTTTTGTTATATTGTCGGTGCTGCTTCTCAACGGTCATGTATATGCCCGTGAAGGCATTTGTGGATATGAAGGCGGTATTTCATCAGGTGAAGTACCGGATAATTCTACATATGACTATAAAGAAGTTACTTTTATCAGTGGTGAACCTGTTGTTTTTGAAGGGACACTTCTTATCAAGAAGAGCTTGAGGCAGGATAAGCTGACCACCACTTACACGTACAATCTTCGAAATGCCGAGAAGGATGGTACTTTAACAAGAGTGCTTACTATCACAACATCCTCGGAGAAGAAGCAGAATGGCCAGATAGCAGAGACTGTAAGTCTCACCTCTGCAAGAGAAAGCGTCAGGATCGACGGCGTCACATATAATATACCGAATAAAAACAGCTATCAGCTGGCCAGGTCAAACCTCATTGACCCCAAGCCTTCGGTAAATTATCACGCAGGGAGTATGTGGAGCAGAAAGGTTTATCAGGTTGGTGCAGCCAATGACGGTAACAGGGTGACAGTGGAATGTACTGGTACGTTCTATGGATATGACCAGTATTGGGGGAATGCCGAGAGCCTGTTGCTTGACTATGTAATAAGCGGTGAGAGACAGGGCAGTGATGGCATTGATATATGGGGAGGGACAGCGTCCGTTTCTATTTCATCAACCTCAACCGAACAGCTTAAATACCAGGAAAACAAGCCGGATCAGATAAGCTTTCCAGGCAGTTATGTTCAGAGCCGGATGAACAGTAGTGTGCTCCAGTATACCTGCATGATGCCGGAATTCGATGCAAAAGGCATATCTACCGACCATATATTGACACATAGCGACAGCCTGAGCATTGAAACATTTCCTGTGCAAAAGAGACTGCCTACAGTTAATACAACTAATTTTGCCGGGCATTGGGCAGAGAATGACATAAAAATAATGTTCGGGCTTGAAGTGTTTAAAGGTGACAGCCGCAGCTTCAGTCCGGATAATTATATGACCAGGGCAGAGTTTGCAGCGGCGCTGGTCAATGTAGCAAAGGTGGTTCCTGAAGATCCGGCGATGGTGACCAGAACAAATGTTGCAACGCGCAGAACGAATGGCAAAGAGATCATCATTTCACCGTTTAATGATGTATCCATTGAAAATACATATTTTGAAGAAATAAAAAGTGCATTTGAGCGCGGACTGCTCAATGGCAAAGGATATAATGTTTTTGCGCCTAACGAGAGCATTACCAGGGCAGATGCAACAGTAGCCTTTATAAGAGCTCTTGGCTTTGAGTCGCTGGCACCTGCTCCTGCAGCGGTGACAAGCTTCAGGGATAATGATCTTATCCCGGAACATGCAAGAGGTGCAGCTTATGTGGCGCAAAAAATTGGTCTGCTCCAGGGCGACAGCAGGGGCAATATGAACCCTGGCAAGAAGCTCACAAAAGCAGAGGGTGCTATGATGATCAACCGATTGATCCAGTATTTGCAAGAAGGAATCAGAAAGGATTACAGAGACAGGCTAATCAATTACTAGGACGGCTAAAAAGCAAGCAGTCATAAAGTATTCATGTATTTTTGTGCAGGGGGCAGTTCTAGATAGGACTGTCCCCTTAAAAAGGACTGTCCCAACGTTAGTTGAGAACTGTCCCCTCAAGTGATAAAATATGTTTATTATGTTTAAAGGGGTTCTTATTGTGAAGAGGATTATTTTTAGGTCTGTAAGCAGGGTATTATGTATAACGGTTTTAATGCTTCTATTGTGCTCGCAAGCGGTATACGCAGCCGTTCCAGCTAAAAATGCGGAATACCTTGATAGTGTGATGGAATTTATACAGGAGCAGTATTACGGCGAGACTACGGGTGATAAGTTAGTCGATAATGCAATAAGAGGCATGCTCAATTCACTTGATGATTACACGACCTATTATGATAATGAAGAAAAAGAAGTTTTCATGGACTCAATTACAGGTGTTTTTGGCGGAATTGGTGTTATTATGGAAATGAGCGGCGATTATATTGTTGTCTCTACAGTATTCTCTGGATCCCCGGCAGAAAAAGCGGGTTTGCTGCAGGGTGACAAGATCATAGAAGCCGGTGGGATAAATCTGGTCAAGGCAACTTCAGAAAAAGCTGCTTCAATAATAAAAGGTGAACCTGGTACAACAATCGAGCTGGGGATTTTAAGAAATGAGAACGACGAGAAAATACTTGTTGATGTAGTAAGGGAGATTATCAAGGTCAACCCTGTTACATATGAAAACAGGAATGGAATCGGGTACATAAGGCTGGATATGTTTAACGAAAATACGGATGAGTATATAAATAAAGCTTTGACTGAGTTTGACAAAAGAAAGATCAGTAATATAGTTTTGGATCTTCGTGGGAATCCGGGCGGCGAGGTCAGCCAGGCTGTCGCTTTAGCTGAGAAGATCGTACCGGAAGGCTTAATAACAAGACTTGATTATAAATCGGAAAGGTATAGAGATATCTATTACTATTCAACTCTAAAACAGCCTAAGTATAAAATCGCAATTCTGGTCAACGGATTGAGTGCAAGTGCTTCTGAAATTGTGTCAGGTGCGGTCCAGGACACAGGCGTGGGCGTACTGATTGGCACAAAAACTTTTGGCAAGGCAAAATTCCAAAGTCTAATACCTATATTAACCAGTGAAGCATATGATAAATATAATGAGAAGTTGGGTCTGGACATAATTAATGCATATGAGTTGTATAACTATAACATATTTCCGACCGAAGAGGAAATAAATGGATATGCAAAAATGACACTTGGTGTATATTACACTCCCAAAGGAAGAATGATTGACGGAGAGGGTTTGACTCCTGATATTCAGGTTGCAGATCCGGCATCTGTTGCCGGGGTATATGTTACCGGTATACAAAGGTTGACTAAATCGGTTGATCTGCGGCTTAACAACCAAGGATCCGACATATATAATGCAAAAAAGGTATTGAAAGTTATGGGGTATGAAATAACAGCAGTTGACAGCAGTTTTGATAAAGCGTTCGAAGCATCTCTTAAAAAATATCAAACTGATAAAGCGCTAAATGCTAACGGGATCCTTGATATAAAGACTCAAATCGCTATAAATGCAGATCTTCTCCAGCTAATTTTGAAGTATGACACGCAATATGCTGCGGCAGTAAGATACCTAAAGGGCAAATAGGAATAGTATAAAGAGGCGGTGATTACTACCGCCTCTTGACATATCATCGGGTTTTCAGTCCGAAAACCCGCCCCGACAGAACTGTCCCCGAAGCCTGTCTCTGACAGAACTGTCCCCGTAACCTGTCTCTGAGAGAACTGTCCCCGAATGGCCTAATCTGGAATTGTTTCTAGAATTACTGCAAATTTCATAAAGTTGACGAATGGTATAAAATTTGTCCAAATTGACAATACTTTATTGTGAAATGGAGGTAAAACAGTGCTGGTGCTCCATTTATGTGCAGGGCAGTAAGGTAAAGGTATGGAATAGGGGGATATTAAATGGATAAGATTTTCAAAAGACTCAGAAAGATATCATTCGGAAATTTCAGCCGAAGAGCCAAGCTAATTGCCGGGATTCTTGCAATAGCAGCAATATTTATTTTTATTCGCTTGATTACATATACTGAAAGTGTGAACACCAGCTTGTCAGACAGCGTTATCAGGCTTCATGTGATCGCTAACAGCGATGCACCAATGGATCAGGATTTGAAGCACACTGTGCGTGATGCAGTTTTGGAATATGTGCGCAACAAAGTACAGCATTCGGAAAGCGTTGATCAGACAAGAGCTCTTGTTCTTGATGATATTTCGGGCATCACTGCTGTGGCAAAGCAGGCAGTAGCCGATTCAGGCAAAAGCTATGATGTTAAAGTCCATCTCGGAAGATATCCTTTCCCAACAAAGGCATACGGGGACATACTTCTTCCGGCAGGTGATTATCAGGCTTTACGGATAGTTATCGGCAACGGTGACGGTGCCAATTGGTGGTGCGTGCTTTTCCCGCCGTTGTGCTTTGTGGATGTGACCCATGGTACCGTACCTGAAGAGATAAAGGATGATTTGAAAAAGGTGCTCACAGAAGAAGAGTATCAGCTAGTGACATCTTCTGATGATGAAACCGATATCCCTATAAAAATAAAGTTCAAGATAGTCGAAGTATTCCAGGATTCCAAACTCAAGATCGCCGGTGCATTTGAAAAACTGCTCGGCGGCAGCAAGAGCTGAACACAATCTGTGGGCGGCATTTGGAAGCGCAGCGTATCACACAAGCCTTCAATCTATATCATGGTTACCGAAATATTGAGCTGCTGCAAAAATCCCGATTCGTTATTACCCGGTTTGCGCAGCAGTTCGGTCAATTTCACAAGTTAAAGGTGGAATTTACTTTTTCAAATGAGCCTCATTTTAGGCGGTCGAAAACCCATGTAAGTTAACCTTGACGCGCATGGCCTTCTTATGTATAATGTTATCTAATATTTTCAGAGCGTCCATTATCAGCCAATGAAATAGGAGGTAATATTCCATGGCGACCTATTACAATGAACCATCCAGAACCTTCAGTGAATATCTGCTGCTGCCCAACCTTACAACAAAGGAATGCACACCGCAGAATATAGATTTGAGGACACCGATCGTCAAATTCAGCAAAGGCCAGGAGGCCTCCATGCATATCAATATCCCGCTCGTTTCTGCAATAATGCAGGCTGTTTCTGACTCCAGAATGGCAATCGAGCTGGCAAGATGCGGGGGCCTTTCTTTTATTTTTGTATCACAGCCTATTGATAAGCAGGCCGAGATGGTGCGTAAAGTTAAAAAGTACAAAGCCGGTTTTGTTGTCAGCGACTCCAACCTAAAGCCGGAGGATACTCTGGCAGATGTCCTGGCCTTGAAGGAAAGGACCGGGCACTCCACCATACCAATCACCGAGAACGGGCTTCCGACAGGTAAACTCCTGGGATTGGTAACAAGCAGGGATTACAGGGTGAGCAGAACACCTGTAGAGACAAAAATTAAGGACTTCATGACTCCATTCGACTCTTTGATCTACGCAAATGAAGGCATCACTCTCAAAGAAGCCAATGATATGATATGGGATCACAAGCTCAACTGCCTGCCCGTGATCGACAAGAACCAAAACCTGGTTTATCTGGTTTTCAGAAAGGACTATGACAGCCATAAGGAAAATCCCTATGAATTGCTGGACGCCAGAAAGAGGCTCATTGCCGGCGCGGGAATAAATACAAGAGATTATATGGACAGAGTCCCCGCACTAGTGGATGCAGGAGTTGACATACTGTGTGTCGATTCATCAGATGGTTATACAGAGTATCAAAGAGATACTATTGCATGGATAAAGGATAAGTATAAGGGTGAAGTGAAGGTCGGCGGAGGAAATGTCGTTGACAAAGAAGGCTTCATGTACCTGGTTGAAGCAGGTGCAGATTTTGTTAAGGTCGGCGTAGGCGGAGGGTCGATTTGCATTACCCGTGAGACCAAGGGCATCGGCCGGGGACAGGCAACGGCCGTGATAGAAGTGGCCAAAGCCCGTGCCGAATACTATGAGCAGACAGGCATATATGTGCCTATCTGCTCGGACGGCGGTATTGTACATGATTATCATATGGCACTGGGACTTGCCATGGGAGCGGATTTCATTATGCTTGGAAGATACTTCGCAAGGTTTGATGAAAGCCCGACCAGAAAGCTCAAAATAGGAAATAACTATGTGAAGGAATACTGGGGCGAAGGATCAAACAGGGCACGCAACTGGCAAAGATATGATATGGGCGGCAAGCAGAAGATGCACTTTGAAGAGGGAGTCGACTCATATGTACCCTATGCGGGCAATCTTAAGGATAACTTAGATATAACTTTGAGCAAGATCAAATCTACAATGTGCACCTGTGGTGCTATGAACATATCACAGCTCCACGACAAAGCCCGTCTGACTCTGGTATCATCTACCAGCATTATTGAGGGTGGAGTACATGATGTCATACTCAAGGAAAGCGATGCATCGGTCTAAAGGTGCATAATGCACCCGTTGATCACAATATTTTGACATTATTCAGTAAAGCAAAAATGACCATGCTGTATTACTGCAGCAGGTCATTTTTTATAATCCAGCGTAAATTTATCCGACATGGATGGGAAACAGTATGCACAGGACAGAAGGAGCTCATATCCTGTATTCACAGAGAAGAGATAACCGAGGTCTGTGACAAAACACATATAATGCAATATAAGGTAAAAATAGCAACAAATAAAGATTATCCATATAATATTGTCTTATTGACAATGGCAGATATGTATTTTATAATTATTTAAACCAAGAGGGGGTATGGTATAGCAAGGCACTGAATCTTTTTGCAGTGCTATTTTATATGCACATCATGAGTGGCTGCAGGCGGGCCGCCAATAGAATTTATATAGCAGTACGGTTTTGATGTTTTGTGCCATGCGGCGCAGAATAAATGCAGGTTAAATGCATATATTATCAACACAAAATTTTAGGTAAAGGAGAGGCTCTAAATGGCAGGTAAGGAAGTCATACTGACTTATGAGGGCTTAAAGAAATTAGAAGAAGAGCTGGAACAGCTCCGCGGACCCAAGAGGATGGAGATTAAAGAAAGAATAAAGGTAGCTCTTTCATTCGGTGACATTACAGAAAATTCTGAATATGATGAAGCAAAAAATGAGCAGGCATATGTCGAAGGAAGAATAGTACAACTCGAAACAATGCTCAAAAACGCAAGGATAATAGATCAAGATGATGTGAGCACAGACAAGGTCACGGTGGGATCCAAGGTCAGGCTCCTTGATATGGAATTTAATGAAGAAATAGTATATACCATAGTAGGTTCAACCGAGGCAGATCCTTCCAAGTTTAAGATATCCAACGAGTCACCTGTCGGCAGCGCGCTCATGCACAAGAAAAAGGGGAATACAGTAGAAGTAGAGGTGCCGGCCGGCGTATTGAAGTTCAAGATTTTGAAAATAGAAAAATAAAGCGTATTTAAGCTTGTACCCAAGGAATAATTTAATATATAATAAAAAGAATAACAGTTTATGAGCGTAAACTGTTATTCTTGGTTTACTCCAGAAATGAGGCAGATCCATTCAGAGCAGAATGCTTCATTATTACCTTATAACGATGCGCTATAATACCGATACATAAGTACAGTGATCACATAATGATAATAAAGAACAGTCGGGAGGAACTCAAATGTCAGATAATACTGAAATAAATCAGGTAATTGGTCAGGATATGAATGAGCTCAATGAGATACTCAAGGTGAGAAGACTCAAGCTTCAGGAGCTGCAGCAAAATCAAAAGGATCCGTTCAAAATCATAAAATATGATGTGACTCATAACTCGAAAGAGATAATAGATAACTTCGAATCCATGGAGGGAGCGCATGTCTCGGCTGCTGGAAGGCTCATGTCCAAGAGAGGGATGGGCAAGGCCAGTTTCTGCGATTTACAGGACCGCGAAGGCAGGATACAGCTTTATGTAAAAATAGACGATGTTGGTGCTGAAGTATACGAGGACTTTAAGAAGTTTGACATCGGAGACATTGTGGGCGTTGAGGGAACTGTTTTCAGGACCCACAAGGGAGAGATTTCCATAAAGACCGACAAGATAATCCTGCTGGCTAAATCACTTCAGCCGCTGCCGGAAAAATGGCATGGCCTGAAGGATGTTGACCTCCGATACAGGCAGAGATATGTAGATCTTATAGTCAATCCGGACGTAAGGAAGACATTCGTAATGCGAAGCAGGATAATCAAGGAGATCAGACGATTCCTTGATGACAGGGGATTCCTTGAGGTCGACACACCAATTCTAAATACGATACATGGAGGCGCCAACGCAAAGCCTTTTGTGACCCATCACAATACCCTGGATATGGATCTCTTTCTCAGGATAGCTCCCGAATTGTATCTCAAGAGACTGATAGTCGGCGGGCTTGAAAAGGTTTATGAGATGGGCAGGATGTTCAGGAATGAGGGCATGTCTATAAAGCATAATCCGGAGTTCACCATGATGGAGGTCTATGAAGCCTACAATGACTATAAGGGAATGATGGAGCTTACAGAAAATCTCATTTCCAGTGTCGCACAGGAGGTGCTGGGAACTGCCAAGGTCATGTACCAGGGGCAGGAGATCGATCTGACGGCGCCATGGAACAGAATGACCATGAGAGAGGCCGTATTAAAGTATTCCGGTGTGGATTTCGATCTGATAACTACCGATGAGGAAGCCAGAGAGGCAGCCCGTGCCAAGGGGCTGCATGTGGATAACAAGCTTTCAAAGGGCGAAGTGATGAACCTGATGTTTGAGGAGCTGGCTGAGGAGCACCTGATCCAGCCCACATTTATAATGGACTATCCGGTGGAGATCTCACCATTGACAAAAAGAAAGCCGGATAGACCTGAGCTGACTGAAAGATTTGAGCTGTTTATTACAGGGAGGGAAATGGCAAATGCCTACTCCGAGCTCAACGATCCCATCGACCAGAAGGAAAGGTTCCTTCAGCAGGTCAGCAGGAGAGAGTCCGGAGATGAAGAGGCCAACATGATGGATGACGATTATGTCAATGCCCTTGAATACGGCATGCCGCCCACAGGAGGCCTTGGTATAGGTGTTGACAGGCTTATCATGCTGTTGACCGACTCGTATTCTATCAGGGATATACTTCTGTTCCCGACAATGAAGCCAAGAGAGTAGTTAAGTTATCAGATCAGCTGTGATATAATATTATTCGGATGATAATGAGCCTGCCTTCTATATTGTTGTATCAACTCTTTGTGCTGATCAGCACCAGAGGCAGGTGGTGATTCCGATTTGACGGCGGCAAATCTTATTCCTCATAATAGTGTGCAGGTTTAGGAGTTGTCAGTGTATTGAAATGTTTGCATGTAATTAAAAGGGGTCGCTGAGTTATGGATAAGAAAGAAGCCAGAAGCGTCCTTGGCGTTAATAAGGATGCAAGTAATAGCGATATTGAAAAAAGATATGCTGTTCTGTTAAAAAAATACAGAGTGGAGATAAACAGACTCAAAGATGCAGCAAATGCGGCAGAGAAAGAGGAAATAGATAGCGCTGAAGTCATTACTGATGATACAGGTGCAGTGACCGATCCCGATATCGTTGCCACGGCTGATACAGAATCAAGCGATGCTCAGCAAACCTCCACGGCTGCGGATAGTGTCGGCCCTGATGGCGAAAATACTGATGAAGACCCGGAAGGACCTGAAACAGCGATAGAGCAGTTGGAGGCTGAATTATACCGGATCACTGAAGCATATAATGTGCTGATGGGTTATGAAACCAAGGAAGAGGAAGAGTTGCCGGGAAAAACATTGCCATTGCTCGGCGTCAATGAAAAAAAGGCTAAGAATTTCTTGCATTATTATAAGTTTCACATACTTGTATTTGTTTTATTGATTGTTTCCATAATATATTCTGTACAAGGCTGCGTTAACCGCGTGAAACCAGACTTTAATGCAGCTTTTATCGGCAGGATCGGATATTATGAAGCTACAGAGGCTTTGTCCGACAGTGTCAAGGAGAGTATACCGATCATTGAAGAGCCCGGCTTTGACGGTGCCTATATCGATAAGACTATTTCCGGAGACCAGCTGTATGCCATGGAAATGAAGCTGACAGTTCTTTTTGGTGCGGCGGATATAGATGTATTCATATTGGACAGAGAATATTACGATCGGTTTGCAAAGCAAGGGTTATTCAAAAATCTGGATGATATCGCTCCTCGGCTGGGAGCTGATGTTATAGAGAATCAGGATCTTGTAGTGGCAATAGAGAATCATGATGAGCCTGTGGATGTGGACGGGCCGGCAGAGGGGACAAGGACAGATACCGCTGAAGAGCCGCACCTTTATGGCATCGACGTTTCAAACAGTACCACATTAAAGGAAGCCGGTGTAGTTGCCGATGATATGGTAGCTGCAATATTCCTTGGTACAAAGCAGCAGGAAAAAGCGGAGGCGTTCCTGAGGTTCCTCTTAAAATAAGAATCGGGGGGTAGTGTATTTATGTCCAGTGAACTTGTTATAAGGGTAGAAAATACCGAGCGTGGGCCGTTGGTATATGTCAGCGGAGAAATCGATATATATACGGCACAGCAATTCAAGGACGATCTGTATCAAGTCGTTGACGGCAGTGAAAGTGACGTTACCATCGATTGTATCGGTCTGAATTATATAGACAGCACAGGACTGGGCATCTTTGTCGGCGCTCTCAAGAAGACAAAGCTGAACGGACGGAATATATACATTATTAATATGAAGGATAACATCAAAAAATTATTTGTTATTACCGGTCTGGACAAATTATTTATTATCAACTGATGTAGAAGGAGCGATTGAAATGGAGTCAAATGACAAAATCACATTGCTTTTGCCATGCAAGGCTGAATATGTGAGCGTTGCGAGGCTTACGGCATCAGGGGTCGCCGCCAGGATGGGGTATGACATTGACACTGTGGAGGATATAAAGGTAGCTGTGTCCGAAGTTTGCAGCAGGATCATCAGCGTCGACGGGATATCGGCCGGTGATTACGAAATCACTTATGAGGTTTTTGCAGACAGGTTAGCGATCACTTTTGCTTCGAACTCGGAGAGGGCAGACTGCCTATTTAAAAATGATGAGGACGGTTTGGGAATGTCCATTATCAATGCTTTTATGGACGAGGTGGAATTTTGCCCTGAAGATCATATCTTGTCAATGACAAAATATATTGAGGAGAAATCCTGATATGGATCAGAATCGCAGCAAGCCGGCGGGAGCACATGAACCCGTGGAAACAGATGTGCTTTTTTTGAGATATGCAAAAGACAGGGATGTTTCTGTAAGAAACGAGATAGTCAGCAGGTATACCTATCTTGCTGAAATACTGTCCAAAAAGTTTCTGAACAGGGGAGTCGATTACGATGACATCTACCAGGTGGCTTGTATTGCTCTCATCAAGGCTGTTGAGCGCTTCAGCCCGGAAAAGGGCTTCAAATTCGTCAGTTTTGCGACTCCAACCATCGTAGGGGAAATAAAAAGATATTTCAGGGACAAAAGTTCGGCCATCAGGATCCCAAGGCGGATCTATGAAGTATATCAGAAGGTTTATATGGCAAAGGATCAGCTTTCCCAGGAGCTCAACAGAGTACCAAGGGTGGATGAGATAGCTGCATATCTGGATATAAAGACAGAGACGGTGCTTGAGATCATAGAGTCATGGAATGCATATAATATGCAGTCCTTTGATCAGAATGTGTTCGGTGATGACGATCTGGAGCTTCATGAAACAATCGGTGATAATGATACATCATTTGAACAGATAGAAAACAGAGATTTTCTTGAGAAGAGTCTTGACAGATTCAATGAAACAGAGAAGGAATTTATCCAGCTCAGATACTTTGGAAGAAATACACAGAAGGAAATAGCAGAGCGTATGGGAGTGTCCCAAATGTATATTTCAAGGCTGGAAAGGAAGGTCCTTGACCGTTTCAGGGGTTTGCTCTACAAATAATAATCAAATCTGAATGTTTACCTGAGTACTCAAGTGGTAATATATAAATGAATTTAATTTTAATTCACCGCATATGAAAGCATCGAGAGACAATAATTTGTGGGATGATCATTCTGCGGCGGTGATATATATGAGGCGAAAATATTGAGAAGCCGATGCGTATACAAAAACAACATACCCAGCATATTAGATGAAATAGGAATTGTAGCAGCTGATCTGATTTCCTGTGTACAGAAGAGCTATGGAGAAATGGACGAGGAGACTGTATTTGATCTCAAGGTGATCATCAACGAGGTTCTTATCAATGCAATAATGCATGGCAATAACAAGGATGCCGCCAAATCTGTCAAAATCGATGCAGGCCTGACCGAAGATGACAGCTTGTTTCTGATCATAGAGGATGAAGGACACGGGTATGACTATTCTGAAGTTTGCAAGGGGCATAAATCCTACGTTACAAATCCTTTTGAGATGATTGAGAGCGGCAGAGGAATGAAGATCGTAAAAGGTCTGTGTGAAAAAGTGAAAGTGAATAAAAGGGGCAACAAAGTGATAATATTCAAAAGAATAGGGAAGCAGTAGCTGAAGAAGAAGGTATGAGAAGGCACTATGCGTATAGCCAGGTTATGAGCCAGGCGGTGCGAGATCCTTCTATAATATATACAGCCGGACAGGTCAGCCGATAGCAGCTGACCTTTTTCTTTCGCTGGGAAAGGCCTGTCCCCTTGCGAAGGCCTGTCCCCTTGCGAAGGCCTGTCCCCCTGTGAAGGCCTGTCCCCTTGCGAAGGCCTGTCCCCCTGTGAAGGCCTGTCCCCCTGAGAAGGACTGTCCCCTTAATTTGTGATCACCTCAAAGCATTCCTGATTATATAATGATAAAATAGAGCATAAAAAAGAAAAACATGAATAATCCGTGTACACAAAGGTAAAAGCTAATTAACGCAGTTTGATGATAGACTCATACGATGTTATAGTATAGAAGCTGTCCCGCGGCGAACGAATTGCCGGACCGCCTGAAAAAGAAAAGCAAAAAGGTGGTTGACAAAACAATAGACGCGTGGTAGTATATAAAAGTCGCTCCGATGCGAGCGGCACTCTGAACAATGCCCTTTTAAAGGGTGACGGTGAAGAGGAATGGACCTTGAAAAGTAAACAGTGAGAGACAATACGTACTTGCAGAGT
>JAAYPO010000015.1 GCA_012519745.1 Clostridiaceae bacterium | reverse complement strand
TGAGATTCACCACTGGTATCCATAAAAACACTTTATTGAGTGATTTATCCATGAAGATTGTGTTCTTGAAAATGAAATACTGCGATTTAGCGAGAAATATGAAGTAAATTAAAGATTATTGAGGGAGATTATTGAGGGAGGTAAAATGCACACCCCTAGGCAAAAATGCACACCCCCTTCTAGAATCGTTGAACTTTTGGCATGGGGTGTGCATTGTATCATTTTGTGGTAGATTAGCCAGAGAAAGTACCATCTATTGATAAAAGGATTTTATCGGTAGGTGGTTTTTTATTGCATTTCTTATTGGCGTCAAGTACTGTATCACAACATATCTGATACCGATTTATGACGATATGATCATAAAATATTATATTGAATGAGTATTTCTACAGAATACAGGGACAATGAAACCCATCCCCCCTGTTCTCATCGCTTTTGTGTGCCGCAAGAATGTTTGTATAAATTGTGGCGGCATCCGAAGAACACTTGTTCCATAAAAAGAAATCATGTATAATAATTACATATATCTGGAACGCTAGTTTTTCCTGAACTTATATGGCCGTCATAAAAAAATATTGTGACACAATTGGCTGGAGGGATTAAAGGGGGTAAGCAGATCAATGGATAAAGAATGGTCAGAGAAGTGTAAAAGGATTCATGATCTTCTGAGTAAGGAAACTACTTATAAAGAAGGGACAGAACTGCTCATCAAATTCCGGAATGAAATGTTTGAGCAGATTTCACAGATCGTGAACGGGTATCCTGTTGAGGCATTTTATCAGATGCCTTTTGCAAATGCGAAGGGGTATCACAGCAAAACGCTTTCATACTCTATCTGGCACATCTTTCGTATCGAGGATATAGTAGCGCATACTTTGATTGCCGGGGATGAGCAGATATTTGTGGATGGCGGTTATCAGAAGAGAATCGGCTCGCCTATCATCACGACCGGCAATGAGCTGCAGGGACAGGATATTGCAGCATTTTCAAAGAAACTTGATATCAGAGCTCTATATGAATATGCAAAAGAAGTTATGCTGTCTTCTGACTCGATCCTTTCGAAGCTGGAATATTCCCAGATGAAGAAAAAGTTTACTGACGCAGATAAGAAAAGACTTGCAGAATCCGGTTGTGTCAGTACGGACGAGAATGCCGCCTGGCTTATCGATTACTGGTGCGGCAAGGATGTCCTTGGTTTGATAAAGATACCGTTCAGCAGGCATTGGATCATGCATATCGAGGCAATGCGGCGGATCAAGAATAAGTTATGTAAAAATGCACGTAAGGGTGTTGACCCTATAGCATATTGCGGATTTTCATGCAATCACTGCTTCTTAAGCGAATGGTGCGGATCCTGCAGAACGGAGTATAATACCTGCTCATTTGCTACAATATATGACGACAGGAAATGTCCTAACATGGTTTGCTGCATAGAGAAGAACATAGACGGATGTTATGAATGTACAGAGCTGGAAGACTGTACAAAAGGCTTCTATACGCCGGATAATGATGGGGCAGCTGCGGCTAAGGCACAGGTTATGTTTATAAGAAAGTACGGAAAGAAAGCTTTTCTTGCGGTGCATGATCGGCTCCATGAGAGGTATGATTTTGCTAAAACTCAGGAGATCCTGGGACAGGATATGTATGAAGGATTGAAGATACTGGAGAATGAATATAGCAAATGATCGATATCTTCCCACAAACAGATGTTTGTTTTACTGAGCTCTGCGACTTGCTGTTTTATGGCTAAATAGCTTGGCGTGCTGTGCAACAGTTAAGATATCAGGCAAATCGGAATTTGCATGGGAGATGCTGCTCTGAAGAAAATAATGATATTTATAGAGGGAACCACATTGTAGACAAAACCTCTTCCGTATCTTTTCTCTAAAAGAGGATATGCTCCATTGGGGAACTCTATAAAAAAAGTCAATGATCTGTTTGATAAGGGAAGATGTTGAGTGAGCCTTTTATTTCCCTGGGAAATAGGGACTTGAGTGTACAAAAATGCAACTGTTGTGGGCTAAATCGTTTACTTTTGCGGTGTTGGTTGAAATAACGCAATGGAATCCTATATTATGTAACACAATAGTGCGTCAATCATAGTCCTAAGGGTAAGATAACCTCGCAAGAGTTGATTTTTTGCGCACCTAGCTTAAAGATAATGCTGTGGATAATTGTCAATGCGTGGTTTTAAGAAAGGGTGCTCGCTATATACCTTATAACGGCAGGACATGATATAATAGTAAAAGATTGTTCCTCCCGCCCTTGCTGGCTGTCGGTTCAAAACGTATCTGCGGACCGGTGACATGGAATCAGGCACGGGAGAGATAATTCCATTGAGTATACGAGGGTCAAGATGAATAGGAAAACATGGGTTATGTTTATAACCATCACACTTTTCGCTTCTGTTTTGGTCTCCTGTGTTAAAGTAACGATCAAGGAGCCTGCAGATAAAGCGGCGGAATCGTCGGGCGGAGTTACAGAGCCAACTGATAGAGTTACAGAGCCGGAGGGTAACGATACGGAGCCGGCAGGCGAAAGTACGGAGCCGGAGGGTAACGATACAGAGCCGAAGGGTAACGATATGGAGCCGGCAGGCGAAAGTACGGAGCAAATGGACGAACCTGCGGAGCCAACGGATAATACAGCGGAGCCGGCAGGCGAGGTCGCAAATCCGGCGAACGAACCTGCGGAGCAGGCGGGAAAAGCTCCGGAGCTGTCGGACGATGATGTTCTCGAGCTGTATTTTAAAGCAAGAGAAGCATATGAATGGTTCGACATGACAACGATACCATTTGACACTGAGAAATACATTGATACCGATATCGGACCTTACTACGAGGTCAATCAAAAGGGCATCACGTCAAAACAAGCGCTTGTCGACTATCTTAACGGGATCTTTAGGGAAGATATAACAGAAAGACTGATGAGCGAATCATCCGATCGATATGTCGAGAGCGATGGCAAACTATATGTAATCCCTGCCGACAGGGGTACCGACATTTTTAAGGGCGAGGAATCATACGAGATCACAAGGAGTTCGGATACGGAAATAAAATTCACGGTCACAGTAGAAGTCTTTGAGGATTTTGACCAAGAGAATCTTGCAGGATATGAGAAGCATGACTTCTTCCTGGAGTTTTCCCACCACCTCTGGAGATTCAAAAATTTCGGGTTAGTAAGATAAAAATAAGGTGTCAGGCACGGCACTCAGGCACTTGTTTCCTAATAGCTGTCCAAGTGTTATGCCTTGTACCCCTAGTTCCGGTGAAACAGGGGATGGTTCTGTGCCAATATGATACAGGATCATCTCCTGCTCATATTGACATTATCAAAAGTGAAGTGGTATACTTGTCAAAGGTTAACTAGCTAACAGTTAAAACATTAACGATCAAAGAGTTAATGTTTTATTTTTTCACAAGGCGGTGAGAACTCAAATAAAATGAAAACCACACATGCAAATCACATTGGCAACAAGGTGCTGATCCGTCAAATCATTGGGTTTGCAATGAAGCACAGGAAGATCATGCAAAGCTATCTCAATGAAACCGGTGTCTACCAGGCTCAGCATCGCCTGCTGATGATTATTTCCCATAACCCGAATGCTTCGCAAAAGGATATAGCAATGTCAATGGATGTATCGGCAGCAACGATAGCGGTATCGCTGAAAAAGCTGGAAAAGGGAGGATACATTAAGAGGAAGACGGATCAGGGAGATAACAGACTCAATCAGATCACCATTACCCAAAAGGGAAACAGGATAGTGGAGCAAAGCAAACAGATTTTTGAGGCCACAGACCGGAAGGTTTTTGAGGGCTTTACCCAGGAGGAAAAGGATACACTGTCTGCTTTGCTGCAAAGGATGGGGTCCAATCTGGCCAGGATGGAAGATGAAATAAAATCAAAAAAATGAAGGGATATAATGCAATGAAACGCTACTGGAAATATATCAAACCTTATCTGCCCGCATTCATCATAGGACCGGTCCTGATGATAGTGGAGGTTATCGGCGAAGTAGTGATGCCTCTGTGGCTTAGAAATGTGATCGATAATGGGATAAACGGCGGCAGAGGGATTTCTTACATAATTACAATGGGTGTGACGATGGTAATCACCGCATTGTGCATGATGGCAGGGGGCGTCGGAGGAGCATTTTTTGCCATCAAGGCATCCTCGGGATTTGCCAACGATTTGAGGAAGGACATGTTCAATAAGATCCAGAGGTTCTCCTTCAGCAATATAGACATGTATAATACCGGCTCATTGATCACACGATTGACCAATGATATCACACAGGTGCAAAACATGATCCAGATGCTAATGAGAATGGCCCTGAGAGCGCCGGGCATGCTTATCGGCGCGCTTATCATGGCCTTTGCCCTCAATGCAAAGCTGGCGTTGGTCATCCTATGCGTGATACCTCTGCTTGGGATAGCGATCTACTTCATAATGAAAACCGCTTTTCCCCGGTTCACGGCAATGCAGAAGAAGCTGGATGCGCTCAATACCGCCACCCAGGAGAATCTTACGAACATAAGGGTCGTAAAATCCTTTGTCAGAGAAGAGTTTGAAAATAACAAATTCGAGAAAGCCAATAATGACCTTAAGGACAACACGCTAAAGGCAATAAGGATCGTTATACTGACCATGCCTGTCATGATACTGGCCATGAATATCACAACGCTGGCCGTGGTGTGGTTCGGAGGGAACCAGATCATTACAGGAAGCATGACTCCCGGTGTCTTGACCGCATTTGTGAACTATGTGGTCCAGATCTTAATGTCACTGATGTTTGTCTCCATGATCATTCTCATCGGCTCCAGAGCCCTTGCTTCTGCGAAGCGTATCGATGAAGTCCTTCGCACCGATATCGACCTGACTGACGATAACGCTTCCCAAAAAGACATCATTGTTGAGCAAGGGAAAATCGAATTCAGGGGAGTTTATTTCAAATACTACAAGAATAGTGAAAAATGGGTCCTTGAGAATATCGATCTTGTAGTGAATCCGGGTGAGACGGTGGGTATCATCGGATCGACGGGCTGCGGCAAATCGAGTTTGGTGCAGCTGATACCAAGATTGTACGATACTGACCTGGGAGAGGTATTGGTCGATGATGTGAATGTAAAGGATTACTCTCTCAAAAACCTTCGTGACGGAGTTGGTATAGTGCTTCAAAAAAATATTCTGTTTTCCGGTACTATCATGGAAAATCTCAAATGGGGCGACGAAGACGCCGATGATGATATGGTTCATCAATATGCGGAATATGCTCAGGCCCATGGTTTTGTCTCCTCATTCAAGGAGGGTTATGAGACCGAGCTTGGCCAGGGAGGCGTAAATGTCTCCGGAGGGCAGAAGCAAAGGCTGTGCATAGCCAGAACACTGCTCAAGAGGCCCAGGATACTGATCCTCGATGACAGTAACAGCGCCGTCGACACCGCAACGGAGGCCAGGATCAGGGAAAGCTTCAATAATGAGCTGAAGGGTACGACGAAAATCATAATAGCACAGAGGATATCTTCTGTAATAGATGCTGACAAGATCATCGTCATCGACGACGGAAGGATCACCGGAACAGGCACACACCAGGAATTGATGCAGAGCTGTGAAGCATACACGGAGATCTATTACTCACAGACGGATAAGAAGGTGACTGCATGATGAACAAAATCGGAGAAAAAAGAAAAGAAGAATTATTACGCAGATATGGAAGCAACACGATAGACACCCCAGGCGGTCCAGGCGGCCGGCGGTCGGGCGGCTTTGGAGGCCCCGGCGGACCGGGAAGAAGGCACGGCGCAATGAGCGGGGGCAAGCCCAAAAACGCGGGTGCCGTGATCAATAGGCTGTTTTCTTATATGGGTCGGGACAAGGTAAAAATACTATTCGTTTTCGTCTGCGTATTGGGCAACACACTGGCCAGCTTGGGCGGCAGCTATATCCTGCGGCCGGTCATAAACAATCTGGTATCTTCGGAGCGTTCTGCAGAGGAGAAACTGCGCAACCTGTTGCAGGGCATCATTGTTATGGCGTGCATCTATTTTGTGGGCGTCATATGTACCTATATGCATCAGCGGATCATGACAGGAGTGTCCCAGAATGCGCTGGTCAGGATCAGAGGAGAGCTGTTTGGCAGGATCCAGAAGCTTCCGGTGAAGTACCACGATACACATACCCACGGCGACATCATGAGCCGTTTTACAAATGACCTTGATTCGGTGGGCGAGATGCTGAACAATACGCTTCCCCAGGTCTTTTCAGGCGCAGTTACCCTGATCGGCACCATAGCATTGATGTTCGTTACAAATTGGATTCTGGCCATCATCACCATTGTCACAGTACCCGCATTGATCTATGTGGCGGGCATGCTCGGCAAGCAAAGCAGGAAATACTATAAAGGTCAGCAGCAGGTACTTGGAGCAGTGAATGGATATATAGAGGAAACTGTCACCGGTCAGAAGGTAATAAAGGTATTCAGCCATGAAGAAACAACGATGCAGGAATTTGAATATCTGAGTGATGATCTGCGAAAAAAACAGATCAAGGCACAATTTTTTGGAGGCATCATGGGACCTGTCATGGGCAATCTAAGCCAGGTGAGCTATGCAATATCTGCAACTGTCGGCGGGATCCTGTGCCTGACTTCCAACTTTGATATCGGCGGCCTTACCATATTCACCAACTATGCAAGACATTTCTCAAGACCTGTCAGTGAGCTGTCGATGCAGATGAATACGATATTTTCTGCATTAGCCGGGGCGGAAAGGGTATTCGAAGTGATGGATGAGGCACCCGAGGCAGCAGACCCTGTGGATGCAGTCACTATCTGCTCCGAAGAGAACCGTGTGGAATGGGCTCGTCCCATAAAAGGGGAAGTGGTGCTGAAGAATGTGACCTTCGGCTATGAACCGGGCAAGACGGTACTGAAAAATATCGATGTAACAGCAAAACCCGGTCAGAAGGTCGCCTTTGTCGGATCGACAGGCGCAGGCAAGACGACAATAACGAACCTGATCAACAGGTTCTATGAGATCGGGGAGGGACGGATACTCATCGATGATATCGATATTAAGAAAATCAGGAAGGACTCATTGCGGGGCAATATAGCAATGGTACTGCAGGACACCCATTTGTTCTCGGACACGGTCAGGGAGAACATCAGGTATGGGCGTCTCGATGCAACCGATGAAGAGGTGACAGCTGCCGCTAAGATCGCAAGTGCTCATTCCTTTATCGAGAGGCTGTCCGAGGGATATGATACTGTATTGGAGGGGGACGGCGCAAATCTAAGCCAGGGCGAGCGCCAGCTTCTTAACATTGCACGGGCTGCTATTTCAAAGGCCCCTATCCTGATACTGGACGAAGCCACCAGCTCTGTTGATACAAGAACAGAAAAACACATTGAACGCGGGATGGACCGGATAATGAAAAACAGGACGACCTTCGTGATCGCACACAGACTGTCCACAGTCCGCAATGCGAACAAGATCATTGTACTGGAGCACGGAGAGATCGTAGAGCAAGGCACCCATGAAGAACTTCTCGCAATGGAAGGACGCTACTATCAGCTCTATACCGGAGCTGTTGAACTTGATTAAAGCAAGACAGGGGACGGTTTTATATTAAAAACACAGAAGTGTCAACTGTCCCGGGTCAGGACCTCAAAATGAAGCTGGTGGGAGCGCTGCTGTCGTCCCCGAAGGTCAAAGCCAAGCTGGGCAGCAAGATGAACGAAGCTGTGATAGCACCCTATCAGAAGGTGCTGTAATAGTGGGTCATTATTTAGGCAGAAAGTGTATGGCGTTTATTTCCCAGGGCAATAGATACCTGGGTGTACAGAAATTCAACTATTTCATTATCCATGTACCGGATCGCTTATACTCATCGGTAATTACACCAGATAACCTATCGAGGCAAATATTATGTAAAGTAAAAAGGTAAAAAACATGATGTTTGGGCAAGAGGATAATGAAATAGATGAATTTTTGTCCACCCAGCTCTGATATCTTTATAAACAAAATCTCTGAGGTGTCAGGCATGACATATAGAAAGTTATTTATATGATAACTATCTGGCTGTCGTGCCAGGCACCTTTATTTTCATTTGTAAAAATAATTGAATAAATGTAAAAATTTTTAAGCGTTATCTTTATTTTACTAATATATAATTCTATCAAAGGTCAAAAAGCTCAATTATCCGTTTGAACTGCAGCTAAAGGATACGCTCTTTTTAGTACTGGCTTTTTTCATGCCTCAAAAGCATCCGGACAGAGGGGAGATGGTTCCATTGGTCATCCATGAGCGCCCTGTGTAGAACCGGGGATTCACTGAAAGGAAAAATTGAAAAGGAGAGTAGTTATGAAAAGAAAAAATTACATGAAAATCATTTCTGTAGTTTTGGGCCTTGTTTTCCTGGTCGGTTTGTGCTGCTATGCAAGTGCCGAGGAGACACAGCTGATCCCGGGGCCGACCGTAATGAAGGACCCCAGTTCGCCGACCGGCTACACTGTCCGGTTTGTTTACAAGAACGAAACTGCTGAAAGTGTGAAATTTGTTGCTGATATACTTTTGAGGAACTGGGTCGATCCCACCGATACAAAGGTATACCAGCCCTCTGAGTACAGGCCCGGCTTAATGCGCGGGGGTGGTGCATATGAGGCGGATATGGAAAGGCTCGATGGAGGCTATTGGGTCATCGATGTACCCCTCGCAGCCGGCGCTAACCAGTATTGGTTCTATGTGGACGGCAACACCAGCTTGTGGGTGACCGATCCCGCGAATCCTCCGAGATATGCGCCGGATGGTCTTACAGGGACCTCCAGGCGCGCATTCAACGCGGTGTATGTGCCCTATGATCCTGAGAAGCAGGATGAACTGATAGGATCGCGAATCATTGAAAACCCCAGGATCGACGGACAGATAGGGACATGGGATTATGTCGAGATACCGACCCAGATCGGCGGCAGAACGCGCTATTTGGGCGTATATCTGCCGTACGGATATGATCCCGACAGGGAAGAGCCGTACAAGACGATCTACATGCAGCATGGCGGCAGTCAGGATGCTTCTGACTGGATGAATATCGGCAGCGTGCCCAATATAATGGATAACCTGCTTACGGAGGGCCTTACCGAGCCTGCCATCGTCGTTACCACAGACTCTACATACCTTGGAAGCAGCCAGGAAGGGTATCCCAATCTGTATAATATCATACTGCCCTTCATCGAAGACAACTATAACGTGTCAAAGGATGCGTTCGACCGGTCGTTTGCCGGTTTGTCCATGGGCGGGATGATCACTGGAAACATCATAAACTATGATGCAACAAAGTTCGGATATTACGGCGTATGGAGCGGCGGTGTTGTAGTCCGCACCACTACGGCCAATCTGGATGTGCCATATATCCTCTTTGCCGGCGGGCGATATGATTTCGGGCTGCCGAACGCTGCCCAGGTCGCCGGATTCGACGGTATAGCCAACTATAAAAATGTCGTTGTCGCAGGTGGTCACGACTTCAATACCTGGTGCCAGCTGTTTACGATATTTGCCAGGGACTATTTATGGAAACCGGAAGCATTCCGATGCATCTGGAGCATTCAGGACACAGCAGTCACAACAACAGTAGGAGCTGCTCCGGCGCTTCCCGGTCAGGTGACTGTCAATTGGAACGACCAGACGACCTCACTTGAAAATGTAGTATGGGATGAGATCGATCCGGCGGATTATGCAGCGGAAGGGACCTTTGAAGTACTGGGAACAGTGGAAGGAACTACATTGAAGGCAAAAGCAGCTGTAACGGTCACAAGCTCGGCGGCAGCATCCCTGAGAGGCCCCGGATCGGCAATAATGGGCGAACCGTTCAGCCTTACCTATGCCCTTGCCGGAGTGCAGGAAATATCCGCTCAGGATATAACCATCAGCTACGACAAGGATAAGTTTGAATTCACAGGCGCCGAGGCAATACCTGAAGAGACGTGGGTCCAGCACACTGTCAATAATCCGGAGGCTGGGACTGTAAGATTCCTGATCGTCAGCGCCGGAGCGCAGAACGCAATAAGCGGCAGTGCAGACATACTCAAGCTGGATTTTGCCCCGAAAGCCCAGGGGATCGGTGATATTGCAATCACCCGGGCAGCGCTGGGTGCAGGCAGCGGTGAAGTGTACGATGCAGCAGTCTCAGGTGTATCCGTAGAAGTAGAAGCACAGGGCATTGATAAATCTGAACTGGAGGCAGCAATCGCCAACGCTCAGACGATCTATGACGATGCTGTTGAAGGAAATGCTGTTGGACAGTATCCAACAGGAGCAAAGGGACGGCTTGGTACAGCAATAGCGGCAGCTGTGGCTGTCGTGGACGATCCTGAAGCAACTGAGGCGCAGGTCGCACAGGCAGCAGCTGACTTGAATGAAGCAGTGAGAGTCTTCCAGAGCCTTGTGATCACAAGCTCCACAGGAGAACTGAACAGTATACCGGGATTCGACGTAGGAGACCTTGCGATCATAGCCGCCAATTATGGCATGAAGGCCGGAGATCCGGGATGGGATTCTGTCAAAAATGCCGACATCGATGGTGATGGCGAGATCGGACTCTATGAGTTGGCCTTCATAGCAATGAGAATACTTGAAGGCTAAACAGCAGGCGGTAAAGGGCTGTCATGAAAGGAAAGCTTTTTGACAGCCCTTTATCAATGAGCATCCTGAAAAGATGTTGTAAAAATAGTTGAATGAAAGTAAAAAAATTTAAATCATTAGTCCGGCTGAGTGATATATAATATAAGAACGATATACCATATAATCCCATGAGGGGAAATTATAAACAATCCGGTGTATATAGAAGGGGGTATTTGATAGTGAAAAGATTCATTTCCTTGGGACTGGCAATCATTATGATCACATCATTGATACTGACGGGATGCGGATCTCAGGGTAAGGGCCCGGCGGCAGATCCTGTGAAGGAACCGTCGGCACCTGTGACTGCGCCAAAAACCGAAACATCAGCTCCGGCCGATCCGGAACCGGCAAAACCGGAACCGGCAAAACCAACGACTTTGAATTTCTGGACATTCCAGGAGCTGCACAAAAGCTTTATGGATGATGCTGTCGAGACCTGGAACAAAGCGTATTCGGATAAGCCCATTGAGCTCAAGGTCGATGTCTACCCATTCGATGATATGCACAACAAGCTTTTGATCGCGCTGCAGTCCGGTACAGGGGCTCCTGATATCGTAGATATCGAATGCGGCCGCTTCCCGACATTTTTAAAGGGCACGCCGGCATTGGCCGAGCTGAACAGAGTAGTTGAACCGATAAAGGACAAACTTATCATGGGCAGGATGGACAACTACGCAAAGGACGGGAAATACTACGGTATCGATTATCATGTCGGTGCCCAGGTCATTTATTACAATAAGGAAATACTTGATCAGGCAGGGGTCAATGCCGATGATATCAAAACCTGGGAGGATTATATAGCTGCCGGCAAGATAATCATGGAGAAGACCGGCAAGCCGATGACTACGTTGGAAGTCACCGACCACTGGACTTATTACCCTTTGATCACCATGCAGAATTCCGATTACCTGACGGCAGACGGTACTCCCCAGCTTGATAATGAAGCAAATATCAAATCATTGCAGCTTCTGTCGGATATGCTGTATAAAGACGAGATCGCTATCCTGGCTCCCGGCGGGTGGCACCATGCGGAAGAATACTGGGCATGGATGAACCAGGGCAATGCTGCCTCGGTCTGGATGCCAATGTGGTATATGGGCAGATTCACACAGTACATGCCCGATCTGAAGGGCAAAATGATCATCCGTCCGATGCCTGTGTTCCAGGATGGGATGAAATCAGCAGGTATGGGCGGTACGGGAACGGCAGTCACGATCCAGAGCAAGAATGAGGATCTGGCTGTGGATTTCCTGGCGGAATCAAAGCTTTCGCTGGAAGGCAGCATCAAGACCTGGACCATCCTGGGATTTGATCCTATCAGAAAGGATGCATGGTCAGACCCGGCCATGGAGGCTGACAATGAGTATACGCAGTATTTCGGGAGTGATATATTCAGTACGCTTCAGAGCATAGTATCAGATATCGGGCCGATACATTATGGCGATTTGTATCCGACAGCCTTGTCCCTTGTACAGAAGAATGTAATGTTCAAGGTATTGAAGGAACAGAGTCAGACCCCTGAACAGGCCCTGAAGGAAGCAAATGAGGAACTTAAAATGAAATAGACATGGACATAAGCTTGATACTCCTGGCAGGTTTCCTGATTAACGATTGGGTGAAATCTCCTCTGGACAATTATCAAATTGAAAGGAGGAGATTTTGATTATCACAGTAAGGGGGGGTTAAGATGAATACCGGAACAATGAAAAATACAAATCTCTTACCTGGGAAGGCAGGTATGAAGGTACATCTTAAACAGCAAAAAATAGCGCCGTACATTTTTGTTTTGCCATTTATCCTTTCCTTCTCGATCTTTTTCCTGTATCCGATAATATCGACTGTAATTATGAGCTTTCAGGAGATACTTGGACCCAAAGATGTTACATTCATAGGCCTGAAAAACTACAGGAACATGATAAATGAGCATTTTTTCAACGCTATTTGGGTCACGACCAGATATACATTTCTGACTATATTGGTTCTGGTACCGCTGCCAATGATACTTGCCGTATTCCTGAACCGAAGAAAAACCATTGGAAGAAATTTTTTTCGCTCAGCATTTTTCATACCGGCACTGACCTCTGTCATTGTTGCGGGACTGTTTTTCCGCCTGGCCTTTGGCGAGCAGGATACTACTCTGGTCAACATGATCCTGGGAGTTTTCGGGCTGCCAAAAAGAACGTGGCTGCAGCAAGGCAGTACCGCCATGATGGTGATGGTCATCGTGTGTACATGGAGATGGCTTGGCGTCAACATCATATACTTTTTATCGGGTCTTCAGAGCATACCTGTGGAACAGTATGAATCAGCATCGATAGACGGTGCAAATGAATGGCAGAAATTCCTGAGGATCACTGTGCCCGGCCTTAAACCGGTGATCATATATGTCGTTACCATCAGCGTATACGGCGGCTATGCGATGTTCTCGGAATCTTACCTGTTATTTGGTCCAAGATCACCGGGGGATATAGGCTTGACTTTGGTGAGCCTGATCTATCAGCTGGGGTTTTTTGAGAATAACCTTGGAGCCGGCTCGGCGGTGGGCATTACCCTGCTTGGCATCGTTATGCTGATAAATATGGTCCAGCTCACCCTGACGGGTTTTTTCAAAAAGGAGAGTGACTGATATGATATCGAACAGCATTAAAAAAAGGCTGATATCATTGGCGCTGCTTGTACTGATGATCGCAATCGCTATGTTCTGCCTCGGACCGTTATTCTTTCTTCTGTCTTCATCCTTCAAGCCCGGCTCTGAAATGATCAGAAACGGGATAACCCTGAAGCTGGATATCGGGAAAATGAATCTTAACAATTATAAGCTGCTGTGGGAGGGGAAGGACGGGATATACCTGTATTGGTACAGGAACAGTGTTATCATTACCTTCCTTGGCACGGTTTTGTCCCTGATCCTCTCATCCCTGGTGGGATATGGCCTGGCCATGTATAAATTCAAAGGCAGGAATTTTCTGTTCATACTTATTCTTATTGTGATGATGACTCCGATCGAAATATTGATCCTGCCTTTATACAAGCTGTCCATCGCCATCAGGTTCATAGATACGTATCGGGGCGTTATCCTACCCTTTGCAGTATCGCCCTTTGCAGTATTCTTCTTCAGACAATATGCCGGCAAGCTTTCCAGGGAATTCATGGATGCCGGAAGGATCGACGGATGCTCGGAATTCGGCATATATTTCAGGATAATGATGCCCCTGATGCTGCCTGCTTTCGGAGCAATGACCATATTACAGGCAATGAGCAACTGGAATGCCTTCGTATGGCCCTTGATAGTGCTTCGTTCAAATGAGATGCTGACATTGCCCATAGGGCTTCAGTCGCTGCTCACGCCGTATGGGAATAATTATGATCTGTTGCTGTCCGGTGTGGTCATGTCAATAATTCCGATAATGATAGTATTCTGGTGCAATCAAAAGGCGTTTATATCGGGACTTACTGTTGGAGGTGTCAAGGGGTGAATATCAGTCTGCCCGGTGATGAAGAGGAAAGTGGAAACATGGGTTGGTATGGAAAATAATGGCAAAATAGATCAGGGTCTGCTATACTGGTTTTGTGGATGCTTTTAGACCGTATCACCCAGGACTTTATACAAAGGAAGGGTTTTTGTGAAATCGTTTTTATCATTTCCCAAAAGACTTCTTGAAGTATGCAACAGCACTTTGGCCGGTATTGTCTCTTTGATCATGAACACAAAGATACAACTAAGGTTAACAGTGCTTTTTATCATTTTATCAGTGATACCTCTTGCAATAACCAGTTTTTTTTCATATAGGGAATCCGTCACTGCCATCACAAGCAAAACCAGCACTTATTCCGCTCAGGTAATGAGTCAGGTCGCAGTCAATATCAAAACGGAGCTCGACAGGCTGGAAAATGACAGTGTAGATATATCGCTTTCGGAGCTGACACAGGATGTATTGATAAATATTGAAGATATGTCTGAATGGGAGATTTACAATATCGAATCCTCCCTCAGGGATAATTTGGTAAAAAAGTTTTCGATCTTGCATGATGTCTCAGATGTGCTGCTGTTCAGCAACAGCGGCAGAAGGATAATCGCATATGGGGACAGGAGCTTCAAGCTGAACTTTAAAAAGGATTTTTTAGATGCATATTTAAAACAGCTGATCGAAAAAAAGGGAACTCCGGTCTGGAAAGGCGCCAATCACAATGCTGAGGGAAAGCATGTGCAGTTTGCTACCAGCCCGGAGCAGATGAATAAAAGCGACTGTATTTTACTTGGCAGAGCCATCCTTTCACTGGATACCAGGGAGATCATCGGCACGCTGATCATCCGCACAAATGAGAAGTATTTCTCCAATATTTACAGAAACACAAATATGGGAAACGATGCGGATATATTTGTAATGGATTCAGAGGGAAATGTGGTCTCCAGCAGAAATCCTCAAATACCGGCTGCCGAGAAGTACAGTGATCCGCAGCTGATAAGGGAGCTTCTGGCCAGGGATGAGAGTGAAGATAAGACATTTTACTTTGATATGGATGGGAAAACCTATCTGGCAGCGTATGCGCCCATAAAAAGTGTGGGATGGTATGTGGTAAGCACGATACCCTATTCATACATAAATTCGGAAGCCAGGGAGATACGCAGCGCCATATTGCTTCTCAGCCTGGCGTGCTCTATTTTGGCGGTTTTGTTGTCATATATTTTTACCCTGACAATATCAAAGCCCTTGAAAAGACTGGTATCTGCCATGAATGAAGTAAAAAAAGGGAATCTGTCCATCAGCATGCTTGACAAGAGGAAAGACGAGATAGGTGAGGTCACCGATAACTTCAATAAAATGCTCAGTGAGATAAAAAACCTTATGGAGGATGTGAAAAATCAGGAGACCCAAAAGAGAAAGGCTGAAATAGAGACTCTCCAGGCGCAGATAAACCCGCATTTTCTGTCTAATACCCTCAATACCGTCAAATGGCTGGCCAGCGCCCAAAAAGCAGACAACATCGAAGCGATCGTATCATCTCTGATCCAATTGTTAAGTGTGAGCATGGGTAAGGGAGAGGAGTTCATCACCATTCGACAAGAGATAGAATACATAAAAAGCTATATAAATATCCAGGAATACCGCTACTATGATAAATTCAAGGTGGTGTTCGAGATCGAGGAGGATATATTGGACTATAAGATACTGAAGTTTCTGATACAGCCCATCGTTGAGAACTCGATCATACATGGCACAAAATCAAAGATGGAGCAGGAGCTGATCGTTATAAAAGGTTTCAGACATGATGATGCTTTAAAGATATCTGTCACCGACAATGGTGTGGGTATACCAGGTGACAAATTAAGCAGACTGATAGCAGCCGGCCAGAAAGCTAGAATGCCCAGCTTCAGCGGGATCGGCATCAACAATGTGAACGACAGGATCCGTATGTATTTCGGATCCTCATACGGACTGCAGATCGAAAGCGTGCCGAATCTTTATACCACAGTTGAGTTATCTGTTCCAATAATTGGCCGGGAGGATATCTGGTGATGATAAAGGTATTGATCGTCGATGATGACAATATTGCAAGAACGAATATCAATATATTGATCGATTGGGAGAAAAACGGATATGAGATATGTGCTGAAGCAATGAACGGCGAGGAGGCAATACAGCTTATATCGGAGACCAGGCCGCAGATCGTGATCACAGATATGAGCATGCCGGTAATGGACGGGATAACTCTCATAGATCACCTGAGCAAAAACCATCCGCAGATAAAGGTGGTGGTTTTGAGCGGATATCAGGAGTTTGACTATGTCAGAAAGAGTATGAAGTATGGAGCGGTGGACTATGTGCTAAAGCATACCCTAAATGCCCAGGTTTTGCTGGAGATATTGAATACTGCCAGGGACAAGCTGATGGAAGAGCTTTCAGAGCAGTCCCGCAAGATCATGCTTGAAGAGCAGATCAAAGAAAGCAAGACTTTGCTGAGGCAAAAATTCATTAGCGAACTGGTGCAGGGGGCTGTCAGTGATAGGGATGAAATAATGCGCAAGATAGCCGATCTAAAGCTTGAGATCGAGAGCAAAGGCCTGGCCGTTATTCTATTCGAGATAGATGATTATAATGCTATATGCGGGAAGTTTACGTCCATTGAGATCAATAAGCTGATATCCTCAGTTGAAAGCATTTCTGCTGAAATCCTGAAGGGAGGTGTAAAAGCTGTTGTATCACACCTTCAGGATGGTATGTTCACAGTCGTAGTTTCATTTGGAAATATTCGAAGCGAATTGTTTACCTATAATTTCATCATTACAACCATCAGCAGGATCAGATCCAGCATAAAAAGATATCTGAACATAACCGCATGCTTCAGCTACAGCAAAACATTCAATGATATAGCGGATATACACAAGTATTTCACAGAAGCTGAGATCGCGCTCCAGGACAGGTTTTTCAGAGGGAAGGACCAGATAATAGATAAAACCCGATGTGCCGGTTTATACAATGAATACATAAGTCTGGAGCTTGCCGAGGAAAAGAGCATAATCGAAGCCCTAAAAGCCCGGGATCATAAACGAATCGAGGAATGCCTGAGCAAGGTATTCTCCAAGATCATTGTCAATAAGCTTGGCTATAATTCCGTGCAGATGATATGTGCCGAGCTTATCAACATAGTGAACAGAGTAGCCAGGGAGACGGGCATAGAGATAAAGAGAGTGTACAGCGACAAGGATATCCCATATGACAGTATGAGAAAGATGGAAACGCTGCTCGAAATGAGGGAATGGATACTAAGATCCTATACCAGACTGGCTGATATGATCGGTGAGGTCAAAGCAAACGAAAATTATTCCGTATACACCAAAAAGGCTATCAGCTATATACAAAAAAATTACACAAAAAACGTGTCGCTCAATGAAGCTGCCGAACACATAGGTATCAACAGCTCATATCTGAGCAGGGTCTTTAAGGAGGACTGCGGCATGGGTTTTGTTGAATATCTGAATAATGTACGCGTCAGCTATGCAAAACAGCTGATTGAAACAGAAGGGCTGAGGCTGAAGGATGTTGCAAAGAGGGTGGGGTTCAATAACTATACCTATTTCTTCAAGGTTTTTAAAGATGTCCTGAATGTGACCCCAGGTGCCAGGCATGACGATTAGACAGGTTTTCGGCAGAAGAAGTGTCTAGCTGTCATGACTGGCACATGTGCCGGTGTACTTGTGCTGTGGCAGCTGTGCCGGGGTGCCTATGTCGGGGCAACTTGCCGTGGCAGCTGCGCCGGATGATTTTATTTGCCCGCTTTGACGATTTCTCCTCCGACATATATGGAGCCTCTCGCTGTCGTGGTGCTGACTGTGTCTGGTATACCATCTGCTGCCGTTATACCTGGGACATCAATGAAAATCGAGCCTGTGTAGGTTTTTGCCTCCACCGGTAAATGTGCTTCCTCGATATACAAAAAGCCGCCTTTGCTTTCCAGGCTGATTTTGTCGGGGCGATAGCCGGCGGGCAGCGCAACTGTGAGCTCTGCACGGTTTTCATGCATAGATACGAGAGAGAACAGGGGCAGTCTGCCGTTGGATCCTTCCCTGAAGCTCAGCTGGCCGTTGCTGCATGATATATCAAACTCCAGCCAATCGGACTTCTCATATTCCAGCAGGATTTTATCCGAGCTGCCTTCCTTCAGTCTGATGAGCGAATGAGCTGTGGTTATGTCGATCCTGTCAACTTCGTCCATCGTGAACTCTTGGGAATGTACTGTAATGCTGCTTGGTTTCATGCTGTTGAATATCATGAACAGCTTTAGCGGCAGGCCGGTGGCAACTGTGATCAGGAGACTGACAGCTATGATGACTAGACCGGCTTTGAGTGCTCTGCCCGACTTCCTTTTTTTGCTCTCGGCAATAGGTGCATCGACGGTTGGTTCGGTGGATCCCACTTGCCCTTTGTCCTTATTGATCATCTTTGAAATCAGATTGGCAGACAACCTGAATAGCGGTCTGCACAATACAAAAAATCCATAAGCGGCCAACATCATCAAACCCGAAAGAAATACCCCAATTCCGATCGTCCCTGCGATTTCGGCTATATAGCCGGACGGTATTTTCAGTGCTTCATAGACTAATGCAGGCAGTATCAGACATGCGGCTGCAGCTGAAATAACAGTCCCAAGGAACAGTAGTATCGCGATGCTGTAAGTTGTAAAGATAAGCAGCGAGAACATCAGTAAGGTCAGCGGCTTCGTAAAACCTATGCGGGCATATCGGACCAGCCTGGAATAATTCTTGAGTCCGGGATCGCTTCTGACATTCTTTATACTTGTCTCAGCCTTTATAGCCGCTGCTGTCCTTTCTGCAGTGTCGAGCTCCGACAGCAGCTCTTCGTAACTTTTACCTTCTTCCAGTGCATCATTCATATATTCAGAATAATAATCGAGCGCTTCCTTCCGTTCATGTTCCGGAAGGACGGCCAGGTGTTGTTCAAGCTCTTTGAGATATTTTTTGATTCTATCATCCATTTTTTTCACCGCCTATTACAAAATCAATGATCCTTTTTAGCTCGGAAAGTTCCTTTCTGTATTCGATCAGCCGTTTGACGCCTGTTTCCGTTATTTTGTAATAGCGCCTCAATCGGCCGGAATGCTCTGTAGAATAGGTCTCAAGGCAGCCCTGAGCCTCAAGCCTGCGTAAGACAGGGTACAGCGAGGACTCTGATGTGTCCATAAGTTCCATGATCTCCTGAGTCAATCTATAGCCATATGTGTCACCTTCTGTCAGCACATGCAGTACGCATGCATCCAACAGGCCCTTTTTCATCTGGGGATCCAATAAAACTACCTCCTTTATGAGCCGGGTGTCCGTGGTACTGCGGCCGGCCATGGCTGTTCCATGATCAGCTGCACCGCATTAATACCCTGCGCCGCGGCTTCCTGCCTTGATGCCGCACATCCTTTCGGATAACTCCCACAACTTTTTCGCAGCATCTGGCTTCCGGGAATATGCGCTTGGCTTGAGCGGCCTGCAATCCTTCCAGTAGACCTGGCCGGTGTGCCTTGGCGCCGGCTCCGTCACAAGGTAAGCCACTGAACGTGCCGGCTGCTCCGGCGGCGTGCCGCCTTTGCTGCGAAGCTGCCATACCTTTTTTACTATTCCGCCGGTGCCTTTGAGTCCGATATCCGTGTTTACCAGACCCGGGTCCACCGCAAAGGCTTTGATCCTGCTGCCGGCTGCAGAAAGGCGTCTGTTCAGTTCGGTTACGAACATTACGTTTGCCAGCTTTGTCTGCTTGTAGGCCATCAATGTATTGTAATGCTTTCTTAACATTATATCATTCCAATGCAGCCTGGTCCTATAATGAGATCCCGAACTTATGCAAATTACCGTACCGTCCTGGGATCGTTCCAGAAGCGGAAGCAATTCATGCGTGAGCAGAAAGGGTGCCAGATGGTTAACTGCAAATTGCAGTTCAAAACCATCGACAGTGGAAACATACCAGCTTGAAACAGTCCCTGCATTATTGACCAGCGCGTCTATTGCCGATTTACCATCCCGTGACAGCCTGCTGCGGATATTCGATGCAAGGGCGGAAACCTCAGCGAGAGATGAAAGATCAGCTGTCAGATAATTTACCGATGCATCCGGATACAGTTTTCTGACTTCCTGCTCTGCATTCCTGCACCGTTCTTCCGAGCGGCCTGCGCCTATTACATATGCTCCCCTGCCGGCCATTTCTTTGACTGTTGCCAGTCCTATGCCGGAGGTTGCACCGGTAATGACGATGACCTTTTCTTCGTTTGCCGTGAGGCATCTCATCTCTGGTTCGATAATAGCTTTAGTGTGGTTTGGATTATTTGTTATGTTCTCTGATCCCATGGTTTCCTCCTCCTTTTCAGTATCAGGACCATTTTGATAGTCTCATGTACAAATTTGCAAGTAATGTGATGCAGCGAGGTGCTTCGTGATTGACGTAATACCAATACTACTGAGTATCCGGCTTAGGCTCCAGCTGCACGCTTGCATTGTGCGGCGCTCCAACGGGAGCCGACTGCGCGTGCGACCAACGCCTCCGGCACTATCGTGCTTACCGCTTTCAACATTCTGTTCAGAGTACCTGGTATATAGACGCTCTTCCCTCTTAGTGCCCTGTCTATTGTCCCGGCTGCGACATAACCGACATTACAGGTGGTTATTCTCCCTGCAAAGCCCTGTGCCTCGATCGCCTCTATACAGGCGGGAGTCGTCGGCATTCCTGCAGGGCAAAGCGCCGTGACGGTTATATCCTGGGAACGCAGCTCCTCTCCCAGCGCTCTTGAGAAATTGAGCAGAAAGCGCTTGGAGGACGAGTACATCGCTTTGACAGGCATCGGGTAAAACGCCGCAAGGCTGGCTACATTTATGATCCTGAAGGTCCTTGCCGGATCCCGGAGCTTTATCAGCTCGTGGGTCATCTCCAAATTGGCTTCGATATTCAGCCTGAGTATGGTGCGTATCTGATTGCGGGTCCTTTCGGCGAAAGGGCCTTCATAATCAAGGCCTGCTACGTTTATTAGGAAGCTGAACGCATAGCCTTTCTCGTGCAGGTGCTCAAACAGCCCGGTCCTTGAATCAAAATCTGTAAGGTCACAGCAGAAGTGATCTACATCTATGTTATAGGTGTTTGTCAGGCCGGTGGAAAGCTTGCTCAAAGCGGTCTCGGAGATGTCGGTCAGAAACAGGTCCCAGCCTCGGCTGGCGCATTCCACCGCAAAGGCTTTGCCGAGCCCGCCGGAAGCCCCGGTTATAAATACCATTGATTTCATATCCATCATCCTTTCAAATGCAGGTTACAAAATTGCTCTAGTTAACGATTTCTTACTAAAATAGCTTTCTATATATAATACTATACAATGTATAATATTATATGTCAATGCATATTAAATATTTTTCGAAGATGATACAACAGTGGAAGATTTTCTATCCGATGTGATATCATATTGGTATATAGATACAGCCTTTTTTGTGCAATTGGAACAGTTGATTTGATACAGTACAAGGAGGAAAATGCAATGGCAGAATTGCGCTGGCATCCGCTGATAAAGGACTGGGTCATGATCGCATCCCACAGGCAGGACAGGCCTCAGATGCCCAAGGACTGGTGCCCCTTTTGTCCCGGTTCGGGGAGGGTGCCCGATGATTATATAGTATATAAATATGATAATGATTTTCCGGCACTGTCGCAGGATCCGCCGATACCTGACGATGTCCGGACTGAGCTTTACAGGATGGCGGAGGCCTACGGCAAATGCGAGGTCATACTCTACTCACCTGAGCATACATCCTCATTGCACCAGTTTTCAGTAGAGCATATCGTCAGGATCATCGACCTTTGGACGGAGAGGTTCATCGAACTTAAAAATGACGAGAGGATCAAGTACGTATTTATTTTTGAAAACAGGGGAGAGATGGTAGGTGTTACAATGCCTCATCCTCACGGACAGATATACGGCTATCCATACATCCCTAAAAAGCTGGAGCTGGAGCTGGAGGCATGCCGGGAGCACCATGAAGCAACCGGTGCATGTCTGCTGTGCGGCATGGTGAGGGATGAGATAAAATCCGGCGACAGAGTTATTTTTGAAAATGAGGATTTCGTTGTTTTCCTGCCGTTTTTTACCGAGTATCCATACGGCATGTATATTTTGAGCAAAAGGCATAAGCAGAATCTGACACAGTTTGACGGCAGAGAAAAGGCAAACCTGGCCAGGGCGCTCAAGGAAGCTACTGGTACGCTGGATTCGCTTTTTGGATTTCCTTTCCCGTACATGATGTGCATGCATCAGGACCCGGTCAACAGTGAGGATGTAAGTGATTATTACCATTTCCACATCGAATTCTTTCCGCCCATGAGGTCGAAGGACAAGCAGAAATTCAATGCTTCCAGCGAAACAGGGGCCTGGGCTCATGCTAATCCTACCAAGCCGGAAGAGAAGGCTGAGGAGCTGAGGCAGGCACACAAGAGGTTCATGGAGGGAAATGCGTCGGGCGCCAAATAGCCCGGCAGGACTAAGTCTTGCAGGATAGGGGCCCAGAGGACATAACCCGGCGGGAAAAAGGGCCCAGAGGACATGGTTTGGCAGGAGAAAGGGACCTTGAGGACATAACCCGGCGGGGAAATGGGCCCTGAGGACATAGCCCAAGGAGATAAGAGTACAATGAATAAAGTGGGGGAGTACGTATATGAACATAGCCGAGCTAAAAAAACGTTTTCTAGACACATATCAGGGAAGTGAAGCCGGGATCAGGGTTTTTACATCACCTGGGCGTGTCAATCTGATCGGGGAGCATACCGATTATAACGGAGGATACGTATTCCCGGCAGCGCTGACGCTGAGTTCTACAGTCATAGCCAGGCCGCGGACAGACAGGTCGATCAATCTTATGGCTACGGACCTGGGAATATTGGTGCAGGCTTCGCTGGACAACCTTGAGGAATTTAAGTCACTCAAGTGGGGCAATTATCAATTGGGTGTGGCTGACGAGCTACAGAAGGCGGGATACAGGCTGACCGGCTGTGATCTGCTCTATCACGATACGGTGCCGTTGGGCGCAGGCCTTTCGTCATCGGCGGCTATAGAAGTGGCAACGGCGATAGCACTGGTTTCACTCGGAAACACATTCCATGGGACAGAGCAGCCCATCGATATGGTAGAAATGGCTCTGATCAGCCAGAGGGCAGAGAACAATTATGTTGGTGTCAATTGCGGGATAATGGATCAGTTCGCCTCGGCAATGGGCAGAGCCCACCATGCTATTTTCCTCAACTGCAGGGACCTGAGCTACAAGCACGTCCCGCTGGATCTGAAGGGATATAAGATAGTCATTGCAAACACCAACAAAAAGCGAGGCCTTGCCGACTCGAAATATAATGAGCGCAGAAGCCAATGTGAGGCGGCCTTTGAGATATTAAAGAAATACATTCCCGGGGCATCATGCCTCGGTGAGATCTCAATAGAGGAATTCGGCCGGTTCAAGCATGAGATAAAGGATGAAACCGTTCGAAAAAGGGCAGAGCATATCATAGAGGAGGACGACAGAGTCCTCAGGTCTGTCGAGGCGTTGAACAACAACGATATCGAGCTTTTTGGACGGTACATGTCCGCTTCCCACGATTCGCTGAGAGACCTTTACGAGGTAACAGGCATCGAACTCGACACGTTGGTTGAAGAAGCTCTGAAAATTGATGGAGTTGTCGGCTCAAGAATGACAGGCGCCGGCTTTGGAGGCTGTACCGTAAGCATAGTCAGGGAAGAAGCTGTCGATAGGGTCATGAATGAAGCGGGCAAGGGATATACAGCCAGGACCGGGCTGGTGCCGGCGTTTTACGTTACCGAAGTTGGCGACGGAGGCAGGGAGATTTTCGGTTAGTGTCAGGGAAAGGCAATTGTTCAGCAGTCTTAATAAATGCAGAATACTATGGTAAAATCATGTGTGCTGCGGATATTGGGTGCATATATTGTACAGGTGCGGATATACCTGCGCGGATATAGAATAATAAGATTAAGTTAATACTGTTCCGGAGGAATGACGATGCTGCTTGCAGATGATTGGAAGGATTATGAACTGATAGATACGGGCGGAGGGGAAAAGCTCGAGCGCTGGGGGAGATACACTCTCAGAAGACCCGACCCGCAGGCCATCTGGCCAATAACAGGCGATGAAAAAGCCTGGAGGAACGTTGATGCCCACTACCACAGGAGCAGCAGCGGCGGCGGAAGCTGGGAGTACCTGAGGAAGCTGCCGCCCCAATGGACAGTCAAATACGCAGAACTGGAATTCCATGTGGAGCCGACGGGCTTCAAGCATACCGGACTGTTTCCTGAGCAGGCCGTCAACTGGAAATGGATCGAGGACAGGATAAACGGCGCCGGGAGGAAGATCAGCGTGCTGAATCTTTTTGCTTATACAGGCGGTGCCACAGTGGCCGCCGCCCATGCCGGAGCAGAGGTATGCCATGTGGACGCCTCAAAGGGAATGGTCACAAGGGCAAAGGAGAACCTGGCATTATCGAAGCTGGGGGACAGGCCTGTCAGATTCATCGTGGACGATGTGGTGAAGTTCGTGGCGCGGGAAAACAGGCGCGGCCGCAAATATGACGCAGTCATCATGGACCCGCCG
>JAAYPO010000014.1 GCA_012519745.1 Clostridiaceae bacterium | reverse complement strand
TGCCGAAGGTCGCAAAGCTGGCGGATATATTTCGCTCATACGGCATCAGGACCTTCCTTAGTATCAACTATTCCAGCCCTATGGAGCTTGGAGGCCTTGACACAGCAGATCCGCTGGACAGGGGAGTACAGGCCTGGTGGGATGCAAAGGCTGCCGAGATATACAGCTTCATCCCCGATTTTGGAGGATTTCTCGTCAAGGCTGATTCCGAATTCCGTCCCGGCCCCTTCACCTACGGCAGAGACCATGCACAGGGCGCCAATATGCTGGCAGCGGCGCTCAAGCCTTTTGGCGGCATTGTCATATGGCGCTGCTTTGTTTACAACTGCAGGCAGGATTGGCGGGATACGATCACAGACAGAGCCAACTCTGCATATGACAACTTTATGCCCCTTGACGGCAAATTTGAAGATAATGTGCTGCTCCAGATAAAAAACGGACCAATGGACTTCCAGGTCAGGGAGCCCGTATCGCCGCTTTTGGGCGGACTGCGGAAATCCAATATGGTGCTGGAGCTGCAGATCACACAGGAATACACAGGTCAGCAGCGGCATTTGTGTTACCTTGCTCCGATGTGGAAGGATATACTGGATTTTGATACCTTCAATGATGGAGAGGGAAGCACGGTGACCAATGTACTCATACGATCAGGTCAAAACGGAAAAATGTCCGGTATAGCTGCTGTCTCAAACATCGGTGACGATCTGAACTGGACAGGGCACGATCTGGCCCAGGCCAACCTTTATTGCTACGGAAGGCTTGCCTGGGATCCCGGACTCACCCCCCTGGAGATCGCCAGAGAATGGGTGATGCAAACCTTTGGCAGCGATCCTGTGGTCGTGGATACTATAACCGGTATGCTGATGGATTCATACAGCATATATGAAAGCTATACGGCTCCGCTGGGCATAGGCTGGATGGTCAATCCAAACCACCATTACGGTCCAAGCGTGGACGGCTATGAATACTCCGCCTGGGGAACATATCACAGGGCCGATTACCAGGGGATCGGTGTGGACAGGTCTGTTGCTGCAGGCACAGGCTATGCCGGCAAATATTTCCCTCCAAATTCGACAATGTATGAGAAGCCCGAGACCTGTCCCGAAGAGCTGCTGCTGTTCTTCCACCACATACCCTACAAATACAGGCTCAGCTCTGGTACCACACTGATCCAGCACATATATGACACTCATTTTGAGGGAGCTGAAAGAGCGGCAGGACTCATTGACAGATGGAAGAGCCTCGATGGCAGGATAGACAGGGAGTGCAGCCGGCGAGTCCTAAAACGCCTTGAAGAGCAGGCAGCCCACGCATGTGAATGGCGGGACGTCATAAATTCCTATTTTTATAGAAAGAGCGGCATTCCCGACGAAAAATCCCGAACGCTGTATTGAATACCAGACTGGGCATCGCACCCCATGATTTCCCCTGATTGCCATGTGTGGATCTATCTGTTATAATTATAAAAACTATCCGAGCGAGGTGTTTTTATGAGTGTCGCAGAAACCTGCCGCAATGTTAAATCGGCATCGATAAAGCTATCGGCATCTACAGCCGAAGAAAAAAACAATGCGCTTCTTCACGTAGCAGATGCTCTTTTAAAACATAAGGAAGAGATTTTCAGTGCAAACCTTCGGGACCTTGAAAGAAGCAGGGCTGAAAAGCTGTCCTTCCCCCTCCTCAAGCGGCTGAAGTTTGACGAAAGCAAGCTGAATGAAGTCATAGACGGCATCCACAGTCTGGTGAAGCTCGATGATCCGGTAGGCAGAACGCTGATGTCCACAGAGATGGATAAAGGTCTTGAGCTTTACAAGGTGACCTGTCCCATTGGTGTCATCGGGATCATATTCGAATCCCGTCCCGATGCCCTTGTCCAGATATCCGCACTCTGTCTAAAGAGCGGCAACGGCGTACTTCTCAAAGGCGGCTCTGAGGCAATGGAAACAAACAGAGTGCTCTCCCGCCTGATCATCTCTGCATCTGAGGCTGCCGGTACGCCCAAGGGCTGGTGCAGCCTTCTGGAAACGCGCTCAGATATCAACGAGCTGCTGAAACAGGATAAGTATGTCGATCTGATAATTCCAAGGGGATCCAACGAATTTGTAAGATATATAATGAACAACACGAATATATCCGTCATGGGCCACGCAGACGGTATCTGCCACTGTTATGTCGACTCATCGGCGGATATTGCAATGGCGCTGAGGATTGCAGTAGATTCAAAGACACAGTATGCAGCAGTCTGCAATGCTATGGAAACTCTGCTTGTCCATGAATCTGCAGCAATGGATTTCCTGCCTCGTCTCAAGCAGGCTGCCGATCAAAAGGGTGTAGAACTGCTGGGCAGCGGCAAAACGTTGCAGATCATACCTGCGGCACCGGTTGGAGAAGATGATTGGGCAACTGAATATCTTGATTACAAGCTTTCGATCAAAATAGTGGGCAGCCTCGATGAGGCTATAGATCACATCAACACATATGGCTCCGGCCATAGCGATGCCATTGTGACATCGGACAGGGCCAACGCGGCGCGGTTCATGTCGCTGGTGGATTCAGCCGATGTAATGTGGAACTGTTCCACAAGGTTCAGTGACGGCTATAAATACGGTCTTGGCGCAGAAGTAGGCATAAGTACAGGAAAACTGCATGCCCGTGGCCCTGTCGGACTTGAAGGCCTTGTGATATACAAGTACAAGCTGATAGGAAACGGACAGATCGTTGCAGACTATGCCGAGAAAAAGAGCACCTTCACCCACAGGAATTTCGACAGTGATTGTCCCATATAGCAGCACCATTTATAGTCCTCTGCACATTTGCAGAGGACTTTTCATTTGCCCTTATGTGAAACATTATTGAAGGTTTGACATAATATGAACTATGAAAAAGTGATAATGGTGGTATGATGGTAAACTCACTCAAAATAGAAGCAATAACAAACGGTCTTCTCACACTTCAAAAAGTAAGAGATCTATATAAAAATGATCATCGCTCCACTGAAGGCGATGATGATATCAACGATGATGTACATCCCGACAAACTGATGCTTATGCGCGAAGTGCTCACTGCAGTCACCGAATTTATGCCCCGGACCAGAAGCGGGACCTTCAGCAGTGCCTTTGATCAGGGTACCCGCTTCAGCAGTGCGTACAGGGACCTCAAACACCATATCGGCGGCATGAGCAGAGGCGGCCCTGCACAGGAGGACATATTCAGAACATTTAAGCTTCTGCTGCCGGTACTTGATTTCAGGCACAGGATATATGTGGATAAAGTGGTGAAAATAATCGATATTTTGATGTCCTGACCGGACTCGGTCTTGACCTGTGCATTGCTTTTGACGGATAATACGTACAGGATGATAAATAAAGGGGGCTGATCTGGCAGGATGACCGGTCGGATACATTCGTTTGAAAGCTTCGGGACTGTTGACGGACCGGGCATACGGTTCGTTGTGTTCATGCAGGGCTGCCCGCTTCGCTGTATATACTGCCACAATCGTGACACCTGGGATATCCGGGGCGGTGTTTCATATACCGTTGATGATGTTATGGCAGAGTTGGACAAGTACAAGAGCTATTTCCGTTTTTCAGGCGGAGGTATCACTGTATCCGGCGGAGAACCCCTTCTTCAGACAGAATTCGTCACAGAGCTTTTTAAGAGCTGCAGGTCCCAGGGGATACATACTGCCCTCGATACCAGCGGCTTCACCGGCACGGCAAGCCGTGAGGCCGTCGATGCACTGCTGCAGGAAACAGACCTGGTGCTTCTTGATATCAAGCACCCCTGTGACCCCGGGCATAGACAGATCACAGGTGTTGACCGGGAAAAGCCGGCTACATTTGCACGTCTGCTCTCTGACAGAGCTATCCCCGTATGGATAAGGTATGTGCTCATTCCGGGCTATACGGATTCCACACATGATCTTGAGGCTGCCGCAGCATTCATAAAAAGTCTGTCCAATATAGAAAATGTCGAGGTCCTTCCCTACCATTCAATGGGAGCATACAAATGGAAAGAACTCGACTGTCCCTATCCTCTGGAGGGTGTTATGCCTCCGGACGACGAGACGGTCAAAAAGGCGCTGCGTGTACTCCGCATCAAATAATATTCTTATACCGTTCATCAAATAATTATTATTGACAACACATATATTATGTGATTATAATAAATTGTTTTCGAGTTTAGTGTTTCTAAACAAAATGTTTATAAATAAAAACATGGGTGCGAATGCCGCAAATATGCTTCCCATAAGCAAAACAGAAGGAAAGCCGTATGAATATAGGTAACAAGCTCAAAATGCTGAGAATAAAAAACGGACTTACACAGGAAGAGCTGGCGGACAGGAGCGAGCTGTCCAAAGGCTTCATATCCCAGGTCGAGAGGGATCTGACATCTCCGTCCATCGCCACTCTCGTTGACATTTTGCAATGCCTGGGGTCAAACCTGAAGGATTTTTTCAATGAAAGCATAGATGAAAAAATCGTTTTTAGGAAGGATGATATCTTCATAAAAGAAAACAGCGACCTAAAGCATGAGATCCGTTGGATCGTACCGGACTCTCAGAAAAACCGGATGGAGCCGATACTTATCAGCCTGGCAGAGGGCGGAGCCTCGGAGGCCGATGACCCTCATGAGGGCGAGGAATACGGCTATGTGCTCTCAGGCAGCATTTTCATCCACCTGGCGGGCAGAAAATACAGGGCAAAAAAAGATGAGAGCTTCTATTTCAAGGCAAACTGTGTACATTATATATCAAACAGCGGCAAAACAGAGGCAAGGGTACTATGGGTCTCTACTCCCCCAAGCTTTTAAGGTTACAGGGCCGGGAACGGGGACATACTAAAAACCGCACCAAACAGGTAAAAATGTTAATTATGAGCATTGCAAGGAGTATGCAAAATGTCAAAGCACATTATCGAACTAGTCGATCTGGTAAAGGAATACGATGGTACTGAAGCCCTGAAGGGCATCAATCTGTATATAAGGCAAAATGAGTTCATCACTCTGCTCGGCCCAAGCGGTTGCGGCAAGACTACCACTTTGAGACTGATCGGCGGGTTTGAAACGCCCACCTCAGGCAAGGTGTTGTTTGAGGGTACCGACATAACCAATGTCCCTCCCTATAAGCGCAGGGTAAATACGGTCTTTCAGAAATATGCCCTTTTCCCGCATATGAATGTTTACGAAAACATCGCCTTCGGGCTGAGGATCAAGAAAACTGACAAGAGCCTGATCCATGAAAAGGTTATAAGGATGCTGGCTATGGTGAACCTGGAGGGCTTTGAAAAAAGATCGGTGGATTCGCTGAGCGGAGGACAGCAGCAAAGGATCGCCATTGCACGGGCGCTGGTCAACGAGCCTGAGGTGCTGCTGCTGGACGAGCCACTGGGCGCGCTGGATCTGAAGCTTCGAAAGGAAATGCAGCTGGAGCTGAAAAAGATGCAGCAGCAGCTTGGAATTACATTCATTTATGTGACACATGATCAGGAGGAGGCTCTGACGATGTCGGATACCATCGTTGTTATGTCAAAGGGCACCATCCAGCAGATAGGTACTCCCCAGGATATATACAATGAGCCAAAGAATGCATTTGTGGCTGACTTTATCGGAGAGAGCAACATAATCGACGGTATTATGCTCAGGGATTTCCGCGTCAGCTTTGCTTCCCATGAATTCAACTGCGTTGATAAGGGCTTTGGTATAAATGAGAATGTAGATGTTGTGGTCAGACCTGAGGATATAAAGCTGGTCACCGGCGATGCTTCTCTGTTGCAGGGAACGGTGCAATCCGTCATATTCAAGGGTGTCCACTATGAAATGCGGGTGGTCGACAGCAACGGCTTCAGCTGGATAGTGCACAGCACGTCAATGGAGACTGTTGATGCTAAGGTAGGGCTTTATATCCAGCCCTTCGATATTCAAATTATGAAAAAGGTGCCTGTGACATGAAAAAGCCATGGTTATCGTATCCATATATATTGTGGATGACAATATTCATTATAGTGCCGCTGGTTCTTGTGCTTTATTACAGCCTGACAGTGAAGGTCGATGGAACAGTGGTTTTTTCCCTGGACAATTTTGCCAAGGTAATGCAGCCAATATACCTCAAGGTCCTGTGGAGATCAGTGGTCCTGGCAGTGGCAAGTACGGTCATCTGCCTTGTTTTGGGCTACCCTGTGGCAATGATATTATCGGGCAGGGATCTCAGCAGGAAAAACACCCTCGTCATGCTTTTTGTTATTCCTATGTGGATGAATTTTCTGCTCAGGACCTATGCCTGGATGACCCTGCTTGACCGCAAGGGCGTTATCAACTTGCTGCTGGGTTCAATTGGGCTGCCACAGGCGAACATCTTATACACTGACTGGGCTGTGATACTGGGTATGGTTTACAACTTTCTGCCTTTCATGGTGCTGCCCATATTCTCAGTGCTCAGCAAGATAGACAGAAGCTTGATCGAGGCGGCCGAGGACCTGGGATCCAATTCCTTCAAGGTATTCATCAGGATCATATTTCCCCTCAGTCTGCCCGGTGTGGTCTCCGGCATAACAATGGTTTTCATGCCCGCAGTTACCACCTTCATTATCTCCAAGCTTCTTGGCGGCAGCCAGTACACGCTGATCGGAAACCTTATCGAGGATCAGTTCATGAGGGTCTATGACTGGAACTTCGGGTCGGCATTATCAATAATCATGATGCTGATGATACTTGCCAGCATGGCGCTGATGTCGCGTTACGACAAGGAAGAGGCAGGAGGTGGTCTGATTTGAACAAGGCATTGAAAAGACTGTATTTATTTATAATTTTTCTATTCCTGTATGCACCGGTCGCTACGCTGATAGTGTTTTCCTTCAACAGCTCCAAGTCCAGAGCCAACTGGGGAGGGTTTACATTCAGATGGTACAGTGAGCTTTTTCATGACAAGCAGATAATGAATTCCTTGTACTACACTTTGGCAATAGCACTGCTTTCCTCACTGATCGCCACCATTGCCGGGACAGCAGCCGCAGTTGCTATCCACAATATGAAAAAGACCATCAGGTCATTTGTAATGAATGTCACATACCTGCCGGTCCTCAATCCGGATATCGTGACAGGTATATCACTGATGATACTCTTTATATTCATACGGCTGGATCTTGGCTTTTTGACACTGCTGCTGGCACATATAGCCTTTAATATACCCTATGTCATACTATCAGTGCTTCCCAAGCTGAAGCAGCTCAACAAGCATATGTATGAGGCAGCCCTCGATCTGGGATGCGAGCCGGTCAAAGCATTCTTCAAGGTGATACTGCCTGAGATCATGCCAGGCATCATCACAGGCTTCCTGCTGGCGTTCACGCTGTCTCTGGATGATTTCATAATCAGCTTCTTCACCACAGGCTCCGGAGTATCAACACTCTCGATCACTGTTTATTCCATGGCAAGAAGGGGTATCAATCCTAAAATAAACGCTTTATCGACACTAATGTTCATCGCAGTGCTTGGACTTTTGCTTGTTATCAACAAGAGGTCTTCAGCAAATAATAAGAATGAGACAGCAAGGATAGGCAATCTGATTTGACAACAATGCAGACTGCAGCCCGGCAAAACCGTCTGTACATTCTTTTGGAAGCACGGCGGCGGATATGCAGACTGCTTGTATAAAAATAATATTTATAATAAGGAGAAAGAAAAAGAAATGGAGAACAGTTCCAAAAGGGTTTTGTCAATACTAACAGTCCTCATACTGCTTGCAGTCACGCTTACAGGCTGCACAGGAAATGAAGGCGGCGCTGCAGGCAAAACAGTGACCATCAATGTGTTCAATTGGGGCGATTATATCGGAGAATCCACAATAAGGGATTTTGAAGATAAATATCCGGGTATAAAGGTCAACTATGAGAATTTCTCTACCAATGAGGATATGTATGTAAAGATAAAGACAGGGGGCTCGGCATATGATGTGGCCATCCCTTCCGATTACATGATAAAGAGGATGCTGGATGAAGGCCTCCTCAACAAGATCGATATGAATAATATCCCTAACTACAAATTCATCGACCAGCGCTTCAAAAACCTTTCCTTTGATCCGGGAAATGAGTACTCTGTCCCGTATATGTGGGGAACGGTCGGAATACTATACAATAAAACAATGGTAGATGATACCATAGACAGCTGGGAAGTCCTCTGGGACAAAAAATACAGCAAGCAGATACTCATGCCGGACAGCGAGAGAGACAGTATCGGTGTTACTCTCAAGATGCTGGGTTATTCAATGAACACCAAAAATGTGGCTGAGCTGGAGGCTGCCAGAGATAAGCTGATCGAACAGAAGCCTCTTGTACTGGCCTATGTCGTGGATGAGGTCAAGGACATGATGATCGGTGAGAGTGCGGCTATGGCTGTGGTATGGTCCGGAGATGCGTACTATTGCATGTCTGAGAATGAGAATCTGGAATACGTCATACCAAAGGAAGGTACAAACTACTGGTTCGACTCGATGATCATACCCTCCACCAGCAAGCACCAAAAGGAAGCAGAGCTGTTCATAGATTTTATGTGCGATCCGGAAGTCGCATTTGCAAATGCCGACTATATAGGGTATGCTACACCCCATAGCGAGGCAATGAAGCTGCTTGATCCGGAGCTGACATCTGACAGGAATGCTTATCCTCTTATGGAGGATCTGGTCAATTGTGAGATCTTTGAATATCCCGGTGATGAAGTAAATAAGCAGTACAACAGGATCTGGACAGAGGTGAAAGCAGACTGACGGTGAAGGACAGCCTGGATCCCCAACTATATTCAGGAGATAGTAATGATAAAAAGGAGATATAGGGCGGGCAGATTTTTCAACAAGTTTTTAAAACTGACCTTGGGCACATACATGAGGCTGTTGTTTGCGATAAGCATTGAAAATGGCCAGCTTCAAGGTGTTGAGCCGCCCTATGTCGTACTTGCCAACCACACCAACTTCTGGGATCCCTTCCTTCTGTCACTCTGTTTCAGGGACCCGGTGTACTTTGTCACATCCGACGCTTATTTCAGGAATCCTGTTCTAAGACAGCTTTTAAAGCTTGTGGGAGCTATCCCCAAAAGAAAGCAGGTATCCGATCCCTCGACCATCCGCGGTATACTCCGGATAGTAAGAGAAAAGGGTATAGTAGGTATATTCCCGGAGGGGCGCAGGAACTGGGACGGCAGGACACTGCCTCTCCTTCATCCTACGGCCAAGCTGATCAAATCACTTAAGATCCCCGTATATACTGTTCTGTTCAAGGGCGCACATCTTACGATGCCCAGATGGGCGGCCTTCTCCAGGAGGGGCAGATTGTCCATGGAGGTGGAGAAGGTTCTCGATCCCGAGGATATAAAGGGACTGCCCGTCAACAAGATCTATGAAAGAATAACACAAAGTCTTGATCATGACGAGTACAGCTCCCAACGGCTTCTCATGCATACCTATACGGGCAAAAGCAAGGCGGAGCATATCGAGCTGTTCCTGTTCACCTGTCCCCGATGTAATGCCATCGGCTCAATGGTATCTAAAGGGGACAGCTTTAAATGCAGTAATTGCGGTCTGGAAATGCTCTACAACAAATATGGCTTTTTTGAGGGCATTGAAGGCTCCAAGCTGCCCTTTGACAATCCCCAGGATTGGAACCTGTGGCAGTTGGAGCATTTGGATCGTATACTGGACGAAAGACATGATGACACCGCCACCTCCATCACTTCTGATGATGATGTAGTGCTAAGGACAGGCGGAAGGACCGGAGCACTCGAGGCAGAGGACTCCACAGGCTGTCTTTCCATATTCTCCGACAGACTGGAGTATGTTGTGTCCGATAAAGCCAGGCTGGTTTTTCCCATCGGGGATATATCAGGCGCCAATGTACAGTTCAACGACCAACTGGAGTTTATCCACAACAAGGTGCTTTACCGTTTCAGTAAAAGCAGCACAGTTTTTTCAGCATATAAATATGTGAAGATAGTAGAAAAAATAAAACACCGTTCGGAATAAGTCAGGAGGTTTCAAATGAGCGAGAGTTGGTCATTTATCTGGGACATACTGGTAATATCTCTTTTTCTGGGCATTGCCACCTATATCAAAAGAAGCTTCAGATTTTTTGAAAGGTTCTTTATACCCAATCCTATAATCGCAGGCTTCATTGGGCTTCTGCTGGGGCCCAATGTACTTGGTCTGATCGATTTCAACACGGACAACATGGGCACATTGATCTATCACCTGATGTCTGTAGGCTTCATTTCTCTGGCACTGAAGGACAGGAACACTGCAAAGAGTAAAGACATAATCAATACGGGCATATTTATCGTAAACGGGTATGTACTGCAGGGCATCGTGGGTTTTGGCCTCTCACTGCTGATGGCATACACCATCTACCCCGATCTGTTTCCGGTCTTCGGTATGCTGCTTCCCCTTGGTTATGGACAGGGCGCCGGTCAGGCATACTCCATGGGGACACAATGGGAGGCTCTCGGCTTTACAAACGGGGGCAACATCGGTCTCTCAATAGCTGCCATGGGCCTGCTGTGGGCTTGTATCGGCGGCATACCGCTGATGAACTATCTGATAAAGGTCATGAAAATAAAGCCCGCTTACAGCGGAGTAAAGGGCAAGCCTGAAATGGCCAGGGAAGAGATACGCAAGGAGGATGTCGGTGCGGCATCATCGGTAGATGGGTTCACAATACAGATCTTCACCATAGGCATCATATATCTTGTTTCCTACCTTACACTGAAGGGATTATCCGCATTGCTGAGCAATTTCGGCACCTTTGGCAGCACGCTGTCAACCATGCTTTGGGGCTTCAGTTTTATCATTGCAGCTCTGTTTGCCATACTGTTCCGCTACATATACGATCTGTTAAGGAAAAAGAAAATTGTTGTCCGTGAATATACGAGCAACTTCCTGCTGGAACGTATACAAGGCGGAGCCTTCGATTATATGATCACCGCATCTATTGCTGCCATATCCATCTCCATATTAAGGCAGTACCTGGTACCAACACTTGTGATCGGAACTATTGGAGGTATCGTTACTGTCGTGTATATAGTGTATGTGTGCAAAAGGATATACAAGAAGGATGTCCTTGAGAATATGCTGGCTCTGTATGGCAATCTGACAGGTGTGGTATCCACCGGACTGGCGCTGGTAAAGGAAATCGACCCGAACCTGGAGTCCTCCGCAGGAAAGAATCTGGTGCTGGGCAGCGGCGCGGGATTGTTTGTCGGCTTTCCGCTGATGCTGCTTCTTAACGTACCTGTAGTGGGCTTTGTTTCAAACAGACCTTCCCTCTATCTGTGGACACTGCTCGGACTGACTGTCTACTTCATCGCCCTGTCAGCAGTTCTTCATATAAGAAGAGCAAAATAGCGTGCCGCTCCGGCTGTCAGGGTAAGGTAATATATGATAATATGGGAAATACGTGCGGCCGATACCGCCATTTCAGGCACAGTACGGGTCACAGTCAAATTATATGCTTCTCTTTTCACGCTATAAGAAGTATAATAAGGTTAGTATATTATGAAGCATATCCTTTTGTTCAGGATATGATGGTGATAATATGAAAATAGAAAAAATAAGTGACAACATCATAAGAGTTACTATTTCATATAACGATCTGGAAGAGAGAAATGTTGATCTGAATGCCCTGAACTACAACACACCTGCGGCGCAGGAGTTTTTGTGGGATCTTATGGAGCAGGCCGAGGAGCAGCTTGGCTTCAACCTGACCGATTCACAGCTCATCATAGAGCCGGTCCCCGACACTGAAGAGGGCTTCGTTATCACTATCACCAGGATAGATGAGGACGGAGAATTCGAGTCCATCCACAAGTATATAAAAAGCAGGATGAAGAAGAGCGACCTGCGTGTAAAGAAGAAGAGCCGCAAGGTATCGTCCCCTCTGCTGCTTTACTCCTTCAGGGCGCTCAACGACATCTGCGATCTGGCAGACAAGCTGGATATGCACTACAGCGGTGAAAGCACGCTCTTCCGGTGCAGGGATACTTATTATCTGTCTCTGACAAGGAGCGGACTGCTCTCATCGGATGTAAAGATGTTTGAGCTGATGCTTGCCGAGTATGGCACAAAAATAGCCAATACCAATTTCTTCGAAGGCTATTTGAATGAATATGGAGAGAAGATCATCGAGTATAATGCTCTTGAAGTACTGCGCAGATTTTATTGAAAAATGCCCTAAATACAGCAAGTGACGCATCAATGGTACGTCACTTGTTATCATTTTCAAGCACATCAGTATCGGGAGCGATCTGTACTATCGAGGTTTCTGCCTCGTACTGGTCCATGCTGATAAACTCATTATTCCTGTACACCTTCACGGACAGGCCCTTTTTCCCAGGGTTCAAAACGAGGGCCTCCCCAGGCTTTATCCCTTCCTTTTCCACATAATATACCGGCGGATCGAACTCCTGGACCGTCTCTGTTCGAATGACACTTTTTTCGGCCTTGTCCTCCCTGCTGCCGGCTATTGCAACAGTCACTACACTGCCATTTCTGACTGCAAACACTGCCAGCTTTCTTTCATATGGGTTGTGGAACTTGATATCGCCGGCATTTCCTGAAATCCATGCATCCAGCCCCGGGTGTATATATCCCACAGCTGTCTTGTGGGGCAGTCTTGTGATGGAATCCTTAGGCAGACCGCCTGTCAGCAGCGCTGCATAAAGGGTGGATGCTGCCTGATCATAGCCTTCATTCTCATATTCGGTTCCGTCATCGAGCCCAAGACATTCGACAAATGAGAAACCATCCCTGCCGTTCTTGTCTCCTGCAGGTGCCAGGATCGTATTATTGATCTGGTCGACAGCAAACTGGATGCTGTCGTACAGAGTCGCATCTTTGATGCTGGTAGAATACTCTCCATGTATCTGCTGTATTTCATCGAAATCCTTCATTGTCACTGGAGCATCCAGCGTTTTCAAAGCATTCCCGGAATTGAGATCTACAGGCTGGAAGGGATCTTCCGCCAATGCCTTTTCGATGAGACTGACAGCAGCATTTACATCCAGAGATATTCCCGGAGTGTCTGGTTCTTTTTCAATGACGCCTTCTTTATAATATATTTTTGCATCGACGGGATTTGTGTTGATTTTTTGAGAAAGCTCCACCAACACCATTCTCAGCTTGCTTTCGTTGAACCTTATCTCAGGTATGATATCGGTTCTGCCATTTCCGAAATATGTATCTATCAGACGCGGAACATCTCCGATGCCTTTGACGGTTTTGATGGATCCCAGTGTAGCTGTGCCATCCGCATATGCATCGATGCTGGAGAATGATATCTCGTAGACATCTGTACCTCCCGCAGAAAGCAGGAGCTTATGCCCGCCGAACCTTGCGCCGTATTCGGCCTCTATGGCCTCAGCTGCCTCGGTATGGCTTCTGCCTCCTATATGGATATCTCCTGCATATACGTTTGCGGGTATTTCCTTCACAGACGCATCAAACAATACAGAAACACCTGCCGCCATAGCAACTATGCTCTGTATTACTATCATCAAAAAAATAAACAGTGTTTTGTGAGTATTTTTCACCTGAAACAACTCCGTCTGTTTTTCTTTTGTCCGCCGTCCAGCCACAGATGTTTAATAAAAAAGTATAAAGCGCGAGGTGCTTTATACTTTGATATCTATGCCCTGTTGTTCATTACCAGCTCTACCAGCTTATCCTTTGCCTTGGCCTCGTCTATCACCGCATCGTCTATCTGCATGCCTTCGCCAATGATCACATTTCCCAAGCTGTCCATTATAGTCCTGGTAGCATATCTTCCCTTCAGATACTGTCTCTGCCTCTGTTCAAAAAGCACCGACGCATTGTCCTGTGTGGAGTCATTCTGCTCATCGGTATTGTCTGCCTGGGCCGGGACTTCATTTATGTCTGCAGCATCGGCTATAACGGCGTCATCTGCAGTATCAGCCGCCGATGATATATCAAAAGCCGTGCCCTGAGGTTCGTATGATGTATTGAAGGTGTCCGCAAAGACATTTCCTGAATCTTCTATAACCGCGTTATTTTTTTTTTCCATATCGGCAGTACCGGCATCACTGTCAAGCTGATCAGGAGTATCCAGCAGCGATGACTCTATGTCTTCCTTTACGACCGTCAGGTTCTTGCCAAAGGTTATTACTGAATCCCTGGGGATCAGACGTACCTTTTTCTGAGTGATGTCTGCTATAAACTCCAGCCCTGTGATCTTGCACCCGTCGTTCTCATCTACATATATATCTCCGATCTCACCAATGAGACTGCCCTTTCTGGTAAGCACCTTGGTGCCCTTCACCCTGATGTCGTTCTGAAGGAGCTGTATTGCCTCCGGGATCCTGCTTATATCCGTTATCACACCTTCATTTTCAATGGTGAGCGCATACTCGCCTATGCCGGCGACATCATTAGTCGGGATCACTCTTGCACTGAAGATCTGGATACCGCTGTCGACAACGATATAGTCAATGGCTCCCCTGTCTGCATTTATTATTATGCTTTTGACCCTGCCGGCTTCCATTCCGTCGGATATGCTAATTATAGGCAATCCAAGTATTTTCTGAGTTTTTTTCATTTAAAAATACCCTCCTTCAAATCGTAGCAGACCATATTGCCCGTCAAGCTCCTATATCTGTCAGATTCCTTACGATCTCTTCCTTTACGGAACTGTCCATCTCATCACCATATATATCGTAATAACCGTCAAGAATATCAAGTGCCAAATCCTGCTGACCAAGTGACTTATACATAACGCATATATCCAGTATGATCCAGAAGGTAAGCTCTTTCTGAGGCTTTTTGTCAAGAGCATACATGAAATACAGGATGGAGCCCTCGGGATCTCCTGCCTCTCTCAGCCTGAACGCCTCATCTATACACTCCTCGATAGTCATATTATCGCTATCTTGAATATTATTTTCTATACCCATTTTATCAATATTTTCATTGCTGTCAACAGATATTTCATCACTATTTTCTTCAAAGCCTTCATTTTCCACATTATTCGCTATTACTTCTGAGTTTTCATCTTCTCTCCCAACAAATTTCAGATATATTTCTTCAATGTAATTATCTCCTGGCTTCATATCCAAATCACCATCCATGATATTCTCATCGAGGGAATTTGCCCAATCCTCCGATGGCAATGGTGTATCAGTCTCTGCTGCAGGTTCGGTTTGCAACATCGATTCTCCCGGCATTGCTGGTTCAGCTGATACTGCTCCGGCTGATGATGCCTCCATTTCCAAAGCGGCTCCATCCGTCTCCTGTACAGGTGATGGTACGGTCTCGGCGGTCCCTGCCTGGTCCAGATTCTGCGATAATGATGCGGCAGCCTCCTCATTCACAGCGCCGGCCTGCGCTATACCCTCCTCAGTCACAGCCCCAGCCTGCGCTATACCCTCCTCAGTCAAAGCCCCAGTCTCTGCTAATGCCCCCTCAGTCACTGCTCCTGCCTCCGCAGCAATCTCGGCTTTCTGTCCTATTTTGATTTTAGGCAGCAGGTAAACAATCGCTGCACTGAGTATCAAAACGAGTATAAGATAAACCAATATAGATACTATAGCGAGAATTGATTGTGCTGAAGGGTCCTGTCCAGTATTTCCGGATGAGAAAATAAGTATTAGTACACCCGGCATTACAAGTGCTGTCACAAGAGATGCCAACGTTATTGCAGCGGTTGTTCTGAAATTGAATAGCTTCAGACGGTAGAATATCAATGACAATATGATACCGCCGATTGCCGCCGCACATGTTACAGAAATCATATATACCGGCATCCTGTTACCTCCTGAACAGTTTAAGAATCAGTTGCACAAATAACGTAACTATATTCTATATCGGCTTACAATATTCCTTCATTTTAGACATTTTTCTATTTATAGTGTAGTTATTTACTAATCTTCTATTTGAAATCGACACACATCATTGTGATATCATCCTCCGGGTCCCTGTCTCCTTCGTATATCCGAAGATCCATCCTGATGGCGGAGATCAGATGCTCAGAGTCCATTTGGCTGTTTTTCGAAATGATCTGTTTCAATCTTTCAGATGAATACTGCTGCTTTTTTTCATTCCTGAGCTCGATGATCCCATCAGTATAGATAAAGAGCTTATCGCCGGGATATACGGTCATTTCCATGTCCTCATAATCAGCCGCATATACATCTCTTAGCTTGCATATCGGGAAGCCCTTGATATCGATGTCCCTCAGCCTTCCCTGCCCGTCGAGATACAAAGGCTCCTCGTTCATTCCGGCAGAGCTGAATACCAGCTTTTTGGACCTTGTATCGTAAATGAAATAAATGAGAACGATATAGACCTCATCTCTGAAATTTGTGTTGTTGAATGCATCATATACCTGCGACAGCATTTCCGACGGAGAAGAAATGGTCTCCTTGATCCTGTCTGCTTCAATAAAGCTGTCGATACACTGCTTGAGGAATACGGTCAGCATCGCTGCCGGGACGCCATGCCCTGAGACGTCGCATATGTAAAAGCCTATATGATCCTCGTCCAGCCAGTATACATCATAAAAATCACCGCTCAGCCTCTTTGCGGGCATATACAATACTTTGAAGCCTATATGGAGAGAGTTGGGGAAAAATGACGGCATCATGGACTTCTGGATATCCCTTGCATAATCAAGGTCCTCAATGAGCATGTTGTTTATCATTTTCAGTTCGCTGGTCCTTTTCTCCACCAGCTTGTCAAGATTGTCGGCATAATCTCTCAGCTCATCCTGTGCAGCGGTCAGCGCGGTGTATGGTGTTTGAACGTATTTTGCAAATGTTACGCTGAATATCATAAACAGTGAAATACATTTGAGTATATGTCCAAAGAAGTTATATGTGCCATATACATCGACATATATCGTGAACGCAAATTCACTTATCATGCTAAGGATCAGCGCTGCAAACATCACATACAGTATCTGGTTCTTCGTTTTTCTGTATTTATGGAAATAAATGATGGCAGCTGCCGCTGCTACTGCAATAATGATATATTCAAAAAGCCTTTTTTCATATGAGAGTCCGACACCCTCAATATACATGGCAGGCAAAAGCTCCGGATAATACGTGGCGACAACAAATATACCCAATGAGACCGCAATGGCAGCCACAGTAAACCAGTACCCGCTTACCTTGCCTTTCGTATCGTTCTGCATAATGGCCGAGGCCATATATGCCGCGGTGGAGATCAGTCTTGCCGCTATCCAGAAGGTAGTCGCCCTGTTGGCTGTGAGATTTGGTATGAAAAGGTCAGGCATGCCTTTATAGCTCAGCAGATGAAAGATATCGATTATGCCGGATGCCATCAGCAGCGACCCTACAACTATGGCTTTGACGCTGCGCTCTTGCTTATATGTGTAAAACGATACTAGGAAAATAGCGAAGCAGGCTATGACCCCTGCGATCTCCAGCAGGTTATGCCAGGAAAGAAACCCGGATGTGCCCATTATGCTCATAAGGTAGTCATCAAAAACAGGTGCGGCAGCCATAAGTAATATTGAAAACAATATCGCTGCCGTAGGAGCAAAGATGCTGTTATTATTTATGATACCCGACGTTTTTCTTCTTATCATTCTATAATTTTATCATAAAAATCATTTTTCCGGTAGAGCTTTAGAGCGCGGTCTGGATATCTGGCCATCACTTCGATACCATGGTGTGCAATTTGTTCATCATACGGGCACAATTTAACTGGAACCTATAGAAAATATCCCATAAAATGTCCAAGAATATGTCCTGTACCCCCAAATAATGGACTAATCATAGAGTTATGTCGACTCACAATGGTATCATGGCGCCCAGATGATGCGGTTTTTGCACACCGCACCCAAAGTGAACAGTAAAAGACCGGCGACACCGCTTATGAAGGAACAAACAGTGTCGCCGGTCTCTATTCATTTACATCTGGTGTGTCTGGCTGTCCATCACTGCGCTGTCCTCGGCTAGGAGCACGGGCTCCTGTGCTTTTTCAGGCTCCTCACGCAGCTTCTCCTCTGTCAGGGCATTGCCCAGCACAGTGTCCATATCTGCAGCCAGTATGAACTTCAACCGTGCCCTTACATTATCAGGTATCTCGTCGATATCCTTTTTGTTCTCTATGGGCACTATTATGGTGTCAATACCGGCCCTGTGGGCAGCCAGTACCTTCTCCTTGAGTCCTCCTATAGGCAGCACCCGGCCTCTGAGCGTGATTTCCCCGGTCATGGCCACATTCCTTCTGACAGCCCTTCCGGTAAGTGCAGAAACCATGGCAGTGGCCAGTGTGATACCGGCAGAAGGACCATCCTTTGGTATCGCTCCCTCAGGAACATGGATGTGGATATCATATTTGTTGTGGAAGTCCTTGTCTATACCAAACAATTCCGCCTTCGAACGAATAAAACTGATAGCGGCCTTGGCAGACTCCTTCATGACATCACCCAGCTGTCCGGTAAGCTCAAGCTTACCGCTTCCGCTCATGAGCGTTACTTCTATCACCAGCGTGTCTCCACCTACAGGTGTCCAGGCAAGGCCGGTGGCTATACCCACCTCGTCCTTCTCATTGGCCTTGTCATATCTGTACTTCTTTGTACCAAGGTACTTCTCAATATTTGCAGGCGTCATGGTCACAGACTTCTTGCCGCTGGCAACCAGCGTCCTTGCAGCCTTTCTGCATACATTGGCAAGCTCTCTTTCCAGATTCCTCACACCGGCTTCTCTTGTGTAGTAGTTGATGATGCTCCTTATCGTGCTCTCATCTATTTTAAGGTTCCTTTTCTGCAAGCCATGAGCTTTGATTTGCTTGCTCAACAGGTACTTCTGCGCGATGTGCACCTTTTCCTCTTCAGTATAGCCGGATATCGTTATGACCTCCATCCTGTCAAGAAGAGGCCTGGGTATTGTATCGAGTGTGTTTGCCGTTGTAAGGAAAAGCACGTCCGACAGATTTACCGGCAGTTCAAGGTAATGGTCCCTGAAAGCGAAGTTCTGCTCGCCGTCCAGCACCTCAAGCATTGCTGATGCCGGATCACCTCTGAAATCACTGCTCATTTTGTCTATCTCATCCAGCAGTATCAGCGGGTTGCTGGAGCCGGCCTGCTTGAGGGCATTGATTATCCTGCCCGGCATAGCCCCGACATATGTGCGTCTATGGCCTCTTATCTCGGCTTCATCCCTCACTCCGCCAAGTGACATCCTCACATAATTTCTGTTCAGCGCCCTTGCTATAGATTTGGCAATCGAGGTCTTGCCTACGCCGGGAGGTCCGACAAGGCAAAGTATGGGGCCCTTGAGCTGATT
>JAAYPO010000136.1 GCA_012519745.1 Clostridiaceae bacterium | reverse complement strand
GGGAGCTGACCTGCCTTGAACGGGAAGGTGCGATGCGAAGACTGGGCAGCAGGCTGATGGAGAACGGGCCGCAGGCATTACGCGATGCGAAGTGGCTCGAATATGACCTCGATACTGATCCTGTGCCCTGCAAAGCTGATCTGGTGACAGCCTCATATGTTCTCAATGAAATGTCTGAGGATGGACGCAAACGTGCGATAGATAAACTCTGGGACTCGGCTCAAATGATCCTTCTGCTTGTCGAGCCGGGCACTCCTGCAGGTTTCAGTCACTTGAATGAAGCGCGCAGGCAGTTGCTTGACCGCGGCGCTCATATTGCAGCTCCCTGCCCGCATGAGGCGGATTGTCCCAAAAGCAGTGACGACTGGTGCCACTTTGCCTGCCGTGTGGCAAGGACTCGCCTGCATAAGCAGCTAAAAGGAGGAGAAGCGCCGTATGAAGACGAGAAATTCAGTTATTTGGCGTTCGTGCGGGTTGCCTCAAGCTGCGGCGGCATGCGTGTGCTGCGTCATCCGCAGGTAAGAGGAGGGCATGTGATGCTTGAAGTATGTACCGCAGATGGGATCAAGGAGATCAAGCTCACAAAAAAGGACGGCGAAAGGTATAAAAAAGCACGTAAGGCTGAGACCGGGGACGAATTGGTGTAGCGAAACCTGCCGCTTATCATATGGAAGGGCGGCATAGACAGATAAATCGACAAATATTGCTGTGAGGTGGGGAATGAAGTATTTTTTAGTGCTGATGGTTGTTTTTGCAATGGTGTTCAATACCGGATGTGTGAGGATCGAAGGCAAGGACAGGCAAAATGTACAGGAGGGCATTGCCGGTCAGGACAACAAGGAGGGACCGGTCAATGGTTCTGTTCATACGGAAGGCAGCGGTTTGCCTGCAGAAGGTCCGGCAGGATCGGATAAAAATGCAGATCCCGGTAAAACAGGTACCGGAGCAGATGCTGACGGTGACGGGGAAGAAAGTGCTATTGGCAGCACAAATGGATCAGAAGCAAGCGGTGACGATAATGGCAGCAATGGAAGCACTCAGAGAATCTATCCGATCGTGGCGTTGGATTATCTTCTTGGAGGATCCGGAGATAACGGAGAGTGGATAACCGCAACGAATCTGGCCGATCAGATAAAAGGCGGCGAGACTTACTACTGCTACGCGTTTGACAAACTGGCAGGGATGGGCACCGGCAGCAAGGTCGAGCTGCTGGAGCCGATCGATACTGTCTCGGTAACGGTTGCCTGCGAGAATGAATATCAGCTGGCAGTAGGCGGCGGATGGAATGCGCTGCCAAGGGTACCTGTCTCACAGAGCACAAATAGTGAAACATATAAAAAGATCGTAAAAGATGTCCTTACACAGGAGGGCCTGCCTGATGCGGAAGCTGTGATCAGGCAGAATTACCGCATAGACCTCGAGGGAGATGGAGTCGATGAGGTTTTGATCTGGGCTTCCAATCTGGATTATGAGAATGTTGACATTGCCGCTAAAAAAGGTCAATATTCTATTATAATACTAAGAAGGATCATAGACGGGGAAGTCAAAAACATCCCTGTCTCATACATGATATACACCAGCGATACCATATATGAGCCTGGCGAGGTCGATGAATTTCTCTATGAAAATGCCAACTATTTTCTTACTTGTGTTGAAAGGATAAGATCGATCGCAGATGTCAACGGCGACGGAAAAATGGAAGTGATCATAGACAGCAGATTATATGAAGGCGAGTCCATTATTGTGTATGAGCTGCAGGGGGATAAAATGGTCGATGTCCTATACAACGGATGGGGATTATAGGAGTGATCAGAGCGTATGTTCATGTATATATTTTCGATTTTTCTGATAGTAGCATCCAACATTATGTACAATATCAGTCAGAAATCGACACCTGAGAAGGCGAACCCTTTTGTTGCCCTGCTGGTGACATATACGACGGCTATTGTTATCACTGCAGGTGTGCTTATTTTCAACAGGCCTGAGAAGGGCTTGATCCAGTCATTCAAAGAACTCAACTGGACAAGCCTCCTGCTGGGTCTGGCGATCATCGGACTTGAGTTTGGCTATCTGATGGCCTATAGAGCAGGCTGGAATATAAGCGTTGGCTCGCTGGTGGCAAACATAATACTTGCGCTTATGCTGATACCGATAGGCATAATATTTTATAAAGAGAGATTTGAATTAACAAAGATATTGGGGTCAGTGTTCTGCATTATTGGACTGATATTGATAAACAAGAAGTGATAATATCTTTGGGAGTGGATGGATATATGGCCGGAAAGGCAAACTGCGAATACTGTATAAATTATGTGTTTGATGAGGAATACGGCTGCTGTATTTGCATCGTTGACCTTGATGAGGATGAGTACGAAAGGTTTATACATAAATCATTTGAAAACTGTCCTTATTTTCAATTCAATGACGAATATAAAACAGTAAGAAAACAGATGTGATCTGTCGTATTAATACTGACTGATTTTTTGACGGGGGCGCTTTATGAAGAAGAGAATAATTGTATTTATGCTGATAATATCATTGATACTGGTATTGCCGGGATGTTTGTCGATTAAGGCAAAACCGGTTTTGAGCGATACTTCGGGAGGCAATACGGCAGGAACAGCTGAAGGGATCGACATGGATGAAATTGATCCAGTGGATCAAACCGGAGCTGATATTACAGGAAATGCCGCGGACAATACTACAGACAATACCTCAAGTGTTGCCGGGCAGACTTCGGGAGATACTGTATCAGGCAACACCGCTGCTGGAGACTCATATAGACTTAAGGAACCACAATTCATCGAGTTGGGCAGTATTTCATTCTGTCAGACTGCGAAGGATTATATCGATTTATCAGAAGAAGAGTTCACTAAACATTACTCTGATGAGATGCTATGGGAACAGGGCGCTTTCAACAGACTGCTTTTCACAAAATATTCAAAGGGAAAGGTCATAGGAGATATCGGTATAGGCAGTACACTGCAGCAGGTACTGGATACATTTGGCGACTGTCAGTTCGGCACCGCAGGCATTGTTGACAAATCTGCATCCGACTTTAAGAGATACCTTCTTTATGGCTATAAAACCAGAGAACTGTATTTTGCATTTCGTATCGATCCTGACACGCAGCTCGTCGACAGTATCTGCTTCAGAAAGAGATATCCTCTGCCTGATGATATGAAGGATATGCTCGTGGTATTGTCGGAGTTCGGCGACTGGTATGGCGGCGACTATATTGGAGATGCAGCGGACGATAGGACGGAGAAATGGAACAAATTCTTTGAAAATGACATGATCAGGCAAACGCAGTGGGGCAGAGGTACATTGACTATGATCTGCGACTACGGCTTTACATCCACTTCCGGAATGGGGTGCGATTATGGCGTATACGCGGATTACAGCGGAGATATCCCAGTTCTTCCGGCCAGGCAGAGCGAGTGGGGCGACGGCACTTATGAGCCGGTGACGGTATTTGAATATGATTACCCAGAAATGCTGATATACAGGATATACAATTACCTGGCGGAGCAGGAGGATGCAATCAAAAATAATAATGGGATGCTTTCTCCTGACGGCAGTATGTTCGCATATGCATTGAGGGGAGATTGGCTGGATATGCGGTCCTCCGGGCTTTATGAGTGGGCTCATGTAGTGTTCCACAGCATGGACGGCAGGCAGCCTGACAAGCAAATGTATTTCGGGCATTTTTCTTCCTTGGTCGGGTTCATAAACGACCGTTACTTTGCCGAAACAAATATGATGGGGCTGCATGTGGTCGATATGAAGGATTGGAGCATCGTATACAGTGAAGATACGATAGATGGCGGATATGACCTGAAACTGGACAAAGCAGACAAAAAGATAATTGATTCCGATGGGAACGTCTTGTATACATATGATTTTGATTCCGCCGGCCGCATAACAGTACATAAAGCTGGTGTGCAATAAAGTTGCCCAAACTGACACCAGCTAGAGACCGGTGGTGATACAGCAGATTGCGGGACCTTTTGTCACACAAATAGCGTCTAAGTATAAAGGAAGGGTGATAAATATGAGAAAACCTTTGTATTTGCTCATTTGTGCGGCTGTATTACTGACAATTGCTGCAGGGTGTTCGTATCATAACAGAGCTGCCGAAAGTACACGAACAGATGGCGCCGGAACAACTAAAGGAGTTTCGGGAAATGGAACAGGCAACGCCGGGCAGACCGAATCTTCGGTCAATGCCGCAGTAAATTGGGAACCTACGGCCTTTGAGAATGCAAACAGCTTTGAAGGTGTGTCCATGACAGTCAAGGATGGCACAGTGTCAGCCACAGGATTGACGCTTGAGTTTGATAATACTACCGACAGTGAATGTATATACGGAGAGTATTACATCCTTGAGAAGAAAATTGAAGGAAACTGGTTTCAGGTCCATGCTTCTTTTAAGGGGGAATATGCGTTTGATTCTATCGGATATATTCTGGAACCACATGGTGAAAGTGAATGGACATCCGATTGGGAATGGCTCTATGGCAGCCTTGAACCGGGTGAATACCGTATAGTGAAGGATATCCTTGATTTTAGAGGGACTGGTGACTATGACAAGTACTTCCTTGCAGCAGAGTTCACTTTGTAATACACGATTGGATCATACAATGCTGTGCCTGCCCTTGATACAAGGGATTGGAATCGTATTGCATGCTGGCCTGAAGTGATATATAATGGTCGAAAACCAAAGGCTTCAGCATTTGGAGGGGTCATGACTGTTGATGAGATCATAAGCTATTGTCTCGGAAAAAAAGGTGCATATGTGGATTTTCCCTTTGGGGATGTCCCAATGTGCATCAAAGTGGCAAAAAGGCTGTTTGCCCAGATATACCCCAAGCCGGAGGACTATAAGATCACGCTCAATTGTGACAGAGTCACGGGCGAGATATTGAGAAGCAGGTATCCGGGTGTGATCGTACGCGGCTATCACTGCCCGCCGAGGCTTCAGCCGTATTTTAATACGGTTTATCTCAATGGGATCGTACCTGATGATGAGTTAAAGTCGATGATCGACCATTCGTACACTGTTGTGACAGGGAAGCTTTCGAAGAAGACCAGAGAAGGCTTGGGTGGGATAAAGTAAAACGAAGTATTTGCAGTAAAGGGTATTAAAATGCAGTATGTGTTTCTTTGGGCAATCAATGTATTTGCTGTTTCGCCGCTGGTTCTGGCAGCAGTTCATTACCTGTTGGGGAAGCGGCTGGTGTGGACGACTCCTGTGATTGTATTGATGATAGCAGTTGTCGAATTCTTCGTCCAGGTGAAGAGATACTCACCCAGTGAACCGTTGAAGGAGCAGCTTCGGCTGTATTTTCATAATGATGTGTCAATGGGGATAACGATTCAGTATATCCCGATGATTATCGTCGCTGTAATATGTACATTACTGTATTACGTGATAATGAAAGGCAGAAAAGCAGCGGCTGATTCTGGTGACTAGAAAGACTGGCGGGATCCCCCGCATTTCAATGGCGATGAAGTTCACACTGTTTTGAACTATGGATAAATTTTGAGTTGGGGTGTATTAGAATGATAAAGATGCTTGTGCTCGATCTGGATGAGACACTGCTGCGCACAGACAAAACAATTTCTTCATATACGCAGGAGATACTGAAAAAATCCTGTGGAGCAGGAATCAGGATAGTATTTGCTACAGCCAGACCATTCAGGTCAATAAAGCACTTGATGGATCAGACAGCTTGCAGCACTGCAGTCTACCACAATGGGGCAGCGGTATTGCTGGATGGGGAAAGTGCAGAAACCAGCAGGATCCCCGCAAGGGACACTGCTAATATACTTCAGACCCTGCAGGTAAAGTATGCAGATAAAAAGCTTGCTGCCGAGATAAACGACAAGATATACGCCAACTTTGATGTGATAACCATTTGGGGGAAAACTCAAAAGGAAAGGGAGATCCTTGAGGCTTCATCGATTTGGACGGACTTTTCCGATCTGCCGGAGGCGGATGCCGACAAGATCATTATCGAAATCGATTCAGAGAAGGAATATGAACAGATACAGTCATTACTGACACCTGATTTGTATGGTCAGCTTTCAGACGGCAAGACATTATGTCTTGTGATGCACAGGAATGCCACAAAGCTAAATGCAATAAAACGGATAGCAAAGAGGCTGGGTATCGCCAGATCAGAAATAGCCGCCTTTGGTGATGATTATAATGATATTGAAATGATAAAGTACTGCGGCACAGGCGTGGCCATGGGCAATGCCATCGAAGAGGTCAAGCAGGCGGCAGATACGGTGACCGCTACAAACAATGACGATGGCGTCGCCAGGTACATTGAGGAGCATATTCTGAGGTGACAGTTTTAGGTCCAGTGCCAGGCTGCTGTTTCTTTTCTCAAGGCCTAATTCCACACGCAGGCCGTGATCTCCATTCTCAAGGCCTAATTCCACACGCAGGCCGTGATCTCCATTTTGATCATGGTTGATATTATGCCCGGTAATGTGTTATAATCTTCAAAGCTGCTGACAGAAGTCAGATGAAGAAAGATTTGCAATTAGATCTGCAAGTAATCAAACTGTTGAACTGTGATACCACGAAGGTATTAGCGTTTCTTGAAGGAAACAATCCGGAGAGGCGTGAACTGCGTGGTTTTTTTATGCATCGGCGCCCCCGGCAAACATAGAATTTTGTATTGTGAGGGATGCTAAATGAAAAAAACAACAACAAGAAAGTTAGTGTTTTCAGGACTGCTTATTGCGCTGGGACTGGTAATGCCATTCCTGACCGGGCAGATCCCGAGCATTGGAAGCAGGCTTCTGCCCATGCATATACCTGTGTTGCTGGCGGGGTTTATATGTGGCGGGCCCTTAGGTCTTGTGGTCGGATTCATAGTTCCGCTTCTGAGAAGTGTGCTGTTTGGTATGCCGCCGATGTTTCCGACTGCGGTCGCCATGGCATTTGAACTGGCGGTTTATGGTTTGACGACGGGACTTTTCTACAAGCTGCTGCCAAAGAAAAATATATTTATTTACGTGTCACTGATCGTCTCCATGATCTGCGGCAGAATCGTATGGGGAATAGTCAGCTATATCATATATGGGTTCGGTGAGACTGCATTCACATGGCAGATGTTTTCTGCAGGAGCAGTGATTAATGCCATCCCCGGAATAATTCTGCAGATCGTTATAGTACCTGTCATTGTGATAGCTTTGAAAAGGAGCAAACTGCTAAAAGATGAGTAATTCCGACAGACTGGAAGACATACTTGTCAATCATTACGAAATTTATCCCCGCACGCAGATTCAGGACATGGTCAAGCTGATCTATCAGAGCGAATTTGCAGGCGGGCACATGGTCGATAACAAGGCTGAAAGCCTGAAGCGTTTGAGGGAAGAGATGACAAGCGTTCTCAATACTTCAGGCTCTGAAGCTATGGCTCGCAGCATGTGCTCATGCTCGACGACCGGAATACAGGATGTTTCAGGCTATGCTGCAATATGCGCAGATGCCGCTGCGGGGATGGATGGCCAGACCAAACCAGTGACCGTCAGCGGGCTGTTTGAGGATATAGGCAATGGACTATGCAGGCTCCATCTGCGTGGTTTAAAAAGTTTACCTGTTAGTCTGGAAACGATCAATGGATTCTTTGTATATACCGCAAATTCCAATAAAGGCAGTATGGCAGACTTTGAAGACAAGCTGGATGTTTTGCGGGATCTGTGCAGGAGAGGGATTCTTCCGTACTCTGTCAGCGACCTTGATGAATATCTTTCTGCATACAAAATGAGAGGCTATCCTCCGGTAAGTCATAGTGATGACTATCGTGAAGCATATTCACCTGCATACCGTGTCGTGAGTTCTGTATTCATGGAGTACTTTGAGGTTTTTTGCAGGATCGATGCATTGATTGGCAGGATGAACAAACAACCGGTGCGTAATATAGCCGGGGCGATAAGATCTGTGAATGTTGCGATAGAAGGCAACAGCGGAGCCGGCAAAAGCTCTTTGGCAGCCCTTCTTCAGCAGATATATGACTGTAATGTATTCCATATGGATCACTTTTTCCTGACACCTGTCCTGAGGACAGAAGAGCGTCTGAGAGAGGCCGGCGGGAATGTTGACTATGTACGCTTTAAGAAAGAAGTGATCGACGGTCTAAGAAGTGGGAACGAATTCAGCTATCAAACATATGACTGTTCAAAGGGCTCCCTGGATCAGATCGTGAAGGTCGAACCTAAAATACTGAACATTATTGAAGGCTCCTACAGCATGCATCCGACATTGGCTGACAGCTATGACCTGAAGATCTTTCTCGGTATCGGAGCGGAAGAACAAAGCCGCAGGATACTTGAAAGAAACGGATCCTTTATGCATGAAAAGTTCATTTCCCTATGGATACCGCTTGAGAACCGGTATTTCTCCGAGCTTGATATCGCATCACAATGTGACATTGTCTATAATGGCTAGGACTGCTATGTCTCCTGTCTTTCACGCCTGATGTATGAAATTGACATGCGCAGATTATTGTTAATGATGTGGGTGTATGGTAGAATAAGGTATCAATGTAGTCGAAGGAGGAGAGCAGATGTCTGACGCTGGTGAACTGAGACTTGCAGTTTTGATCGATGCTGAAAATGTACCTTACAAAAATATCAAGGGCATACTTGAAGAGGTAGCAAAATATGGGACCCCTACCATTAAGAGAATATATGCCGATTGGACAAGCCCGGCTGTTACCGGGTGGAAAAACTCTTTACTGGAAAATGCCATAACGCCTATCCAGCAATACAGCTATACTTCGGGAAAAAACTCCTCCGATTCAGCTATGATAATCGATGCAATGGATATATTGTATTCCGAAAAGGTCGACGGCTTTTGCATAATATCCAGCGACAGTGATTTTACCAGACTGGTCACAAGGCTGAGGGAAGCCGGTATGAGGGTGATCGGCATCGGAGAACGCAAGACTCCAAATCCTTTTATAGTTGCCTGTGATAAATTTATTTACATAGAAATAATCAGCATGCATGAAAAGAACAAAGAAGCAGACACGGATGAGAATGCCAAGGAAAGCGTTATAACCCATGATACAAAGGAAAGCACCCTCGAGATCGATGAAAGGCTGATAAACCTGATCGCGACCTCTGTCAATGATGTAGCGGATGAAAGCGGGTGGGCCTTCCTGGGTGAGGTAGGCAATCTGATCTCAAAGAAACGGCCTGACTTTGACTCCAGAAACTATGGCTTTTCAAAGCTCACACTGTTGATAAAAAGCATCAACCGCTTTGAACTGGAATTCAGGAAGACCAGCAATTCCAGGATCAAACATATCTATGTCAGAAACAAGTAGATGATGTCAGCATGTGCGAAGGATTAAAAAATCATGTCGGGATCGGATATGACGAACGATGTTTATGACCTGTATTGCAGATGCTTTCCGGATCTATAGAAGAGAGTGTCAGTGGTTGAATTTGATGAGATATCAACGGTGTTTTGGAGGGGATCTTTATGGCAGATATGGAGAGGTTCAGAAGTTTGGTTGAAAAACTTGAGGGTATGATTTCGAGGGTGGATGAAGGGATCACGCATATAAAGCCGGATCAGGACAAGTGGTCGCTGAAGGAAATAATCGGTCATCTGATCGATTCCGCATCCAACAACCATCAGCGCTTTGTGAGGCTCCAGCTTGGTGATCTGAATAATTTTCCGGCTTATGACAAGGACATCTGGATCACCGCCCAAAAATATAATGATATGCAATGGAAAGATATCACAGCACTCTGGAGCAGTTACAACCGGATACTGCTGAAAGTCATAGAACACATGGATACCAACGCTCTGGGCAATGTGTGGATCATCGATGATAAGAAACTGACTCTTGAACTTATTGTTAATGACTATTACAGGCATTTGGACTGGCATATCGGACATTTTGAAGAAAGGCTGCGGGAGATCATCGAAGGACGCTGATTTGAGAACAGTTCATAAATACAAAGCTTGACTTGGGAGGAAGAGCTATGAGATTTGCCGGCGTATGCCTTATAACAGTCGATGTGCTCCGATTATCCGGATTTTATATGGATGTCCTGGGCGTCGGGGGTGAAGGCGACCACAATCATATGGATCTGAAGGCTCATGGAACGAGCCTTGCTATATTTTCAGCTGACGGTATGGAGGAAATGGCTCCCGGCTCGATGCAGGGCGCCGGATATGGCAGCTTCACGATCAACTTTGAAGTGGAGGATGTGGACTCCGAGTATGAGAAAATCGTCGGAATGGGAATGAGCATCGTCAAACCGCCGCAGACTCATCCCTGGGGAAGCAGATCCTTTTGGTTCAGGGATCCTGACGGCAACATAGTCAATTTTTTCGGAAGAGTTAAGTAAACCGCACTTTAAGTTTGGTATAGTTGTCGCATCAGGTTTGGTCATCATCAAGGGGGACTCAGAATATGGATTTTAGTGCTGCGGCGGCAGGATGGGACACTGAAAGAAGAATAAAAAGGGCAGGCATAATAGCTGATGAAATTGCAGCCTCAATCAATATCAAGGATGATCATAATGCACTGGAATTCGGCTGCGGCACAGGACTGATCGGTATATTTGTCGGACAGATTCCGGCACATCACACTTGTCGATAGCTCGGAGGGTATGATCAAAGTACTTGAGCAAAAGCTCGAAAACGCAGGCATCAGGAATATGACAGCCATGGTCTGCGATTTTTGCAGTGTGTCGAAAAGCAATTCAATGGGATTTCAGGAAGAAGCTTATGATGTCATTTATACCTCTATGGCTATGCATCATGTGAAGGACATAAAAGCGCTTCTGGATACATTTTTCAGTCTGCTGAAACCTGGAGGACATCTTTGTATCGTGGACCTGGATAAGGATGATGGCAGCTTCCACAGACTTGAAGAAGACTTCAACGGGCATAATGGCTTTAACCAGTGTGAACTGCAGTCAATGCTGGAATGTTCAGGGTTCGCAGAAGTTTCTGCAAGGACATTTTTTCGGGACAAAAAGCTGATTGGTAATGATGAGGTCCCATATTCTCTTTTTATTATGACTGGGTTAAGAATAAGTCCATAAAAGAGGAGAATTTATCCGGATCTAAAGCTGGAACGATTATTCGGACTTAAGGAGGAACAATTATATGACGGAGCAAAAATGCAATGAGCAAATCGATATTTTGAACCACAATAGGGAAGCCTGGATCAAAGAATCTGAAAAGGGCAATATCTGGACCCTGCCGGTGGATCAGCATACTATTGAGGAGGCAAGGAAGGGGAACTGGAGCATTGTCCTTACACCGACAAAGCCTGTGCCTTCGGATTGGTTCCCAAAGCTTGAGGGAATCAAGCTGTTGTGCCTGGCATCGGGCGGCGGACAGCAGGGGCCTGTATTAGCCGCAGCGGGAGCGGAGGTCACTGTATTTGACAATTGCCCGGCCCAGCTTGACAAGGACCGGCTCGTAGCTGATAGGGACGGACTTGAGCTCAGGACGATACAGGGAGATATGCGCGATTTGTCGGTCTTTGAGGACGAGAGCTTTGACTTGATATTCCATCCTGTTTCAAACTGCTTCATTGATGATGTCAGCAGAGTCTGGAGGGAGTGCTTCAGGGTCTTGAAAAAAGGAGGAGTGCTGCTCTCTGGATTTGCTAATCCTCTCGTTTATATATTCGATTTGGAGCAGTGGGATAAAAACCAAAAGCTTGAGGTAAGGCACAGTATTCCATATTCCGACACTGAACAATTGCCTGCGGATCTGCTCGAGAGCAGGGTAAGGGCAGGAGAGACGCTTGAATTCGGGCATTCCCTGGAAGACCAGATAGGAGGCCAGATAGCGGCAGGCTTTGTTATCGCAGGCTTCTATGAGGATACTGCCGGCGGTGATCTTCTTGATCCGCATATCAGTACTATGATCGCAACGAAGGCTATCAAGCTGTGACTATCTTTAAGCATATTATGTGAGGTGTAAATGTTAAAACTGTATATAACGCGTCATGGAGAGACGATCTGGAATACGCTGAAAAGGATGCAGGGCCACAAGGATTCAGAACTGACACAGAAGGGAAGGCAGCAGGCAGCCCAACTGGCTAAAGCTCTTGAGAGTGTTGAGTTTGAAGCGCTATATTCAAGTTCCAGCGGAAGGACGATGCAGACAGCACAAATCATCACAGGAAAAAGAAATGTACCGATCATTCCGATGGATAGCTTGAAGGAAATAAATCTTGGTAAATGGGAAGGCATGGTGTTTTCTGATGTCGAGAGGAAGTATCCTGTTGAATACCGGAACTTTTGGGAATTTCCCCATTTATATGAGCCGGTGGGAGGAGAAAATCTTTCTGAAATCAAAGGCAGGCTCGAAGAAACACTCAGGCTCATTACACAACGCCATGACCAAGGAAATGTATTGATAGTGACTCATGCTGTATCATTGAAGTTCATCATGCTGATAGTTGAACAAAAGGAACTGAAGGATCTGTGGAATGGAGCATTTATACATCCCACCAGCCTTAGCATGATCGAATATGAAAATGATGGTTGGAAGGTTGTAAAATGGGGAGATATATCACATTATGACATCAAGTTGGATTAGGATAAATGAGCCAGGTTGACATAATGGAATCGTTTTTTATGCACGCGGCACAAAATTTCTATGAAAGGTAAAAAATATGGTTTTGTGTTTTGGAGACAGCATAACTGAGGGAAGACCCGGTGCAACATATCTCAAATATGTCAAGCCGCGAAAGCAATACAAGAACTTTGGCCTTGGGGGCGATACGCTGATCGGGATGACAAAAAGGGTTGCAAGGGCTATCGATGATCCGAAGTACAGCGGAGTCAAGACCATAATTATTGGTATCGGCACCAATGATGTACTGCATCCTTTTTTAAAGAATTACGCCAGGTCGTGGACCAGGATAGTTGATGGTCTTGTGCTCAGAGGAAGTGTACCGTGTGAGGATGAAGCCGAATTCAGGGAACGCTATGAAATTCTGTTGAAAATGCTGAAGCAGGCCGGAAAAGAGGTCATCATATTTGGCATACCACTGCTTGAGACTGATATAGCTGAACTGAATCAAAAGGCTGTGAGCTACAATGAGATCATAAAGGAGCTCTGTGGGAAGTTTATGTCGACCTATTTGGATATCATGAGCTTCCAGAGAGAAGTAAAAAGCAGGCAGAACAACAAGGGCACCTGCTTCTTCTCCAAAAATGTGTTTGAACCTGTGATTCTTGCTATTTTAACCACATATCTTCCATTCACCGATATGGTAAGCAAAAGAAGAGGCCTTGCCGTCTCCGTTGACGGTGTCCACATGAATACGGTCTCGGCCAAAGGGCTGGCGGGACTGATCGATAACGCTGTCCAGATCAGATGATAACACCCGGGCAGGCGATAGCACACAGGCAGGCGATAGCACCCGGGCAGGCAAGCGGAGCGGGGTGAGCATGCGGAGCAGGGTGTGCAAGCACACGGGCAGGCAAGCGGAGCAGGGTGAGCAAGCACACGGACAGGCAAGCGGAGCAGGGTGAGCAAGCACACGG
>JAAYPO010000135.1 GCA_012519745.1 Clostridiaceae bacterium | reverse complement strand
GCAGGTAAAGCAGTATTACATTGATGATACTAATATAGCAGTAACAGAATTTACTTATGGGAAATATCCCTTGAAGGTCAGGCAATATGATTTTGCTGTCCCGGACAGCGATATCCTCAATAGGTGCTATGAAGCCGAAAACTGTGGCGATCATCAGCTGTGGCCAGGCTTTGTGATATATTCATCAACTGTGTCTTCTGCATTCGATACGGCAGGTAGTATCTTTGAAACTGATTTGTCCGGGCTGATCCACTACAGACACCGATATTATTATGGTATTTTGTCGCCTATGCCGGCAAAGCAGTATGAGCTTGGCGCCGATGCCCGGGACAATGCCGGCAGGGGACAGCTATACGGTAACGACACGATAGGTATGATGAAGGAAGGAAGCTTGCTTTGGGACAATACTGAGCTGGGGAGCGGCCAGAAGCTGAGATTTTCTCTTGGGATCTGTTTTGCCCGTGAGCTGAAGGCGCTGAAGAAATTAATGAGGGAGCAGAGGATGCGGGACCCGTGGAAGGATTTGGACGACACCGCTGACTACTGGCACGGATTTCTTGAAAGGGCAAGACCGGTAAGCACAGGACATATGGAGGTCGACCTGCTTTATAAGCGCTCACTTTTAGTTTTTGCATTGATGACTAACAAGAGGACAGGTGCTCTCCTTGCTGCCCCGGAGGTAGATGAGCAGTTCACCAGATGCGGAAGATATGCATACTGCTGGGGGAGGGACGCCGCTTTTATTACAACAGCTCTTGATAAATGTGGTCTTTCACAGGCTGCTGAGGCTTTCTACCATTGGGCCGCATCTGTCCAGGACGATGACGGTGGCTGGCAGCAGCGGTTTTATATGGATGGGAATCTGGCCCCATCCTGGGGATTACAGATCGATGAGGGCGGTTCTGTGATATGGGGCATTCTGGAACACTATAAGATAACCAATAATAAAGAGTTTTTAGTTAGGATGTGGCCTTGTGTAAGAAAAGGTCTGGAGTTCCTGCTGAAGTACAGGGATAGTGAAACAGGGCTCCCATGGCTGAGCTTTGACCTTTGGGAGGAACGGCTGGGAGAGCATGCCTATTCCAGCGCGGCGGTCTGCGCAGGTATTTTTGCGGGTGCGGAAACAGCAGAAATCATCGGAGAGGCGCCAGAGTTGGCTGCCCAGTGGAGGGAGCAGGCCGCTGGGCTGCGGGAAGCGATTTATAAAAGCTTCTGGAAGCCGGAATGGAACAGATTTGTACGCAGCATCCGAGTTAAACTCAATGGCTGGGGAAAAGAACACACGGAACAGAAGGTCTGGCTGAAGACAAATGACAGAAGCATCACCAGAGATTATACACTGGTGGACAGCGCGCTGGACATCAGCTTGCTTGGCCTGTCCGTGCCTTTTGGGATCTATGATGCCGGAGATGAGAGGATGATATCCACCGCACAAGCTGTTGAAAATCAGCTCAGGGTGCACCAAACAGGCGGGCTGATGAGATATGAAAACGACAACTATATTGGGGGCAACCCTTGGATACTTACGACTCTATGGGCTGCGCTCTACAATATCGAAAGAAGGGACTTCGAAAAAGCCAGAGAGTATTTTTGGTGGGCGGTCAAAGGAACTACAGAACAGGGGCTGCTGCCTGAACAGATCGATAAGCACAACGGCCGGCCGGCATGGGTCATACCGCTTACCTGGTCCCATGCGATGTTCGTCCTTGTGCTTGATGGCTTGCTGAGTGAAGGAGAACTGTAGGTTTATGATCATAGTGCGGAATATGTAGGAGGGTCTATGGCAAAGAACAAAACTATATTCATATGCCAGGAATGCGGCTATGAGTCTTCCGGATGGCTGGGCAAATGCCCTGCCTGTATGCAGTGGAACACATTTGTCGAGGAGCGTCAATCCAGCGATACAAAAGCGGCCGCATCCCAGGAAGGTATGGCCAGGCCTGTCAGCCTTGATGAAATAGTCATTGACAGCCAGGAGAGGAGCCTCACCGGTATGAAGGAGCTTGACCGGGTCCTGGGCGGCGGGATCGTCAAAGGGTCGCTCATTCTGGTGGGTGGCGATCCGGGGATAGGAAAATCCACGCTGCTTCTGCAGATATGCAGTACGGTTAAAAAAGATATGAAAATACTATATGTATCCGGAGAGGAGTCGGTGGGACAGATAAAGCTGAGGGCCGACAGGCTGAATGTAAAGGGAAGCGGCGTTTATATCGTGTCGGCATCCGGCTATGAGACGGTTGCGGCATTAGTCGAGGCAGAGAAGCCGGGTCTTGTTATAATTGATTCTATCCAGACTATGCATACGGATACTATAACCTCTGCACCGGGCAGCGTGAGTCAGGTGAGGGAGGTCACCTCCGCTCTGATGAAGCTTGCCAAGGGAAGCGGCATAACCGTAATAATTGTCGGACATGTGACCAAGGAAGGGGCGATCGCAGGACCCAGAGTATTGGAACACATGGTTGACACAGTTCTCTATTTTGAAGGGGACAGGCATTTGAGCTTCAGGATATTGCGTGCAGTGAAGAACAGGTTTGGCTCCACCAATGAGATCGGTGTTTTTGAGATGAGGGATACAGGCCTTGCAGAAATATCAAATCCGTCTGAAATGATGTTGACCGGCAGAAACGGGAATGTACCGGGTTCAGTAGTGGTATCGAGCCTTGAGGGTACCAGGCCTATGCTTATCGAAATCCAGTCTCTTGTCTGTGCCACCAATTTCGGGATCCCGCGGAGAATGGCCACAGGGATCGACCACAACAGGCTTACGATGCTCATGGCGGTTTTGGAAAAAAGGGTAGGTCTCCAGCTTTACAATATTGATGCCTATTTGAATGTGGTGGGAGGGATCAGACTGGATGAAACCGCCTGCGACCTTGGCGCAGCGGCTGCCATCGCCTCCAGTTTCAAAAACATACCAGTGGATGCTGACTGTGTAGTTGTGGGTGAGATCGGACTCACTGGCGAAGTGAGAGCTGTCAGTCAAATAGACAAGAGAATATCAGAAGCTATGAGGCTGGGCTTCAAGAGTATCGTCATACCAGAGGGCAACATGAAGCTGGCTTCCCAGGTGAAGGTAAATGAGGGCTTTGCCGTCATACCGGTTTCAAATGTGCAGGAAGCGCTGGATGTAATATTCAACGAAGGATGATGAAACAGAGCCGGGGATGACCCCAAAAAAACAAGCCGTTCAATCGAACGGCTTTCTTTTCATGTGTTTTTATAGCTAAGTCGGCAGCTGTTCAATACTGTTCATTGACAGCGGAGGGAAGTGATCACTCCAGGCTGAATTGGCCCAGCATTTTTACTTTATCCTGCTCTTTAATGATGATATCGTACAGATTGAGATCGAGTGTGTTGCATATGGATGCGATATAGTATAGATTCTTACCAAGTTCCTTTTCGATCTGATCCCTGCAATTTTCGCACAGGCTTCCCTCGATATGAGTATCCATCGCCTTGCGGATTTCTTCAAAGCTGCCGTCCTCGGGCATCTTCTGCTTTTTTGCGTCTATCCTTATGCATCCGCACTGAGTGACTGCTTTGACGATTGCCCGATTTACCCTGGCATTTGAATCCTGATACTTTGTAATTGAATCAATTATGCTTTTGTTTCTGAAAAGCAGCTCCTGCACTGTGTACTGGAATTCATCGATCAGCATATCCTTCATTTTGTGTTCACTCTCCTGATGCGTCATTTTCCAATATAGCATCAAACAGATACATAAAAAGGTAATAATTATGCACTGAAGTACACTATATATTGGAATAGAATACTTAAAAATGTATCAGCATGTTTTCATTATAGATGTTTGGACAACTCCTTGTCAATGCCGATATAGACTATCGCAGAAAAGAATATTTTCGGACGCAGAGGATTTTCCATTTTTTGAGCTTTTTCAGAAAGGACAGATTTCCGACGGCAAAATCCTTGGAATGGTGTTTGAAACCGGGAGTGTTCAGACCAGCGACAAGTATGTGGGATATAGTAAATACATGACATCTTGTAATCATCTTTATATCAGCACCAGCTTTAATTTCTCCGCCGGATCGAATGTCGGGAAATATCCGCCCTTAAGTCCGAAAAGCACGGATATGCACGGCAGGAT
>JAAYPO010000134.1 GCA_012519745.1 Clostridiaceae bacterium | reverse complement strand
TCAACATATCTATCACCTTTTGTCATTTTTGTATTATGTTGTATAATTCGACATTCAGCATTGAAATTCCTGCCTCAAACTCACAATATTCAAGGTTTTCAAGGATCTTTTATCAGGTGAAACTAACATAATCCCGAGCAAATTGCGATTATTGAGCATATTTTGCTTGTGATTCAGTGTTTTAGCTGGGAAATACACCCTTTACTTGATATTTGGAACAGGTGCATATTGCATTCAAGTCAATGAAAGCAAAACTCATCCATGTTTGCTGCAACCAGAATATGCCGATGGGTAAACAAGGATAAATAAGCGGCTTGCTGCCAATAATCAATTATTGGATACAGGGCAAACTAATTGCAAGTGTATGCAGGCGGGCTGACGATCATGGTATTCGGACGGGCTGACGATCATGGTATTCGGACGGGCTGATGATCATGGTATTCGGAAGGGTTGGCGATCATAGTATTTGGACAGACTGGCGATCATGGTATTTGGACAGACTGGTGATCATGGTATTCGGACAGACTGGCGATCGTGGTATTTGGACGGGCTGACGATCATGACATTCGGAAGGGCTGGCGATCATGGTATTTGGACAGACTGGCGATCATGGTATTCGGACGGACTAGCGATCATGGTATTCGGACAGACTGAGATCATGGTATGCAGGCGGACTAGCTGTAGAGGCTGTTGTGATCAAATTGGGCTGTGGTATGGAAGGGGCTGAAATATGACGGTGAAGCGAAAAAGGAAGCATCACGATTTTTTACTGTGTGCTGTAATAGGACTGGTGACAGGGGTGGCAAACGGACTTTTCGGATCCGGAGGAGGTACTGTTGCGGTACCTGCAATGGTACATTTTCTTAAGGCTGATGAGCATAAAGCACATGCCACTGCGATATCGGTGATACTGCCGCTTACACTGGTGAGCTCTGTTTTTTACATATCCAAGGGGCATGCCGATTGGGCACTGACTTTAAAAGTAACACTGGGAGGTCTGGCCGGAGGTTATATCGGCGCAAAACTGCTGAATAAATTCCCCGATAAGGTTTTGCGGAAGATATTTGCGGTGTTCATGGCGGCGGCCGGCATTAAAATGATCTTATGATAGAGTGGATGATCCTTTTATTGACCGGACTTGCTGCCGGGATCATAAGCGGAATGGGAATGGGCGGTGGTGCTGTGCTGATCCCTGCGCTGGTATTGGCTGCGAACCCGCCGCAGCATATAGCTCAAAGCGTGAACTTGCTGTTTTTTATACCGACAGGGGTGGTTGCCATGACCATCCATATAAGAAATAAGAGTATAGATTTTAGTATGGGCGTGCCGATAATTATTTTCGGTCTTGCAGGTGCGGGTGCAGGCTCGTGGCTGGCAGCAAGACTGGCGGCCGGGGACCTGAGGAAGCTCTTCGGCTGGTTCCTTCTGGCAATGAGCATATATGAAATGTTCAGAAAAGGCAAAGAGGGAAAAGGCAAACACGGCGGGAGGTCAGGGTAAGAGGTCCGGACAAGAGGACCGGGTAAGAGGGCCGGACAAGAGGACCGGGTGAGAGGTCCGGGTAAGAGGACCGGGTAAGAGGTCCGGGTAAGAGGACCGGGTAAGAGGACCGGGTAAGAGGACCGGGTAAGAGGACCGGGTAAGAGGTCCGGGTAAGAGGTCCGGGTAAGAGGACCGGGTAAGAGGTCCGGGTAAGAGGTCCGGGTGAAAATCCCCGGCGACAGACCCGGGAGACGGCCGTAAAGATTTTTTTATTCACAAATCGGCAGCAGTAGTGGTATAATATTTAATCAATCCATGTAATAATCAGGCGGCAGATATATCCATATTTATCGGGCCGCATAAACACGCATAGGCTGGTGAGATTTCTTCAGACGAAACTTTCATACCAGTGCAAATAAGGAGGATTGCTTTGAATATCAGTAAAATTGCAGACACAGCGTACGGGATCATTGAGGACAAGAAGGGCAGGGACATCGAGGTGATCGACATATCCGAGGTTTCGACCCTTGCTGATTATTTTATTATCTGCAGCGGCACCTCAACGACCCATATCAAAACCTTAGCGGACGAGCTTGAGAAGAAGATGGGTGAGGCCGGCTGGAACATGATCCACAAAGAAGGCTATGAAAGTGCCAGATGGATACTGCTGGACTTTGGAGAGGTCGTGATCCATATATTCCACGAAGAAGACCGGGGCTTCTACAATCTTGAAAGACTGTGGTCGGACGGAAAGTTCAGGACACCGGACGACAATATATGATAACAAATTGCTCGATTTGAAAGGAGCTGTATATAGTGGCGTATTCAACAAAAACAGATGCGAAGTGGCAGAAAAAGTGGGAGGAGACGGGCCTGTACAGATTCGATCCCAAAAGGACGGATAAAAAGCTTTACTGCCTTGAGATGTTTTCTTATCCTTCAGGTGCGAACCTCCATGTGGGACACTGGTACAATTATGGTTTGACGGATTCCTGGGCAAGGCTGAAGAGGATGCAGGGCTGGAATGTATTTCATCCGCAGGGCTTCGATGCTTTTGGTCTGCCTGCTGAAAACTATGCTATCAAAACGGGTATCCATCCTAAGGACTCTACATATAAAAATATCGAAACGATGGAAGAGCAGCTCAAGAAAATGGGTGCGACCTTTGACTGGGATTACGAGGTCATCACCTGTGACCCGGAATACTACAAATGGACCCAGTGGATATTCCTGAAGCTCTATGAACATGGTCTTGCCTACAGAAAAAAGGCTCCGGTGAACTGGTGCCCGAGCTGTAAAACGGTACTGGCCAACGAGCAGGTAGTTGATGGTGCCTGTGAGAGATGCAAAAATGATGTTACTAAAAAGGATCTGACCCAGTGGTTTTACAAAATAACGGATTACGCCCAGGAGCTGCTTGACTGCCTGCCTAAGCTGGATTGGCCTGAGAAGACCAAAAAGATCCAGCAGAACTGGATCGGAAGATCAGAGGGCGCGGAACTTGTATTTGAAGGCGCTGACGGCAGTTTCTCCTTTAAGGTTTTCACCACTCGCGCGGACACCCTCTATGGTGTGACCTATGTAGTGCTGGCGCCGGAAAACGAGCTGGTGGACAGGATAACAACATCGGAATGCAAAGCTGCAGTTGAGCAGTACAGAGAGACTACAAAAAAACAGACCGAGATCGAAAGGCTTTCGACTGCAAGAGAAAAAACAGGTGTGTTTACAGGTGCATATGCAGTTAATCCTGCCAATGGGGAAAAGGTGCCTGTCTGGGTTGCGGATTATGTGCTGGCCGGCTACGGAACCGGCTGTGTCATGGCTGTGCCTGCCCATGATGAAAGAGATTACGAATTTGCAACAAAATACAAACTGCCGATAAAGCGCGTTATCAAAGGAGAGGAAGGCGTTGATGATACGCTTCCCTTCGTGGATGACGGTATCCTTACAGAAAGCTGCGAATTCTCCGGCATCGGTTCGGCTGAAGCCAGGAGGAACATCGTCCTGAAGCTGGAGAAGCAGGGAAAGGGTGAACTGAAGGTCAATTACAGGCTCAGGGACTGGCTGGTATCCAGACAGCGCTACTGGGGAGCGCCCATACCTGTGATCCACTGCGAAGAATGCGGAGCTGTGCCTGTACCGGAAAAGGATCTGCCGGTGGAGCTGCCTTACAATGTAGAGTTCACACCGGACGGAGAGTCTCCTCTGGCAAAATGCGAGGAATACATCAATGCACCCTGTCCAAAGTGCGGCAGGCCTGCAAAAAGGGACCCGGATACGCTGGACACTTTTGTGTGTTCATCATGGTATTTCCTGCGTTATCCAGACAATAGAAACGCCGAAAAGGCTTTTGATACCGAGTGGATCGATAAGATGCTGCCTGTTGATAAATATGTTGGCGGAGCCGAACATGCGGCAATGCATCTGCTGTATGCCAGATTTTTCACGAAGGCTCTGAGGGACATGGGATATCTCCATTTTGATGAGCCCTTCCTGTCACTTGTCCACCAGGGCACCATACTTGGTCCGGATGGCAACAGGATGAGCAAATCCAGGGGGAATACGATTTCGCCCGATGAGTATATCAGCGAAAACGGTTCGGATGTATTCAGGATGTATCTGGCCTTCGGCTTTGCATATACGGATGGGGGACCCTGGAGTGATGATGGCATCAAGGCTATATCCAGATTCGTCGGCAGGATCGAAAGGCTCGTTGAGAAGGCAACAGCCCTCAATGCAGCGCAGGGTGCAGGTGTGAACGGAAGCGCTGAAAAGGAGCTAAACCATGTAAGAAATGTAGCAATCAAAGGTGTTACAGAGGATGCTGAGAGATTCCAGTTCAACACATCGATAGCACGTTTGATGGAGCTGGTCAACGCATTGTACAAATACGAATCGGGCAGCCAGATGAACAACGCATTATTCATTGATACTATCAACGATCTGCTGAAGCTGCTGGCACCGTTTGCGCCGCATCTTTCTGAAGAGCTGTGGGAGCAGATGAGGGGGAGCTATTCCATATTTGATCAACAATGGCCAAAGTGGGATGAAAAAGCGCTGGTGCTCGATGAAACTGAGATCGTCATACAGCTGAACGGTAAAATCAAAGACAAGATCATGGTGCCGTCAGGGCTGGACAAGGCTCAGACCGAGGAGGCCGTAATGAAGGATCCCAAGGTCACCGGACTGTTGGAAGGGTATACGGTGGTGAAAGTGGTGGCAGTGCCTGGCAGGCTGGTGAATATAGTCGTCAGGCAGTAGGGGCGGACCGAAAGCGATAAAGCAAAAATAGAAATGAAAAGGGTTGTCTCAGATATGGGGCAACCTTTTCTAATTATACAAATTGGTATATTATGTACAAAATTCAATTAGCGTGTTAACAACTGGGCAATATGTACAAAATTTCAATTAGTGTTAGTAATTGGGAAATAATGGAGCTTTTCTTGCACAGATTAACATAATATGGAATTTTCGTTGTCTAATTACCATTATATTGAAATCCAAACGCCCTTATCTTGCAGAATTGGGTTCCGAGGCAATCGAAGGACACACATAACTTGAAAAAATGTACAGTCGACTTTGGATGTCGGGTGAGCCTTGGATATCCGGTGAGCCTTGGATGTCGGGTGAGCCTTGGATGTCGGGTGAGCCTTGGATGTCGGGTGAGCCTTGGAGATACAGTCGGCCTTGGATGGCCAGCCAACCTTAATCGACAGGTCATCTTTGCACATCCTACCAATTAGCCTGCCGACTGGGTCGTTTGCTTCAGCTCTCAGCCGATCTTTTCGATATACCGCTTGATTTTCTTGGTGGAGGTCTTGGCGAACTCCTCTTGGCGGATCGTGAAGCGGCGGATGCGCTTGTAAAGCGGCATGTTCTTATTGACGCTTTTGACCTCGGCGTCAATTATTCTGAAAACTTCGTTTTCTTCAAGCTCCTGCTTTCCGAGCTTATCCCTAATAGCATCCATCGCCGGGACGAGCATCGCATAGACAAAGGTTTCCTCGGAGGCTTCATCGTCCTTGCCGTAAACCATGGACTCGGCGATGTAGGGGCTCTTGTCCAGATAGGCCTCTACCTCCTCCGGGTAAATGTTTTTACCGTTCTTGGTCACTATGACGTTTTTCTTCCTGCCGGTAATGCTGAAGAATCCGTGCTTGTTCATCTTTCCAAGGTCACCGGTATAGAACCAGCCGTCTTTGAGAACCTTCTCAGTAGCCAGGCTGTTTTCAAAATAGCCCAGCATGACGTTGTCTCCCTTTACGATCAGCTCACCGATGCCTTCCTTGTTTGGCTTGTATATCATGACCTCATCACATGGCAGCGGGAGGCCGATGGAGCCATCCAGATTCCTTTCCAGCTGGTTGACTGTAACGATAGGAGAGCACTCGGTCAGCCCGTATCCCTGCATCAATGCTATACCGAACGAACGGAAGCCCTTTGATACCGCAGGGTCCAGGGCGGCGGCACCGGATATTATCAAACGGACCTTGCCACCGATGTTTTCGTGGATCTGCCTGAAGAGCCTGCGCCTGACATCCAGCCCAAACAGTCTGAGGGCAGTATTGCTCAGAGCGATCGCGGTTTTCACCGTTCGAGCCTTGCCTTTTTGCTTGTTGATGGTATCCCATATCTTTTTATACATGGACTCAAGCAGAAGCGGTACTGCCAGGATGATGGTGGGACTGGTTTCCTTCAAATTTTTTGCTATGTGTTTGAGGCCCTCTATAAATGAAATACGACAGCCGTTATACAGCATCAACAGAAAACTGGTAGTACAGGCGTATGTGTGATGCAGGGGCAGCATACATAGAGTTGAATCGCTGTCATCGATGTAAAGGACTGAGCATACCGACATAATATTCGTAGCTATATTTTTGTGAGAAAGCATGACACCCTTTGCCAGATCAGTAGTACCGGAGGTAAAGAGAAGTATGCTGAAGGCTTCAGGGTCAACTGCTGCATCGATGAAGGAACGGTTGCCGCCGGCTATCTGCTCCAGCCCGCTCCGGATGAGCTTTTTGAGAGAAAGGAAGCCGTTTTCATCCTCATCTGCATCCATGCTGATGAAATACTTTACAGAAGGCAGCACCGACGAGATATAACGCATATCCTTTTCGTGCTTTTGCGAAAATATCACCGCATTTGCATGCGACCTATCCAAGAGGTTTTCAACCTCGGGTGGCGGAAGCTCCCTGTCCAGCGGGACCACGATGCCGGTCCCGTTTACGGCCGCCAGATAAGAAAGGCACCATTCATATCGGTTTTCTCCGATGACTGCTATGGCAGCATCCTTCAATCCAAGGCCTATAAGAGCTGTACCAAGGGCATCCACTTCATTTTTGAATTGTCTGTATTTTATTCCTCTGTAGCTGCCATCACCGGACTTGAGCCAGAATGCATCATGGTCCGGGAATAGTTGGGCACTCTGGTTGAGCATGTCCTTCAAGTCTGATATCCTGCGGACTTCACGAATAGGTTTTGAAGTCATATCCAAACACTCCTTAAGGTTAACTGCGGGATTTAGCTTGAATCCTCTGCCACTATTATATATTATGTCATGTAAATCAGTAAATACCAGATGATCTGTTGTCAGAAATACTTTCTGGAGTGATTTCTGTGGTTGCTCCGTTTTGATATCGCTTTGAGAATGCTGCGAATAATGATGAAAATGATTATGAGACCGGCGACAATCGACCCTGCCCGGATATAGACATTCTCTGAAGCCTTTTTGGGATCGGAGGTCAGGGTAGCCAATGTCACCGGCGCAGGCTTGTATTCGATGGCCCTTGCTGCCAGCAGATCTATCCTGCCGATGGATCTGCCGTCTTTTTTAAATTCGACATAACCCATTATATCCCCTTTGTTGACAGGCGCATAAATGTTTTCGTTTACTTGTGATGATTCCTGGATGTTCCACTGGCTTTCATCCTTCGGAAGGACCCTGACAAGGCTTTTTGTCGTGATCAGGTCAAGACCATAGATGTCAGCGGCCTCTTCGACCTTGACATTTCTGTATACTTTTCCTTCTTCTATGAGAGTGACCTCTTTGAAGTTGTTGAAGCCGTAATCAAGAAGCTCCTTGGAATATATCCTTACATTTTCAGCCGCATTTTCATTTTGGACCTTCAATACGACGGAAATCAGCTCCATACCATTGACATCTGTGGCCGAGGAGATCAGATTGTACCCTGCAGGTCCGGTGAATCCGGTCTTGATGCCGTTTATGACATACAGGTCATTTTTGTCGTAGAGCATCAGTTTGTTTGAATTTGACAGGACCGGCCATTTGGAGTGCTTGTTTGTTACGGGCATGGTGAAGCTATGGGTGCTTACTATCTCCCTGAATTTGGGCAGCGTCATTGCATGTCTTGCTATTTTGGCCAGATCGGCAGCTGTGGTATAGTGCTCGGGATCGTGGATGCCGCTGGCGTTTACATAGTGAGTACCTGTGGCGCCAAGCTCCCGTGCTCTTTTATTCATGAGAGCGATAAATTCTTCATAGCTTTCGCATATATTCTCGGCAATGATGTTGGATGCTTCATTGGCAGAGCTTATAAGTGTTGCCTTCAGGAGGTATTCCAGACTGATCTTTTCACCGGGAATGATGCCTATATTGCTGCCATTTACTCCGATGCGGTCAATTGCTGTTTGTGTGGCAGTCATTTCAGTCTCAAGGTCTATTCCCGACTCAAGTGCAAGTATGGCGGTCATTATCTTTGTAGTGCTGGCGGGGAAAAGAGTAACGTCAGAATTCTTCTCGCACAGCACGTCGCCGTTCCCGGCATCGATCAGTATATAGGCTCCGGCGTCGGGGGATGGCGGTTGTGCATACGATACACCGGCATTGATTATTATGAAGGAAAGGATTATTGCCAATGTCAGCAGCCTTTTCATCTGTACCTCCGAAACAGTAATTAACAGTTAAAGTATATCAAAAATTTGTTCTCATAAGTTAAAAAATATTAAAAAATTGCTAGAAAAAAAAGGAAAATACGACTAAAAGGAAGAATATTACAAAAGAAGACGGAGGTGATCATATGAAGCTTCGATTTTTTGGAAAAGAGGCAGAAATAAAGACAGAGGCAGTAGTGATCGGGGTCTCGGTACTGGTTCTGCTGGGGATACTTATAGGATATGTTTTCTTCAGAGACACAGGAGATATCATTATAGAGGCGGATAGAGACGGGTCTGCCGGAAGCACTGCAGCATCGGATGATGCGGGAAATATTTCTGCTGCAGACAAGCTCGGGAGCGGTGCGGGATCCGGCAGTAATATCACAGGCAACGCCACTTCAGTAGTGAGTAATGCAGGAGGCAGTAATGCGGGAGGCAGTACTTTGGCAGACAACAGTCCGAGGGGAGGTCTTACAGACGGGAATGCCTCAGATACTTCCGACAACGACAAGGGAAGGATCAAAGTATATGTTGTCGGCTGTGTCAGCAAGCCCGGAATAGTGACTCTTGAAAAAGGCAGCATGATATGCGATGCTGTCAAAGAAGCAGGAGGCCTGACAGAGGAAGCCGATCCCGATAATATTAATATGGTCTATTCTCTGAATGAAAATGTAATGCTGTACATAAAATCAAAGAAGGAAGAAAACGATGGTCTGGGCAATGGAGCAGTGGTTATTTCTCACAGCGGAGCCGGAGCCGAAGTAATCGGGGAGGGTGATGATCCGGGAGGCGGGGACAGGATCGTGCCTGTAAATATCAACACTGCGGGGATCGATGAGCTTGACACGCTTCCCGGTGTGGGCGAAGCTACGGCAAGGGATATCATAGCCTATAGGGATAAATATGGCGGCTTTTCCACCGTGGAGGATATAATGAGGGTCCCCCGCATCAAGGAAAACAGATTTGAGAGCATCAGGGACTATATCACAGTGGAATAAGGGGAACATTGCACCATTGCCGGTCGTCAAATAATAGGACCGACGAAAAATGAAGCAGCAAATATATATCAGACAGCCGGGCTTATGCCGTGCAGATACTATTACAGTAAAGAATCGGGGGATCAAAATGAAGAAAATCATATCGGTGATAATGCTGATATTGTTCACATTCTCAGTAACTTCATGTGGATTTCTGAACAATGGTGAGGGCAAGGGTGCTCTTGAGCCGGATGCATTAGGTGAAGCAGGATACACAGAGGAAAACACAGATACAGCCAAAGACAGCACCACAGCCGAAGACAATAGCTCCGCCGGCCAGGGCGGGGATACCGATAACGCCGACGGAAAGCTAATAAATGTGACACTTTACTTCCCAACCATTGACAACAGTGCTTTAAAAACAGAAGAAAGGGACGTGTTGGTTGTAGAGGGTGCGATATTAAAGGCGTGTATACTTGCGCTGGCTGAAGGGCCAAAATCTCAGCTGCTAAGGAAGCCCATACCAGGCGGGACCGAGATCAGGGGGATTTCGATACATGACAATGTTGCTATAGTGGATCTTTCAGAGGAGTTCCTCAATTCAAGCGGCCTTGACGAGGTCACCTCCAGACTTTCCATCGTTAACACTCTCACAGGCATAGAGGGTGTCGACAAAGTACGGCTGAGGATCGAGGGGGAGGACATGATCGGACCCAGCGGTATGCCGCTTGGGGATATGGAGCCTGCTGTTCTGGATGCCGAAGGATATCCTGTGCCGGGCGAAACCAAGACCGTCACCCTTTATTTTTCAGATTCACAGGCTATGTATGTGGTGGGTGAAAAAAGAGAGATCCAGCTGGCAAAGGGCGCGTCTTTGGAGGAAAAGGTCCTGTTGGAGCTGATGGCGGGACCAAGGACGGATGAGCTTTGGAGTGCGATACCTGAAGGCACAAAGCTGTTGTCTGTAAGTACGAAAAACGGTGTGTGCACAGTGGACTTCTCAAAGGAGTATGTGGAGAACAGCCCTGGGGGCACCGCCAGTGAAAGGATGGCAATATATTCTGTGGTCAACACACTGACAGGTCTGGAGGGGGTACAGAAGGTCCAGTTCCTTATAGAGGGGAAGAAGCGGGAAATATATACTCATGCTGTTTTTGACGAACCCTTCGAAAGGGATGAGTCGGTAATGGCAAAGTAGGGCGTTGTTATCCCGCCATAGCAGGCAAAATGATCAGCGATGCCACCAAATAGCCAAGCAGGATGAGAGTTGACGGCATAATGATACCATACAGCAGAAGCTTGCGTATTTTTTTGTGCCGCAGCTTTCTATAATAGATTTTTCTTTTGAATCTCATTTCAATACTCCCCGGAAAAAGTGCGGGGGCTTCAGGCCGAAAGGACTAAAGCTCCCCTGTCTTTGTTGCAGATGCTCTTACTATTACATTTTACCCCAATACAATACATGCCACAATTTCCAGGAAATAACACGATGACAAATAAGCTTCAACCAGCCAATAAATGTATTAACAAACCATTGGGCTTATACTGCCGGAGGTAATCACTTTTTCAACACATCCAGCATCAGGCCATCGTATTCACTGGCAATCCTTTTTACTGCAACGAGGTTATTGGTCAGGTAAATGGTATCGTAGCCGGCATCCTTTTCTGTAGCAGCTATCAGGTTGTTTTGCCTGAGCTCCCTTATGAGATACGGAATATCCCTGGCATTGCCTCCGATATCCACGATAGTGAATTTGTCCATATTTCAGACCTCCTCATGATTCCAGCATCTGTATGTCCCGTATCCATCCGGGCATCACTTATTCATCCGGGCATTCGAAGTACAGATGCATGTTATTTGTAAATTATATCATAGCTTCATACCATTTTTTCAGCAGTCTATTTTTTTGGGTCCTTATGTTCGTTATTTTCCTTTCTGTGCTTGCTATATTTGCCCCATCCCAACATTGTAAGGCTCCATTTTGGCCTGTTTATGCGTAAATATGACATCCGGATAATCTATACGGATGCAGGGCTTGTTAGTCGGTATCACAGCAACGCTCAGGCCGTAGAATTCCCGGAGCTCTTCAGCGGCAGATCTGGCGGTGCCTGTCATTCCGGCGATTTTAGTGCAGTCTTTGATTGTCCTGTGTCATGCCAGAGCTGTACATTCTGTCTATTTCACTCTCCAAGGAGGCCAGAATATCTCCCACCATGTCTCCGGCCGACTTGTCATCCGTATCAACATATGTGATGCGGCGGTATTTTACTGAATCGAGTATTTGGAACACTGTTTTTACGTCTCCGTATTCCACCTCAGGGGTGACAAGTATGCTTTCGGTCCCGTTTACAGCGTTGTAAAAGTTCAGAAGTTCATTGTAGTATCCACGTTCCGGAGTAAAGGTGATGGTCTCAGTGCTTCCGTCATTATAGCCTGCGGTTATGACACCGGAGGTCTTGTCCTCGAGGAAGATCTGGCCCTTTGTTCCGAATATCCGAAATCCGACCATCGGTTTGATTGCTTCCATACCGGAAGGATAGTAATTGAATTGGCCAATGACGCCGTTTTTGAAAAGGATATTTGCATTGATGGAGATATAAGGGTTGAAATCCCGCTCCTGAGGCTTGCCAAAGGCCTGGACACATTCTATCTCTCCCAATATGTATCTCATGCCTGCTATGTCATGCAGCGCCGCATCAAGGAATGCCCCTCCCGGGTATCTGGGGTGCTGGCGCCATTCTGTACCTGCATATGTATCCTGGCTCATACCGCAGGGGAAACAGGTTACATTATTTTTAATGAAGTAAATGACATCGCCTGTACGCTTCTCGTCTACCAGTTGTTTTATCTTGTTGTATTCCTCTGAATATCTGTAATTCTCGGCTATCATTATATTCAGCTGCTTGTTATTGCCCGCCAGCTCCAGAAACTTTTTTGCCTGTTCCATATCAGGAGCCATGGGCTTTTCACAAATAAAGTCGAAGCCTGCTTCGGCTACGTCAGCAGACACTGTGTAATTCTGCTCTATCGGGACCAGGATGTCTACTGCATCAATGTCGTTTCTTTTGAGCATATCCCTATAATCTTCATGGACATTTTCCCGAGGGAGTCCGATCTTATCCGCAAAAAGCTCAGCGTCGGCTTTGGTACGGTTGGCCAGTGCTTTGATCTCATATTTGTCACTCAGCTCATTAAGTGCCGGGTAATGGAGCCTTTCCCATGCCAGTCCGGTGCCTATGACTCCAAGTCGTATCTTTTTCAAATGATATCCCTCCATTTTGAAAATTTCATTACTTTCCTCCGATATCATCTCCGAATTCCTTCGAAATTATTTCCCGGGAGGAATATATGATTATTCAGGATTTGACATTATCAATATAAGTTCAGTGTGTGGAAACAGACAAAAAGCCTATATTAGCGGCCGTCAGACAGGGAATTTGTTTTATCGAAAAAATTCACCGTGATAAAGTGATAATATTGTACCGCATTGCTTTTCAACTGCAGTAAATTCTGATATAATGTCTGAAAAATGTAAAAGGAGTCAGAAACATGAGTGGGGATCAGATTCAAATTCTGGTGGCAATGTGCTTCTATCTGGTGGCTGTCATTGTCATAGGTGTCTTTTATGCAAAACGTGCAAATGAAAATTCTGATAATTATTTTATTGGGGGCAGAAAGCTCGGGCCATGGATAGCCGCTATGAGTGCGGAAGCTTCCGATATGAGCGGATGGCTTTTGATGGGCCTTCCAGGCGTGGCCTATTGGTTCGGCCTGAGTGATGCCTTCTGGACGGCGATCGGTCTGGCAGTGGGTACATACCTGAACTGGCTGCTTGTGGCGAAAAGACTTCGCAAGTACTCGGTAGTAGCAGGCAACTCAATTACAATACCGGAATTCTTCAGCAACAGGTTCAAGGAAAATAAAAAGATCATATTGGCCATAGCATCTGTATTTATCCTTGTATTCTTTGCAGTCTATGCCGCTAGCTGCTTTGTGACCTTCGGCAAGCTGTTCAGCACTCTATTCGGTTTGAAGTACCAGGTTGTCATGATAATCGGTGCTGTGATAGTTATAGCATATACTTTTCTTGGAGGTTTTCTGGCAGAAAGCGTTTCTGACTTTATGCAAGGCATTATTATGATCATAGCACTTTGTGCAGTTTTGATAATAGGTGTTGTTGCAGCTGGGGGAGTACCTGCAATAATGGAAAACATTAAAGCGATCCCCGGATTCTTCGAATTTTTCGGCATCGCACAGCCTCAGCTGGCGGAGGGCGTACAGCAGCTGGATTCGGCAGGTAAGCCTTTGTTCGGCGCTGCCGGAGGATATGGCCTGTTGACTATTATTTCGACACTGTCATGGGGTCTTGGATATTTTGGGATGCCGCAGGTGCTTTTGAGATTTATGGCTATCACAAAATCATCGGAGTTGAAAAAGTCCAGACGCATCGCAACTGTATGGTGTGTGATCTCACTGTTCGCAGCTGTAGCTATCGGACTCATAGGAAGAGCACTTTATCCTACCGAGCTGCTTACATCAAGCGCTGCTGAGAACATCTTTATAGTGATGTCCACCGGACTTCTTCCTGCACTGCTTGCAGGTGTTGTAATGGCAGGTATACTCGCAGCTACCATGAGTTCATCGGACTCCTATCTGCTTATCGCATCTTCTGCACTGTCACGTGATATTTTCAAGGGCATTATCAAGAAGGATGCTACTGATAAGCAGGTCATGCTTATATCGCGTATAACACTTCTGGCATTATCGGTATTTGGTATTATAATAGCGCTGGATGAGGGCAGTGTTATATTCAAGGTCGTATCTTTTGCATGGGCCGGATTTGGTGCAACGTTCGGGCCCCTGATGATACTGTCGCTCTTCTGGAAGAGGACTACAAGAGCAGGTGCTATTGCCGGTATGCTTACCGGAGGCGGTATGGTGTTCATATGGAATTTCCTTATCAAGCCATTGGGTGGTGTATTTGGCATATATGAACTGTTTCCGGCATTCGTACTGTCCTGTATAGCGATCATTGTCGTATCGCTGGTGACCAGGAAGCCTGATCAGACAGTAATAGATGAGTTTGAGCTGGCCAAGACCTATGATTGCTGATATACAGCACAACGGGCCGGGAGTTCCAGTGTATTTTGAAATCGCACAAATATGCATTGGACAAATCGAAAAGGAATCGGGGCAAAAACGGTTGACATTGCCCGGTTTTGGGATATAATAAATAAAAGCATATTTTTAGCGTGCCATGAAGGGAACAGTAAGCTGTTTTACACCTTGCCAGAGAGAGTTCGCCGATGGGCTGGAAGCGGACTTGAAGGAAGGCGGCCGAATACCGCCCCGGAGCACGGACGTTGATCACGTTACAATCACAATGAGACCAAATTAGGGTGGAACCACGTGAGCAAGCTCTCGTCCCTTGTGTGAACAAGCAGGGGATGAGGGCTTTTTTATTGAAACGGCACCCATCGCTGCCTGTACGCAAGCAGCAGAAGGGAGATGTTTTGCAAATGAACAGTACGTTGATAAAGGAGGAGTCGATATGATAAAGGTTACACTAAAGGATGGATCAGTTAAGGGATACCAGAAGGGCACTACAGTGATGCAGGTGGCGGAGAGTATAAGCGCAGGTCTTGCCAGAGTTGCACTTGCAGCAGAGATCGATGGAGAGGTCAGGGATCTTTCAACTGTGCTGGAAAAGGATTGCAGCCTCAACCTGCTCACATTTGACAGCGCCGGCGGAAAGCATGCTTTAAGGCATACGGCATCCCATGTTTTGGCCCAGGCTGTAAAACGCTTGTATCCCGAAGCCAGGCTTGCTATCGGTCCGGCAATTGAAAACGGCTACTATTATGACTTTGATATTGATAAACCTTTTACGTCAGAGGATATTGAGAAGATAGAGAAAGAGATGGAGAAAATAGTAAAAGAGGACCTGAAGCTGGAGCGTTTTACTTTGCCCAGGGATGAGGCGATAAAGCTTATGGAGGAAAAGGGTGAGCCTTACAAGGTCGAGTTGATAAATGAACTGCCTGAGGATGCCGTGATATCGTTTTACAGGCAGGGTGAGTTCACAGATCTCTGTGCAGGGCCTCACATACCGTCAACGGGGAAGGTAAAGGCCTTTAAGCTGACGCAGGTGGCCGGTGCTTACTGGCGTGGAAATGAAAAGAACAAGATGCTGCAGAGGATATACGGTACGGCATTCACAAAAAGGAATGAGATGGATGAATACCTGGCAGCGCTGGAGGAAGCAAAAAAGCGTGATCACAACAAGCTGGGACGAGAGCTTGAGTATTTTACTACCGTCGACTATATCGGCCAGGGTCTGCCGATATTGATGCCGAAGGGAGCTAAGGTCATACAGCTGCTCCAGAGATTTGTGGAGGACGAGGAGGAGCGCCGCGGATATATGCTGACCAAGACTCCCTTCATGGCAAAGCGCGAGCTGTATAAAATATCGGGTCACTGGGACCATTACAGGGATGGGATGTTTGTGATGGGAGACCCTGCGAAGTTTGAAGATCCCAGTGAGGAGATATTTGCGCTTCGCCCGATGACCTGCCCCTTCCAGTTCCAGGTCTACCTCAACAGGTTAAGGAGCTATCGCGAACTGCCGATGAGGTTCAATGAGACCTCGACGCTTTTTAGGAACGAGTCGTCAGGGGAAATGCATGGGCTGATCAGGGTACGGCAGTTTACGATTTCCGAAGGCCATCTGGCTTGTATGCCTGAACAGCTGGAGGAGGAGTTTGCGGGGTGTGTGGATCTGGCAATATTCATGCTCAAGGCAGTAGGCCTTGACTCGGATGTTTCGTACCGTTTCTCCAAATGGGATCCGAACAACAAGGAGAAATATATTGGTACCGAAGAGCAGTGGGAGCAGGTCCAGGGACGCATGCGTGAAATACTGGATGATCTGAAGATACCATATACTGAAGCTGTGGGCGAAGCGGCGTTCTATGGTCCGAAGCTGGATATCCAGATCAAAAACGTTTTTGGCAAGGAAGATACGCTCATCACAGTACAGATAGACTTTCTGCTGGCTGAGAAATTTGGCATGGTCTATGTTGACCGCGACGGGCAGAAGAAGCGCCCCTATGTTATACACAGGACTTCTATCGGCTGCTATGAGAGGACTCTGGCACTGCTGATAGAAAAATATGCGGGGGCGATGCCGACCTGGCTGGCGCCGGAGCAGGTGAGGATACTTCCCATAATCGACAAGCACCACGACTATGCGGCCGAGGTTTGCAAAAAGCTTGCTGACAGCGGGATCAGAGCTGAAGTCGACTATAGGAATGAGAAGATAGGCTTCAAGATCAGGGAAGCGCGGATGGAAAAGGTACCATACATGCTCGTGATAGGTGACAAGGAGATGGAGAACGGCCAGGCAGCCGTAAGGTCGCGCAAGGACGGGGATCTGGGCCCGATGCCTGTAGACGCTTTCCTGAGCAGGATAGTTGACGAGGTAAAGACCAGGGCACTGTAGTTGACGAGGTAAAGACCAGG
>JAAYPO010000133.1 GCA_012519745.1 Clostridiaceae bacterium | reverse complement strand
CATCTGCACCATGCCCAGATAGCTCAGTTGGTAGAGCAGAGGACTGAAAATCCTCGTGTCGCTGGTTCGATTCCGGCTCTGGGCACCAGCATTTATCCGCTTACGGCGGTATAAATGAGTGCTTTGGGAATATAATCCCAGGCACATATGCGGGATTAACTCAGTGGTAGAGTGTCACCTTGCCAAGGTGAAAGTCGCGAGTCCGAATCTCGTATCCCGCTCCAAAAAATAAAGCGCATCAGGCGCTTTATTTTTTTGCCTGCTTTAGAAGCCCTTATGCACCGGGCGAAAGTGCCCGAGGAGGCCGGAACAGGTGATTTTGCCAGCATAAAGAATATTGACACCGTAAAATATTCATGTTATCATATACTAGCTGTAATCTAAACGGCGCCATAGCCAAGTGGTAAGGCACGGGTCTGCAAAACCCTGATTCCCCAGTTCAAATCTGGGTGGCGCCTCCAACAAAGGCCTGTAGAATCAATATTCTATGGGCTTTTTTATTTGCTGTTTCCCTGAAGAAGGGATAAGAGCACTGATTATTTCTGAAAGGAGCTATAATTAAGATGGCTATGGGCTATACAGTTGTTGATTTACTAGATAAATTTATATCGATTGAACAGGCAGCACATGAGTTGTATATGAAGGCAGCAAATGAAGCTGCTGTTCCGGAAAAGGTCAAGACCCTTGCTAAAGTTTTTGCAATTGAGGAAAATCGACATATAGAGTTATATAAAAATTTAAAAGAAAAGGTAAAGGATGACCCTGATATATATATTGATTTTACTATATATGACAGAGCATCAAAGATGATAGCTGATTTCGCTAAATTTACAAGAAATCTTTCAGTTAAGGACACAAGTGAATTGATCGATTTTTTCCTGAACTTCGAGGAAGAAAATCTGGCATTGCTTATTATCATTCAGGGTATATTGGTACAATCAAAAGAGGATGAAAAAACGACCAAGTATAAAGTATTGGCTGAATTGATCAAAGAAGAGCAAAAGCATATAGATGATGTCTCGGTTTTCAAAAGGTAGTTTATATAGTATAGATAAATCTGCCAGCGGCTTTGCCATGGTGTACAATGAACATTGTTTTGTATATAATTCTATACAACACTATAGAACTGGCAGGGGGAGCAGATGAAATACAGATTGATCGCTGTAGATATGGATGGAACATTATTGAACAGCCAGGGCAGAATTACGGATAAAACGATTGCCGCTATTCACAAGGCTGTCGAAAAAGGAGTCTTGTTTACGATTTGCACAGGCAGGCCGATCCAGGGTGTTGAACTGTATTATGACGTACTGGATACGGACGCCCCTGTCATAACATACAATGGTGCAATGATAGTAATGGGAAGGTCCCGTGAGATTTTGTACAAGCAGGATCTTGATCCCGGTGATGCAAGAGATGTACTTGAGTGGGGGAAAAAGCTAAATACGACAGTCATTGCCTGGTCGGATAACAAGCTGTATGCCAATGAACTGAACGACCGAGTGCATGACTATAAAAAATTATCATTGGTGGAGCCGATTCTGATCACAGATGAGGATGAATTGATCAATAACGGTGTCACTAAATTCCTGTGGTATGACGATGCAGATAGGATCCGGCACTTTCAGGAGGTCCTGGCAGATAAGCTAAGCGAAGGCGTGACTTATTGCACGTCTAAACCGACATTCCTCGAGTTTTTTAACAGTAAAGTGTCCAAGGCAGTCGCTATGGAAAAGATAGGAGAGCATTTTAGCATTCGCCGTGAAGAAATGGTTGCCATAGGCGATGGCTTCAACGACCTGTCGATGATAGAGTATGCAGGCCTTGGAGTGGCTATGGGAAACGCACCTGAAGAAATAAAGAAGAGAGCCGGTTATGTGACTCTTTCTAACGATGATGACGGTATAGCCTATTTCATCGATGAGTTTTTTTGAGCAAGAGAGTCTTTTTCGGAAATATTCCCCGATGTCTCGCCCGCCGGCTATGGCTGTCTGTCGGTGATCTATGCCAATCCGAGCAAACGTGCTGCACTAGCGACTATAAAGCATATAACGATCCCTGCTGCAGTTGGTATTGCAATGGAAGCGAGGGTCCATTTCATGCTCTTTGTTTCTTTGCGAATCGTCCAAATAGTCGTACCGCAGGGGAAGTGCATGAGTGAGAACAGCATAACGCATACACCGGTCAGCCATGTCCAGCCGTGAGACACTAAAAGCTGTCTCAGGTCCGCCAGTCCATCCAGCTCCAGTATGGAACCTGACGCCATATAACTCATGATGATTATGGGAATGACGATCTCGTTGGCAGGCAGGCCGAGAATAAAGGCCATCAGTATATACCCGTCCAATCCCAGCAGTCTGGCAAAGGGATCGAGGAAATTTGCCGAATAAGTCAACAGGCTTACCTCGCCAACTGAAACATTTGCCATGATCCAGATCACCAATCCCGCCGGAGCTGCAATGGCAACAGCCCGGCCTAATACAAACAGCGTTCTGTCAAGGATCGAACGGACAATGATCCTTCCGATCTGTGGCTTGCGATAAGGAGGCAGTTCCAGCACAAATGATGATGGAAGTCCTCTCAATATAGTTTTAGACAGTATCTTAGATACCAGGAATGTCATGGAGATCCCCAAAGTAACGATGCCGGTGAGAGCAAGGGTGGAGGTCAGTGATCGAAAGGCTCCGCCGGTGGATCCGCCAATAAAAATCGTGCCGACAGCAATCAGTGCAGGGAAACGGCCGTTGCAGGGGACAAAGACATTCGTAAGGATGGCGATCAGTCTTTCTCTCGGTGATTCAATGATCCTGCAGCCGATGACTCCTGCGGCATTGCAGCCAAAGCCCATGCACATGGTCAAAGCCTGCTTGCCATGAGCACATGCTCTTTTAAAGAAATTGTCCAGATTAAAGGCAATCCTGGGCAGGTAGCCCAGGTCTTCAAGCAGTGTAAACAATGGGAAGAAAATAGCCATTGGCGGCAGCATGACAGAGATGACCCATGCCAGAGTCCGGTACATGCCAAGTACCAACATGCCATGCAGCCATTGGGGAGCACCTGCTGATACGAACAGCTCTGTCAGTTTAGCTTCGATCCCGAATAGAAAATCTGCAATGATCCCCGAGGGGATGTTCGCTCCTGCTATGGTCAGCCAGAAAATCACTGCCAGGAGGCATAACATGATGGGTATACCAAGGGCTCTTGAGGTGAGGATCCTGTCGATCTTTCGATCTGTGCTGTCGTACCGGGTGTTATGAAAGGTCACAGTATCATTGCTGATAGCCTCCGCTGTGCGGACGAGCCTTGATACGACCCTGTCCCGCAGCTCGCCGGGCTGGATACCATTATCGGAGAGATGCTTTTTTGCTGTATTCAACAGGTCTGAAAGTTCAGTATCATCCAGTAGATCAAAGCCCAGATACTTCTCCAGTGAGCTCAATAGTGTGGGATCTCCATCCAATAGCTTGAGTGCCGTCCATCGGTTGTTGATTTTGCCGTCTGCCAATTCCCATATCCTTGGCTGGATAATGCTTATTGCCTGTTCAATGGAATCATCGTATGTAATGCTAATGGGTTTTGGAGCTGTGTGTTTTTCAGCAACTGCATATACTGCATCCATGAGCTCTTTCAGGCCTTTTTTGTTTCTGGCGTCAGTCGGGACTACGGGTACGCCAAGAAGCCGGGACAGTCTGCCGCAGTCTATTGATATCTTTTTTCTTTTTGCTTCATCGATAAGGTTGACACATATAACGACCCTATCGGTGATTTCCAAGGTCTGAAGGACGAGATTTAAGTTCCTTTCCAGACAGGTTGCATCCGTTACCACGATGGCGGCGTCCGGCTTGCCGAAGCATACAAAATCTCTGGCCACCTCTTCTTCTGCTGAGTTTGCCATAAGGGAATAGGTACCGGGGATGTCTACCATAATGAAATTCGTATCCTTGTGCCTGTATCTGCCCTGTGCATTGGTTACTGTTTTGCCGGGCCAGTTGCCGGTGTGTTGATTCAGTCCCGTCAGACTGTTGAAAACTGTGCTTTTGCCTACATTGGGGTTTCCTGTGAGTGCAATGACCCTGTCGCCGGATGAAGTGCGCTCGATCCGAAGCTCACTGTCCAATACGCTGGTGCCGGTAGATTGGCTGGTAAGTCCCATTTTATTGTCCTCCTTGCACTTGGCTTTCTCTAGCGAGCTTCGACCAGGATCTTGCTTGCTTCTTCCGAGCGCAATGCTATAACAGCACCGCGAATGCTGTAGGCAGTAGGGTCGCCGGAAGGGCTTTTTTGCAGGGCTTCCACCGGTGTGTCTGAGATCAGCCCGAGATCCAGCATCCTTCTGCGTGCAGGTCCGTCGGAAATCAGGGCTTTGACTTTTGCCTTTCTGCCCAAGGGCAGCAGGCTTAAAGGAATGTATCGATCGGTCATATAATAGAGCCTCCTTTGCAGGTTATGTACATGATTTATATTGCCTGCGTTAGCGGAGAGAAAAATTCTTATCCTAGACCAATATATGAAATATAAAAAATCAGTGTTCCGAATATATTGTAAATGAATGAAAAAATTTTCCTTCACTAACAGAGGTGTGATTATGATGCAGCAAAATGATTTTCATACGGTCCGCGGCTACCAGCTGCTGGCACAGGGGGATAAGCAGCTGACCTCTGCTATGGAGGACTATCTGGAAATGATCTACAGAAACATTCGAAAGGATGGATACATGCGTATCAACACTTTGGCGGAGATGCTCAACGTAAAGCCCTCATCTGCCACTAAAATGGTCCAGAAGCTTACAGGATTGGCATTGCTGGATTACAAGAAATACGGCATAATATTTTTGACCGAACGAGGTAAAGAAATCGGAGAATTTCTTTTGAACAGGCATAATATTATTGAAAAGTTTTTAAAATGCATAGGGACCACTGACGATATCCTGACAGAGACAGAGCTCATAGAGCACAATATAGGCAGCAATACCTTGAAAAACATCGATCTGCTTACCAGATTTCTTGATATACATCCGGAAGTGATCACTGAGCTTGAGCAGTTTAAAAGAGAATGTTCCTCCGCCGGAGATCCCAGTCTTGGGGAATAGACGGCAGTACATAAATGCTTTACGGCAGTTTCCCTGGAGGTATTAGTAATACTTGTTGTTGATTATGCCGACATTAAATTGGGTATTATTATACCGAAAACAGTGCGGGGGTATGGAGGATGGATATACAAAGGATTCTGTTTGCTTTTGGTCTTACTCTTTTTGCAGGACTGTCAACAGGAATAGGCAGTACGCTTGCATTTTTCACAAAAAGGACAAATACAAAGTTTTTATCGATCGCACTGGGATTTTCCGCAGGAGTAATGATATATGTATCGATGATCGAGATTTTTGTCAAGGCAAAGGACTCTCTTGTTGAAGCATTGGGAACAACCGGGGGATCATGGGCCACTGTAGCAGCTTTTTTCGGGGGGATATTCATTATCGCCCTCATTGATAGATTCGTGCCCTCCGGGAAAAACCCTCATGATATGCACAAGGTGGAGGAGATAAACAGTATCGGGCCTGACCACAGCAAGCTGATGCGGATGGGAAAGTTTACAGCTCTGGCAATAGCTATACACAACTTTCCTGAAGGGCTTGCAACATTTACATCTGCCATTAAGGACCCCTCGTTGGGAGTTGCCATAGCTGTGGCAGTTGCGATCCATAACATTCCAGAGGGAATTGCAGTCGCTGTCCCGGTCTATTATGCCACAGAGAGCAGAAAAAAAGCATTTAGGCTTTCATTCCTCTCTGGCTTATCCGAGCCGCTGGGTGCGATTATCGGATATTTGATTCTGTACAGGTTTTTCAACGATGTGGTGTTTGGAGTGCTCTTTGCTGCAGTGGCAGGTATCATGGTCTTTATTTCGTTGGACGAGCTTTTGCCTACAGCGAGGGAATATGGGGAGTCCCACCTTTCGATCTACGGGCTGATAGCAGGGATGATGGTCATGGCAGTCAGCTTGCTTTTGTTTATCTAGCATGAAAAAACAGCCTGACGGAGACCGTCAACAAGAGGATTTATGCTTCATAGTATACATAAGATGAATATATGAAAGTAGTTAGTTCAATGGCATGTTTTTTTGATATACATTTCAGCAACAACCCATATATAACTCCATGGGGCACCATAGGACGGGATGGGAAGCCTGAGGACCATGGCTGGCCGGCGAAGGGGACATACAATAGCCTCAAGGGATGCCAGGGAAACAGGTATCCATACCATGTACAGCCCGGGGAGAACCTGTATAGCATAGCAAAGAGGCTTGAAGTGGATCTTGAGCGGATAATGGCTGCAAATCCCGGACTGGACCCATACAGGCTCGGGATAGGACAGACGATATGTATACCTGCCTGTCCCCCCGGGCTCTCAGAAAGATATATTCAGCCGGGTGACACTCTCTCTGGCATTGCACAGGAATATGGAACCAGCATAGAAAGCATTCTGGAGGCAAATCCGGGTACGGACCCCGATTATCTGAGGATAGGGCAGAGGCTGTGTATCTTCCGAAACCAGCATTGATCTTATGTACCGATATGGATCTCAGCAGAGACGCAGCACACCGGAAGATGTGCTAAGGGCATGATGTCTGAAAGTGGTCAGTTTTCAGGCGGCTTACCCTTGTCGTTATCGTAAAGATTATAGGTTATGACCCTGGAGGCTCTGCGAGGGTTGGGCTTTTTAGGGGCGGAAGCTTTTGAAGCAGTGCCTGCTCCTGATGTCCCTGCCTTTGATGTCCTCTTTCTGGCGGGCGCAGCGGTACTGCTCCTGAGAGCACAGCTCTTGTTGGAGCAGCGGCCGTCGATCATCAGTGAACCACATCCACAAAATTCTGCCAATGAAATCACTCCTTAATATTATGTCTATTATGCAAGTAATTGCAAGTAATCGCAATCGATCCTGGCTTATTGTGCTCAACACCGATTATTAAATGCACATCTATTGTATTATAACTCAAACATGATATGATAATAAGGGGCATTGGTAATTCAGACATCTGTTCAAATCAATAAAAATAATATATAATTTTAATGTATATAAATATATATTCTCAGCGGCAGAACTGATTTGGAGAGCGCATATGTTTAAAAAGAAGATACTCATAATCGATGATACGGAAATGATGGTAAAGCTGACCACAGACATACTGATGGAAAAGGGTTATGATGTAGTATCCGCAAATAATGGGGTGGACGGCATAAAGATGGTTATGTCCGAAAAGCCCGACCTTGTGCTCCTTGATGTAGTGATGCCCGGTATTGACGGGTTTGAGGTCTGCAAGCTGCTAAGAAAGGATGAGAGCAACAACCTGATGCCCATCATCATGCTCACTGCCCAGGGCAATGAGGAGGACAAGCTTGCCGGACTGGAGCTTGGTGCTGATGATTACATAACAAAACCGTTCAACCCGCGTGAGCTGATAAGCAGAGTCAAAAATACACTGCTTCGTATAGATAGAAACAGATTGGCGAATCCCCTGACAGGGCTGCCGGGTAATATTGAGATACAGTCTGAGATAAATTACAGGATAGTCAAAGAAATGATTTTTTCTGTATTATATCTGGATGTGGATAATTTCAAGGCATATAACGACGCCTATGGATTTTCCCGGGGAGATTCAGCAATAAAGCTCATTGCAGATATACTGATGGACAATGTGAGGACCTTTGGCTCAAAAAGCGACTTTTTGGGGCATATCGGAGGCGATGACTTTGTGGTCATCACGGTGCCTGAATGTGCAGATGCGCTTTGCGAGAACATAATAAAGGATTTTGATGAGAGAGTGCCCGAACTGTATTCCGATCAGGACAAGCAATCCGGGTTCATCAGCACGACAAACAGAAGAGGCTACATAACCAAATACCCGATAATGACCGTCTCTATCGCAGTCGTATCAAACGAACACAGAGTGCTTTGCAATCATCTGCAGGTGGGCGAGATCGCCGCGGAACTGAAAAAGAAGGCGAAATCCATAACCGGAAGCGTATATCTGAAGGATATGCGAAGACAGAAGCAATAGGAGTGCTTACTGATGAAACAATATATCAAGTCCGGAGCCAGGATACTGTACAACTATTCCATGACTCTAATATTTTTTGTAATGTTCATGTACCCTTTCATGTCGGTCACCGGCGACAAATTCAATGCCTGGCTTCCGGCATACTGTCTTATAGGGTTTGCGTTCGTTGCCTTTCTTACATATACGGATATGAAGGAACTGGCGGTAAAGGAAAAGAAGCCTCAGTACGAACTCGATCCCAGGCCATGGAAAGGGCTGGTCATAGGGCTGTTAGGCTTCATCCCTGTGGCGCTGGTAGTATCGGTGCTGTCGTTGTTGCGCTTTGAAACTGAATTTGCTGAAAGGTTAAAGCATCTGGCGATAAATGGCATACTCGGTCCGGTGTATTTTGTTGTAAGATTGTTCAATGAGTCGATTATTGGTTATATCGCAGCAATACTCCTCATTCCTGCCGTAGCAGCCATCGGATATCTGATGGGTTTCTATGGTATCGATATAATGAAAAAGATCAGGAAAAAGAAACCGATCCAGGAAAAGGCCTTCACCAAGAGCCCCTGGAATCCTTCGGTCAACGAAAGCAAACCCAAGAAAAAGAAAAAAAAGAAGACAACCGGAGGCCAGTGATTTGAACAGATTTTCCGAGATTTTCTTCAACAGCTACAATTCGTCGATGCGCTCTGCATATGATGCCTGCATGATGCCTCCCCGGGATTCTTCGTCCGATAGCTTTACTGATGCGGAAGGTACGGATCTGCAGTACTGTCTGGACCATGAATATGGAAAGTGGCTCTCTGAGCAGCTGCCGGAAATTGGGAAGACTCCCTGCGAATATATGGACGAGGCCGGATTTGAGGAAATCACTGAAATGTTCTGTGACGGTGCAGAGATATGCGATGATGAGATGCCGGCTATATATTTGGACAAGCTGCTGTACTATGGTGATAAAGCTATAGACTTTTTGATAGGAACCGCAATGAAAATTAATACTGGTCAGGGTGAAGAAAGTCCGGCCCCATCAGTCATGGCGGTCAGGATACTTGGCAGGCAAAAGTCCGGGAAAGCGGTTTTGCCTTTGATAAATGTTCTTGACGCCAGCCGTGGAATATCAGAGCTTATGCAGGAAACTGCAAGGGATGCTCTGAACGGCATAGGTCATACGGCAGTAGACCTTATAATACAGGAGATGAGCTCAGGAAACCGGTCTGATGAGACCTGTGAGTATCTGGTCATGTCTCTGGCTGAAATCGGAAAGGACTGCCGTTCTGATGAAATATACCTGGCACTGAAAAATGCATTCCATCAGCTTCCCGATAAAGTCGTTACAGCTGACTGCCTGGCAAATTACGGTGATGGCAGGGCAATACCTGCACTTAGGGGCTATTTGCTCAAAAACGGAGAAGACATCAGCCGGGAAAGCTTTTACGACATAGTGTCTGCTGTCAGGCGGCTCGGCGGAAGGATCGACGATCTGAAACAAGTCCGGGAAAGGTAAAACAACTGCAAGTCTTAGTAATATGTCCAACCCGTCCCCGAATATTCTTATATCGAAGAGAACGATAAAATTGAATAGGGAGACGGATCATATGATTATTGTAATGAGAAAATCCAATCTGGTACTTATAGGGCTGGTTTTTGCTTTGCTTGTAGCCATCTACAGTCTTAATATGAATGTTGACACACAGACAGCGGCAGCCGCCAAGACCTCTGAACAAAAAACTGTTGTCATAGATGCAGGCCATGGAGGGGAGGATCCCGGAAAGATCAGTAATTACAGTGGTCTGAAGGAAAAGGATCTGAATTTGAGCATTGCATTCAAGGTCAGGGAACTGCTGGAAAAGGACCAGTATAACGTGATCATGACGCGTGAGGAAGATAAGCTTGTGTATAACGAGGGAACAACAGATATCTACTACAAGAGGCTGCAGGATCTGACGAGGCGTAAGGAGATCATGGATAACAGCGGTGCGCAGATCGTTGTAAGTATCCATACCAACAGCTTTACTCAAGCCCAATATTACGGTGCGCAGACCTTTTATCCGGCAGACTCTCCAGAGAGCAAAAAGCTTGCTGAATGCATCCAGAAATCCCTTCGGGAAAATGTCGACAAGAGCAACAAACGCGAGCCTGAACTAAAGCAGCCGATAGTGATCATCAAGAATCTCAAAACACCCACCACCATAGTCGAATGTGGTTTTTTGTCCAATGCCGCCGAGGAGCAGAAGCTGGGTACAGACGAATACCAGACAAAGATCGCAGAAGCCATCAAAAAGGGTATCGACAATTATTTCAAGTAGTCTGACGATACCCCATCAGGATGTCTGCTCCGACAGTTCGGACCACTCTTTGTAAAGCTGTTCCAGATGGATTTCCAATGTGAGCTGCTCATTGTGGAGCTCGGACAGCAATACATGGTCGCTGAGGGAATCCTCTCTTGACATCTCGTCCGAAATGAAGGCCAGCCTTGCCTCTGTTTTGCTTATTTCAGCCTCGCAAGAGGCTAGCTGCTTTTCAAGCTTGCGCCGTCTTGCCCTTTCTTCCTTGGTTTCGATATGCTCCTGCTTCGAAGCAGAGACTGATCTGTTTTTATCATCGGACTCTGTCATAGCGGGTATACGACGGTGATCCAGGTAATACTGGTAGCTGCCTTTATAGTCCTCGATACCGCTGCCGGTCATTTCGATGACTCTGGAGGCAAGCTTGCGTATAAAATATCGGTCATGGGAAACCACCAGCAGAGTCCCGTCATATAGGAGCAGAGCCTCCTCGAGGGCTTCTCTGGAATTTATGTCCAGATGGTTGGTGGGCTCGTCAAGCAGAAGCAGATTGGACTCAGAGAGCATCAGCTTAACAAGAGCCACTCTGCTTTTCTCACCGCCGCTGAGTACACTTACAGGCTTGTAAACATCCTCCCCGGTGAACAGGAACTGGGCAAGAGCGTTGCGGATCTGAGTATGAGTGAGCCTTTCATTATCAGTCCATACTTCCTCGAGAACTGTATTGCTCTCATCCAGCCCCTCCAGCTCCTGATCGTAATAGCCCAGTATTATTTTATGCCCGTACTCGAAATTGCCAAAGGTCTGTGGCATCCTTCCTGCCAGGATCTTGAGCAGTGTCGACTTTCCGCAGCCATTTGGGCCGAGCAAAAAAACCTTTTCATTTCGTTTCACATCGAAGCTGATATTCTTGAACAGTTCTTTTCCCGGAAAGTTTTTTGACAGTTCTTCTACAAAGAGGACGTCGTTCCCGCTTGTGATACTGCTTCTGAACTGCAGCTTGATGCTTCCGGGCAACCTGTTAGGTGCGTCGACCTTCTTCATCCTGTCAATGGCCTTTTGCCGGCTCTCGGCAGCAACTATGTTTTTCTCCCTATTCCACCGGCGCTGCTGTTCGATGAATGCTTCCATCCTGGCAATTTCCTTTTGCTGCAATTCGTAATGCTTCTGCTGTATTTTCCTTGCCTCTGATTTTTTTTCGGCATATTGTGTATAATTGCCGTCATACTCTGTGCATTCATTGTTTTCGAGCTCAATGGTTTTAGTTGTTACGGTATCTAAAAAATATCTGTCATGAGAAATGACAAGAACCGACTTCCTGTAATTTTTCAGAAAATCCTCAAGCCACTCTATTGCATTGATATCAAGGTGATTGGTGGGCTCGTCCAACAGCAGCAGATCCGGCTCCTCCAACAGCAGCCTGGCAAGAGCAAGGCGTGTCTTCTGCCCTCCGCTCAATGTCCGCACCTGCAGTTCAAACTGTGCGTCCTCAAAACCAAGACCGCGCAATACGCCTCTTATACGGCTGTTATACTCGTAGCCGCCTTCGCGTGAAAAGCGCTCAAGCAGGATATCGTACTCCCTCATCAACGAATGGAGGCGGTCCTGGCTGCTTTCGGTACTTATATCGTTTGCAAGCTGCTTCAGACGTCTTTCAGCAGATAGCAGTGACTTATATGTGGTGAGCATTTCAGACCATATGGTATTATCGGACTCCAGACCGGAATACTGGTCAAGAAAGCCGATGCGAAGTCCCCTGGACATAAAAACATCCCCGCTGTCCTGTTGGAGCTCCCCGGTTATTATCCTGAACAAAGTCGATTTCCCGGCTCCATTGACGCCGACAAGGGCTGCCTTCTCACCCTGCTGCAGCTTGAAGCTTACTTTATTGAGTATGATGTCCGTCCCAAAGGACAGACTTATTTCATTGCATGATAAAATTACCATTATTAGTCCTGTTCCGTTAATTGCTGTTTTGTCTTATCCGAGAGTTAATTCTAGCAGAATATGCGGCTTGGGGCAATATTGACAAAAAAATATCAAAGTTGTATAATTTCTTTGGAACATGTGACCTGAAGGTTATCAAATTTTGAAGGAGGCTGCACATGGCTTCAAAAAAGAAGGTGTCTATTGCGGTTATCAAAAGGCTTCCCAGGTATTACAGGTATTTGTCCGATCTGCTTTTGATGGACATAACCAGGATATCGTCCAAGGAGCTAAGCAGCAGAATGGGGATAACAGCATCGCAGATAAGGCAGGACCTGAACTGTTTCGGAGGATTTGGACAGCAGGGCTACGGATATAATGTGGAGTTGCTTTACAATGAAATAGCCAACATATTGGGTATCAACGACAGGTTCCAGACGATCATCCTTGGCGCAGGCAACATGGGACAGGCACTGGCCCACTATGGCAATTTTGAAAAAAGAGGTTTTAAAACCATAGGGTTATTTGACATCGACCCAAAGCTCATCGGAAAAAAAATAAACGGTCTTGAAGTGCTGGATATGGAGACACTGGAGGAGTTTGTCAGTAAAAACCGGGTCGATATCGCCATGCTCACGGTGCCGTATGAGCATGCACGCGAGGCAGCTGAAAGGGTTGCACGTCTTGGCATAAAAGGACTGTGGAACTTTTCTCCCATGGACCTGAGGCTTCCCTATGAAATGGTCATCGAAAATGTACACCTCAGCGACAGTCTGATGGTTCTGGGATACAAAATAAAAGAGAAGTTTGAGTAACAACAGAAATGAAAGAGCGTCCGGATGTGGTATCCGGACGCTCTTTGTGCTGCGCCTGAAAGGCGCGTTGCATCATATCCGTCAAAGCTTGTTGAGTGTCTCATAAAACGTGGGATATACTATGTCAACAGAATGGGTCTTCCTTATGGTAGTCTCTTCTTCAGCCACCAGCCCGGCTATTGACAGGGCCATGGCGTGGGAGTGGTTGTTGTTGCTGTCGACGACAGTACCTCTCAGTGATTTCCGGCCCTCTATGACCAGCCCGTCTTCATTTTCCACGATTTTAGCGCCCATTTTCGCCAGCTCCATTGAAATTGCCTTCAGCTTGCCGGATTGCTTGACTTTGAAGCCCGAGAGACCGGTTATTTCTGTCGTGCCCTCTGCAAGAGCGGCTGCTACTATTATGACAGGCAGTTCGTCTATGAGGCTTGGGACAAGCTGTTGGTTTATTTTTGCAGATTTCAGACCGGAGGTCATCACATGGATATCGGCAACCCTTTCACCGCTGACTGTTCTTTCGTTGAGCAGCTCGATCTTTGCCCCCATTTGCTTGTATACATTCAGTATCCCGATCCTTGTCGGATTGACTCCAACGTCCTTTATAACGATGTCCGAATTTGGGACAAGCAGCGCTGCCGTTATAAAATATGCTGCCATCGATATATCGCCGGGTATAGATACCTTTTGGGCGTAAAGATTTTCTACGGAATGGGATTTGACGCAGTGACCTTCCTCCCTGATATCGGCTCCGAAGTAGTTTAGCATCAGTTCGGTATGGTTTCTGGATCTTACAGGTTCATTTACTGTGGTTTCGCCTTCGGAGTACAGACCTGCCAAAAGCAGAGGGGATTTTATATGCATCTCATGTATCGGCAGTACACATTCAGTGCCCTTAAGTCTGGAGGGTGAAATGGTCAAAGGACAAAGGTTGCCGTCTTCCCTGCCGGAGATATTTGCACCCATCCGGCGCAGATAATGCACGACCTTGCCCACCGGCTTCTTCATTGAAAACTCGTTTCTGATCACACCTGATGTGAAGGGCTGGCCGCAAAGGACACCAAGCAGAAGCCTCAATGCGGTACCCGAGCGCCCTGAATTCAGTACGGAGGAGGGCGCCTTGAGACCGTACAGTCCTCTTCCATTGACCCTGACCCTGTTGTTCTGCAGTATTTCGATGCCTACCTGCATTCTTCTGAAACAATCGATAGTGCTTATGCAGTCCTCTCCCAGCAGAAAATTATCTATTTCTGTGGTCCCGCTGGCAAGAGCCCCGATGACTATTGCCCTGTGGGAGATCGATTTGTCGCCGGGTACAGTGATTTCTCCTCTGAGTCTGTTTCTGTTCTCAATTAACACTCTGCGTCCCCCCTGAATTTAAATCATATTAATTACCTATTTTTAAATACTTTATAACCTGTTTGCAGGAGCAAGTCAAAGGCAATATTTACACTCTCGGTATCAGAGAACGTTATTATCAGGCATCCTTGCTCGAATTCACGGCTATTCGCAACATTTATGTTTTTTATGTTTATATTATTGTGGCCCAGGATCGTTGCGATCTCTCCTATGATTCCGGGTTTGTCCTGTACATCCACGATCAGCTTGTGTATCGCCGGAAGAAGGCCTTGTCCATGATCTGAGACAGTATCCCGGAAGCGGCCTGCTTCACTGAAGAAATTATATATTTCATTTGAACATCCATCCTCAAGATACTGGGCAAATTCATCCAATATCTTATCAAACTGCCTTAAAAGCGACAATACTTGCTTTTTGTTGCTCAGCACTATGCTCTCCCATAACCCCGGATTCGATGACGCTATCCTGGTTATGTCCCTGAAGCCGCCTGCTGCCAGCGTCTGCATCCTTCCGCTCCCCCTGTCGGCCTGTTTTACCAGGTTTACCAGCGCGGCTGCTAGGACATGGGGAAGATGACTGATACCGGCCGCCGCCATGTCATGCTCCTCAGCTGTCATCACCAGAGGAATGGCTCCAATGCTTTCGACAACGGAGGAAAGGATCTTTACTGATTCCTGTGATGCATGTGCTGCCGGTGTAAGTATATAATATGCATTCTCGAAAAGGTGTGCGAAGCTGTTTTTGAAGCCGGATCTTTCTGTTCCGGCCATTGGATGTCCTCCGATAAAACACAGTGCTTCCCGTAGCTTTTCGACATTTTCCATTATCTCGCTCTTGGTACTGCACACATCGGTAACGATAGTCCTGTCTCCAGTTTTGCCGGCCAGCATATCGATGTATTCAATGGCCTGCTTTACCGGAGTGCAGATAAATATTATGTCTGAGGAGCAAACGCCGATGTCCGGCACAGCAAGTCCCTTGTCTATGATGCCCTGCTCCAGTGCAAGTCCAAGGGATGACGCATCGCTGTCCACTGCTATGATCTCACTTATTGCGGTCTTTGACCTCAGTGCCCGGGCCAGAGAGCCTCCGATCAGCCCGAGCCCGATGATGGTTACTCTTTCAAGCTCCATATCTAAACTCTCTGCCTACTATTTCGGCAATCTTTCCAATATCTTTACACAAAGCATCATAAGCTGCAGGATCCAATTGCTGTGCTGCGTCTGAAAGAGCGCATCTCGGACATGGATGCACCTCTATAATGAGTCCGTCTGCACCCGCAGCAATGGCTGCCCTCGAAAGAGGCAGGATGTATTGTGCCCTGCCTGCGGCATGACTGGGATCGACGATGACCGGCAGATGACTCTTGCTTTTGACAACGGGGATGGAGCTGATATCCAGCGTATTTCTCGTTGCTGTCTCGAAAGTCCTGATGCCCCGTTCGCACAGCACGACGTTGTAATTGCCCTCGCTCATGATGTATTCTGCCGCGTTGAGCCATTCATCTATAGTTGTCGCAGAGCCTCTTTTGAACAATACAGGCTTTCCCGAGCGCCCAACCTCCCTCAGAAGGTGGAAGTTCTGCGAATTGCGTGCACCTATCTGGAACATGTCGACGTACCTTGATGCTATCTCGACGGAGCGCTCGCTTATGACCTCTGTCACTATCTGAAGGCCGGTGGCATTGCTTGCCTCCTTGAGCATTTTCAGTCCTTCCTCCTCCAGCCCCTGAAAAGAGTACGGAGAAGTCCTGGGCTTGAAAGCACCGCCGCGAAGGAACTGAGCACCGGATCTGCTGACGGCCTTTGCCGCCTCCATGATCTGGTCCGGTCCCTCCACCGCACATGGGCCTGCTATCATTACCAGCTCTCTGCCGCCGATCTTTACTCCGCCTACATCTATTATACTGGGCTCTGGTTTGAACGTCTTACCGGCCAGCTTGTAGCTTTCCATTATCGGCACCAGCTTGTCGACACCCTGCATCAGTTCCAGAGGGATATCGCGAAGGAGCCGTTTGTCACCGATCACACCGATGATAGTTCGTTCGATGCCTCTGGAAATATGGATGCCAAGGCCGGCATTCTCCAGAATGCCTGATATTTCCTCTATTTCAGAGTCTTTTGAGCCGGGCTTCATTACAATGATCATAACCATCTTCCTTTCTGCCGTTATTCACTCGTTATGCTGCTAGTCTTTCCATTCTGCCGTTTTACCAATATATATTCCGGGTCCATTTTGATATAAATTTACAATGATGCAGCGCAAATGTCAAGAAAAACAGATGCTGCCGATCTCGCTCAAGAAAATCCTTGAACTGGTCTTAATGTATGCTATAATATACATTGTGTCATAATATCCATATATCTTGAATCTTTTTCCTGTTACAGGAAATACTAAAAGAGCGCTATAAAACAAGGGGGAATTCATATGAAGGATTATACCGTGGAAAAGCTCCGCAATGTGTGCTTGTTGTCACACGGCGGGGCAGGTAAGACGACTCTTGCGGAGGCAATGCTGTTCAATACCGGAGCACTTGACAGATTTGGGAAGGTAAATGACGGCAACACTACCACTGACTACGACCCGGAGGAAATCAAGAGAAAGATCTCTATCAACACCGCTATTGCACCTTGTGAATGGAAGGATTTTAAAATCAATGTTATTGACACTCCCGGCTACTTTGACTTTGTAGGAGAGGTAAAGCAGGGGATCAGGGTATCAGAGGCTGCAGTCATATTGGTTCCTGCCAAAGGCGGCGTCGCAGTAGGTACCGAAAAATCCTGGGCTTATACAAAAGAACAGGGACTGCCAAAAATGTTTTTCGTCAACAAGATGGACGAAGAAAATGCGAATTTCTTTGAAGTTCTTGATCAGTTGACAAATACATTCGGCAAAAATGTGATCGCCTTCCAGCTGCCTATTATCGAAGGTGAGAAATTTACAGGTTTTGTTGATGTAGTTAATATGAAAGCAAATAAGTTCGACAAGGATAAGCTGGTAGATACGGATATCCCTGCCGATTTGAATGATAAGATATCTGCAATCAGGGAAGCTCTCAATGAGGCAATAGCAGAAACAGATGAGGAATTGATGGAGAAATTCTTCGGTGGCGAGGAATTTTCAAAGGAAGAGGTACAGAAAGGCCTGTGCACAGGAATTTCTGACGGTTCCATAGTTCCGGTATTCTGCGGCTCCGCATTCCTCAATCAGGGCGTTCAGACCCTCATGGACATGATCGTGGAGTATCTGCCCTCACCTGCAGTCAGGCCGGTGACCAAGGCAACCAAGCCCGGGACCGATACAGTAGTGGAGCTGAAGAATTCAGCGGATGAAAGCATGTCAGCTCTTGTTTTCAAGACTATCGCAGACCCCTTTGTTGGAAAGATCTCTATTTTCAGAGTATATTCAGGTACATTTAAGTCAGACACTGTTGTATATAATTCTACATCAGAGAAAAACGAAAAGACTGCTCAGGTATTCATGCTGAGAGGAAAGAAGCAGATCCCTGTCGATAAACTTATCGCAGGTGATATCGGTGCTGTTGCAAAGCTGCAGTATACCAATACAAATGACACCCTGTGTGAGCAGGCAAAGCCCGTAGTGCTTGAGAAGATCGTATTCCCCGAACCGGCATTGTCGCTGGCTGTAGAGGCGAAGGCCAAAGGTGATGAAGAGAAGATCAACTCGGGTCTCAACAGGCTGCAGGATGAAGATCCTACCTTCAAGGTTGAGATGAATGCTGAGACACATCAGACTGTTATCTCCGGTATCGGCGAGCAGCATCTTGACGTTCTCGTAAGCAAGCTCAAATCCAAATTCGGTGTATCGGTGAATCTGGTAGACCCCAAGGTCCCCTACAGAGAGACCATAAAGAAGAAGATCAAGGTAGAAGGAAAGCACAAGAAACAGTCCGGCGGGCATGGTCAGTATGGACATGTATGGATAGAATTCGAGCACGGCGAGACCGAGGATCTTGTATTTGAAGAGAAGATTTTCGGAGGATCTGTTCCGAAGCAGTATCACCCGGCAGTTGAAAAGGGACTGCGTGAAGCCATACTCCACGGAGTCCTGGCAGGATACCCGGTGGTCAACCTGAAGGCTACATTGGTGGACGGATCATATCACGATGTCGACTCCTCGGAAATGGCGTTCAAGATCGCAGCACGCCTGGCGTACAAGAAAGGCCTCCCCCAGGCAGGTCCTGTACTGCTGGAGCCCATAAGCCATGTTGAGGTATATATTCCGGACAGCTACATGGGAGACATCATAGGAGACCTTAACAAGAGAAGAGGAAGGATCCTTGGAATGAACCCGCAGGAGGGCGGCTTACAGCAGGTCGTAGCTGAGGTGCCGACGGCAGAGATGTTCAAATATGCAAATGACCTGAGAAGCATGACCCAGGGCAGGGGCGCATTCAAGCAGTACTTTGAGAGATATGAAGAGGCTCCTGCCAACGTGGCTCAAAAGGTCATCGAAGAGGCCAGGAAGGAAATGTCCGACGTGGACGATGACGAATAATATAACGACCGATGGATTTTCACGAGAGCTGCCTGAAAGGGCAGCTCTTTTATCAGTCCGGAATAGGGGATACCGTGTTGATTAATAGTTTAAAAATGTGCTAAAAGCTAGGCTGTCCACGTCGATCTATTGATATCACTGCTGATACTTACCTGCCAAAATATACAGGGCACCGCTGTAGTTTAACTTTGATGGAACTTTGATAAAGTATTTACGTCTTTACTATTAAGCCCGGTAAATACATATATGGGATAAAGGAGGAGAAAAAAATGACAAAAAAGCTAGTAGGTCTATTATTGGTTCTGGCTTTAATTGCAGCAGTCATGGCAGGATGCGGCAGCAGTGAAAAGAGCGCTGACATGCCTCAGACATCATCGTCTGGAGCGGATAGATCGGATGCAGGCGGATTCAAAGGTGAAGCTGCACATGCAGAAGCGCCTCCGGCTTATGAAGCAGACTCGCTTGCAGGAGGCGGAAGCAGCACTGTAGATGTGTCGAATGTTATCCTCGCTGAAAGAAAGATCATAAGGAGCGCAAACCTAACTATCGAAGTGGAAAACTTTGATAATGCATTTGCCAACATTGAAGGCATTATAGCAAACATAGGCTTTGTGCAGCAGACAAATATAAATACAGAAAGAGTCTATATCGAAGAGGAGCTGAAGCTTGTTAAAAGAGGAACGATTGTTCTCCGCGTGAATAAGGAGATGTTTGACTCCGTTATAAATAAGCTCAGAGGCCTTGGAGACGTTTACAATTATACAACGGACGGTCAGGATGTAACGGAACAGGTCTTTGATGTGGAATCAAGACTGAGGCTGCTCAAGATGCAGCAAGAAAAGCTGGAGGCCTATGTAGAGAAGCTTGATGATATAGAAGAGATTTTTAAGGCTGAAAGCAAATTGACAGATATAAGATATCAGATAGAAAGCCTCACCGGAAATCTGAACAAGCTCAACAGCCTGGTGGATCTTTCTACGATAACTATCAACCTTAATGAAAAATATCCGGGGAAAGAGCCAATGCCTGAGACCTACGGTGACAAGCTGCTGAACAGTCTGAAGGAAAGCCTGCTCAATGTTGTGGAATTCCTCGGCGACCTGCTTCTGTTCATTGTTGCAGCGCTGCCTATTCTTATATTTATCGGCTTATGTGTACTGTTTGGCATGTGGATCTACAAAAAGACTATTAAAAAGAACAGGAACAAAAGTGCATATATGAGTGGTCCTTCATATCCGGGAGGACCTGCGGGGTATCCCGCTCCAACTCAGCCTGCACCGCCCGCACAGGGGGCGGCCCCGGCTCCGCAGGAGCCCGCTAAAGCCCAGCAGGGAACAGCACCGGTCCCTGAGAAAGCAAAGCAAGCAGAAGATCAGGATAAAAAACAATAATAGATGAACCTGATGCACCAGGTATAGCAATAAATACAGAAAGCAATTTTTGCTGACAAGTCAGCGATTTGGACCCGGCCGTACACACGGTCGGGTTTTTTGCCCTCCGGATGTGAATATTACGAGTGATCCGAGAAAAAATATTATGATGAGGGGAAAGATGCGTCTATACATATTTGGGCCGATCTGAAAAGGAGAATATCCTATGGCTGATTATCAAAAAAACACTTGAATATAATTTTTCTGTGAATTATAATAATAAATGAAAGTCAAAGATAGTCAAAATCAATACACCGATGAAGGGAGTGAGCGCAATTGGCCAGGATGAGCGATATAATAGAAGCCTTTTTGAAGCAGATGATAAACGATACTGACGGAGCTATAGAGATACAGCGCAACGAACTGGCAAATTATTTCAACTGCGTGCCCTCACAGATAAATTATGTAATAGATACAAGATTTACTACTGAGAGAGGTTACTATGTGGAGAGCAGACGCGGCGGAGGAGGGCATATCAAGATCAGGCGTGTTAACATAAACAGGCCGGGAAAATACCTTATGCATATTGTAAGTTCAATGGGTGACAGCATTTCCCAGCAATCTGCTGAGGTTTTTGTCAATAATTTTGTTGACTATGATATCATCAGCTCCAGAGAAGGCCTGCTGATAAAGGCTGCCACCAGTGATAAGGTGCTCGGCGGTATAGGTATGCCGGACAGAGACATAATAAGGGCCGCAATGTTCAAAAATATGCTGACGAGCCTGATGGTATAAGATATTGACCAGGCAGATGTACTAAACCCGTATCGAACAAGCTCCCAGATATTTTCGGAGATGGGCCGGTCGATGCAGGTTCTGCTCGAAGACGAATTGTTAATAAATGTACTGTGCGGGTAATAATTACGTAATGATTAATCATGCAGGGAGTGAGGCATATGGTATGCCAGCAGTGCCATAAAAGAAAGGCTAATGTACATTATACACAGATAATAAATGGCAAAAAGGTTGAGATGTATCTCTGCACTCAATGTGCTGCCGAAGACGGGGCGATGTCATTCAATCCACAGCTCAGTTTGGTTAATATGCTTTGGGGATTTCCGGGCTTTGGTGACAGTGCCGGCTATGCCCAATTCAAACAACCTGAAATACTGCGCTGCAATGTTTGCGGCATGGCTTTCGACGATTTCAGAAAAGGTGGAAAGCTTGGCTGCGCAAGCTGCTACAGCGTGTTTAGGGATAATCTGATCCCAATATTGAGAAGACTGCATGGAAGTGCAGAGCATACAGGAGAAATGCCTGAGAGAACACCGGATGTGAAGAAGGCCGATGAAGGCGGCCAGCCTGCAGAAGCGGTGGGACTTTCAGATAAGATAGACAGACTTAAGGCGGAATTGTCAAGTGCTATAGAAAGCGAGAATTATGAAAGGGCAGCGGAGCTGAGAGACAGGATAAGAAGTCTGGAGAGCAGCGGAAATGTGAACGGAGGTGCGGTATGAGTAAGGAGGGAAGCCGGCCGGCACTCGGTCATGAAGTGGCGATAAGCAGCAGGGTAAGGTTGGCAAGAAACCTTGAGGCATATCCTTTTACTACGCGCATGAGCCGTTTACAGGGAGCGGAGATCCTAGAGAAGGTCAGAGAGGCCTTGCTGGATGATGCCGGGCTATCCGGGTATGAGTTTTCTTATCTGGAGATGCAGTCATTAAAGCCGCTGGACAGACAGCTCCTTGTCGAGAAGCACCTTATCAGCCCCGAGTTCGCTGAAGGCAATGCCGGCAGGGCTGCAATCATTAGCAAGGACGGGCGGATAAGTGTGATGGTAAATGAGGAGGATCATTTGAGGCTGCAGTGTATATACTCGGGGATGCAGCTGGAAGAAGCTTGGAAACTATGTGGAAGCCTGGGCTCTAATCTAGATAAAAAACTTGGGTTTGCGTTTGATAAAAGCTATGGTTATCTTACATGCTGCCCTACCAATATAGGTACAGGGATAAGAGCATCAGTGATGCTGCATCTTCCTGCGCTATCGATGACAGGCTATATAAAAGGGGTGCTTGAGACCTGCGGGAAGATAGGCGTAGCTGTAAGGGGCCTATACGGTGAAAACAGCGAGGCCGAGGGGAATATGTTCCAGATATCGAATCAGGTGACACTTGGGCAGACGGAGGAAGAGATTATTGCAGGCATATCAAATATCACTCAACAGATCTCAGAGCAGGAAAAAATGCTGCGCATTGAGCTTTACAGACAAAATCCGGTTCGTTTCGAGGACAAGATATACAGATCCCTCGGTTTATTGCGCAGTGCCAGGCTGATAACCTCGGAAGAAAGCCTGAAGCTTATATCAGATGTCAGGTTGGGGATGATAATGGGCCTGCTGCAGGGAATGGAGCTTGAGGATCTGAACGAGCTGACGCTGATGATACGGCCGGCTTATCTGCAAAAAACATACGGTGAACAGCTAAAGCCCGACGAAAGGGATCAAAAGAGGGCGGAGCTGATACGCAAGAAGCTGAACGAAAGGATACATTAAGGAGTGATGGACCATGTACGGGAGATTTACTGAAAAAGCTGAAAAAGCAATAAATTTGTCTCAGGAGAGTGCGATAAAGCTGGGGCACAGTTATGTCGGGACCGAACACCTGCTGCTGGGCCTGATCAGGGAGGGCACCGGAGTTGCAGCAAGGGTGCTGCAGGGACAGGGAGTTAGTGAAGACAAGGTGCTCAAGGAGATCGAGGAGCTTATCGGACGCGGGGACAGTGTCGGAAAGAATACTCTTGATTTCACACCCAGAACAAAAAAGGTACTGGAGCTGGGGTTGATGGAAGCCAGACGGATGGGGCACAATTATATAGGTACGGAGCATCTGTTGCTGGGAATCATGCGGGAAGGAGAAAGCGTTGCTGTGAGGATCTTGATTGATCTTGGCGTCGATCCGCAAAAGCTGTTGAATGATATCATAAAAATGCTGAATGAAGATGCACCAACGGCCAGCGGAGAACCGAGAAGCACCTCTAGCCAGACAAACACTCCTACATTGAATCAGTTTGGAAGGGATCTGACCGAATTTGCGAGGGAAGGAAAGTTCGATCCTATCGTAGGCCGTGACAAGGAGATCGAAAGGGTGGTCCAGATCCTCAGCAGAAGGACAAAAAACAATCCGTGCCTCATCGGAGAGCCCGGAGTCGGAAAGACCGCTATAGCTGAAGGACTTGCGCAGAAGATCGTCGAGGGGAACATTCCTGAGCTTCTTAAGGACAAGAGGGTTTTCACCCTTGACCTATCATCCATGGTGGCAGGCGCAAAGTACAGGGGAGAGTTTGAGGAACGGTTGAAAAAGGCTATGGATGAGGTGCGGAAGGCGGGCAACGTTATTCTTTTCATTGACGAAATGCATACCATCATTGGAGCGGGAGCGGCTGAGGGCGCAATAGATGCTTCAAATATTCTCAAGCCTGCGCTGGCACGAGGCGAGATCCAGGTGATCGGCGCCACGACGATAAATGAATACCGCAAGCATGTAGAGAAGGACTCTGCCCTTGAAAGGCGGTTCCAACCCATAACGGTGGGTGAGCCGACGCAGGAAGAGACTGTGGTGATACTAAAGGGGATACGTGACAAATATGAGGCTCACCACAGAGTGAAGATCACCGACGATGCGCTTGAAGCATCGGTTAAGCTGTCTGCCAGATATATTACCGACAGGTATCTTCCCGACAAGGCCATCGATCTGATAGATGAAGCGGCATCAAAAGTGAGGCTGAAGGCATTTACCGCGCCGGTAGATGTGAAGAGACTTGAGGAACAGCTTGAAAAGCTGTCAAAGGAGAAGGAGGATGCGATCCGGTCACAGGAGTTTGAAAAGGCAGCTTCTATCAGGGACAAGGAGCAGAAGCTGAAGGCTGAGCACGAGAAGATCAAAGATGAGTGGTACCAGAGGAACCAGACCAGAACTGACACGGTCACAGAGGATGAGATCGCAGATATCGTTGCCAGTTGGACCGGAATACCGGTCAAGCGTTTGGCTGAAGAGGAGTCCGAGCGGCTGATGAAGATGGAGGATGTGCTCCACCAGCGGGTCGTCGGACAGGCTGAGGCGGTGAAGGCTGTTTCGAAGGCGATCAGGAGGGGCAGGGTCGGACTTAAGGATCCGAAGAGGCCCATAGGTTCATTCATATTCCTCGGGCCCACGGGCGTTGGAAAGACAGAATTGAGCAAAGCGCTGGCAGAAGCATTGTTCGGCAATGAAAATGCAATGATACGGATCGATATGTCCGAATATATGGAGAAGTTTACCGTATCCAGGCTTGTAGGCTCTCCCCCCGGATATGTGGGATACGAGGAAGGCGGCCAGCTGACTGAGAAGGTCAGAAGAAAGCCGTATTCAGTGCTTTTGTTCGACGAAATCGAAAAAGCTCATCCGGATGTATTCAATATCCTGCTGCAGATACTGGAAGACGGACGTCTGACCGATTCGCAGGGAAGGCTCGTGGATTTTAGGAACACTGTGATAATAATGACCTCCAATGTGGGCGGCAGGATGATAACCGAGCCGAAGAGGCTTGGCTTTATTGTCGGTGATGACACTGTAAAAAACTATGAGGATATGAAGAATAATGTAATGGGCGAGCTTAAGAAAACCTTCCGACCGGAATTCCTGAACAGGGTGGATGATATCATTGTGTTCCATCCTCTCGATGAGGAGGATATCAAGAAAATAGTCGGCGTAATGCTCGAGGTGCTGGTCAAGCGTCTGGCCCAGAATGGGATAACCCTCCTTGTAAGTGACGAAGCTAAAGAGCACCTTGCCAAAAAGGGATTCGATCCCGTATTTGGGGCGCGTCCACTGAGAAGGTCGATCCAGAGCATGGTTGAAGATAAGCTGGCAGAGCATATGCTCGAAGGCTCAGTAAAAGAAGGGGATACTGTAAAAGTGTCTTTTGCAGATGACAAGCTGGAGTTTGCCGTCGAGAAGGCCGCCGTGCCTGCGGCAGTCCCCCCGCCCGGCAAATAGGGGACAGTTCTGCCAGGGGACGGTTCTTTATAAGGAGATAGCATAATAAAAGGGGACAGTTCTTTACTGAGCTGCCCCCTTTCCTTTGCACAGAAAAACCTTCGGCAGGCCTGTCCCTCTTTGGCAGGTCTGTCCCTCTTTGGCAGGCCTGTCCCTCTTTGGCAGGCCTGTCCCCTTCGGCAGGCCTGTCCCCCTTTGGCAGATCTGTCCCTCTTCGGCAGGCCTGTCCCCTTGCGAAGGCCTGTCCCCTTGCGAAGGCCTGTCCCCCTGTGAAGGCCTGTCCCCT
>JAAYPO010000132.1 GCA_012519745.1 Clostridiaceae bacterium | reverse complement strand
GTGGTTGTCGTAGACTCAATTATACCAAAAAAGAGGGGGTCATTGTTTTTTATATCAAAAAACTCTGAATCCCTTGCAAATAGCATACTTCAATATAAACAGAGTGTAATTAACTTTACACTACGGTGTTATAATGGAGGGTTAAAAAATGAAAAGATGTACTTTTCATGCTGAAAGGCAGGTGTCCGACACATAGCAAAGCACCCAAGCGGATGATTTTTCAAGTAGGGGCTCCACTCTTTAGTTCAGATGGATGAATTTTCAAGTAAGGGCAGTAGATAGACAGTATCAAGTGAACATAATGTCAGATACTCGGAATTATGTGCCCCTTTTATTGAATATGCTCAATAAAATCCATCAAATTGCTGCCCCTACCTGAAAAATCATCCCCTTGGATGCCGTGGAGCTGCCCTTATTTGAAAAATCATCCACTCGGATGCCGTGGAACTGCCCCTATTTGAAAAATCATCCCCTTGGATTATCGAGCTATATTAATTCATATTATCATACAGATAAAAAAGAACTCTCAGGTTTCTCAGAATCGCGCCATCCATTGATCCATTCAAAGAATATTCAGCTTGCTTGAGACAAGAATCCCCCACTTAAAAACATTTAAGTGGGGGATGTTCAAACCGGGCAGTTTCAAACATGGCCTGTGTCATGCAGACATTATTTACTCTTTCCCCTGCGGATGAAGTCCTTGTCTATCTCTTCCTTCCAGTCACCGGATATGGGCTTGCACGCACGGAACGCGCTCACAGCTTCGCTGACCACCTTGTAATTTAAGCTTGTGCCCTCGCTGTCACTGACGAAGTTGGCGGCTCTGTCTGCGCTGATACCAAAGCTTGCAGCTGTTGAAATGGCATCGATATTGGCACCGAGGAAAATGAATTCCCATCCATACTTCTCTTTTTGTTTTTCAACCAGGCTTTTTATCTTTGCAAAGGTATACTCCCGGCTGGCATTTTCCATCCCGTCCGTGGTGATGACAAACATCACCTTGTCTGCCCGGTGCTCCCGGCTTGTCTGCTTTTGCACACTGGCGATCTTGCTGACGGTATAGCCGATGGCATCCAAAAGTGCAGTGCTCCCGCGTACAAAATATTCCTTTTCGGTGATGGGCCTTATGCCCCGAATGTCGATCCTGTCATGGAACAGCTCATATTTGTCATCAAACAAAACTGTGGTCACTACCGCTTCCCCAGGCTCATCCTTCTGCTTTTTGAGCATAGAGTTGAAGCCTCCGATGGTGTCGCTTTCAAGGCCTGCCATCGAACCGCTCCTGTCAAGAATGAATACCAATTCTGTAAGGTTTGTTTTCATATCTGTCATCCTCCATTCATTTTCTAAATAGAGGATAACATCCCCGCCGTCTCCGATGGTCGCTTCCAAAGCGACAATCACGCACCCAGCAGATCCTGGTCAAAGGCAAAGAGCGCTTCATTTATCTCAAATATGTTATAGTTTCCCTCACGTATAAAGTATTCAATAATGACATCGAATTTACTGCTGTGAGAAAGTGTATATCCCGCTCTGCTCAACAGATCGATGGTCTCATCCAGACTGAGCCTGAGTGCGATTGACAGGGCTATGGCAGTCGTCTTGCTGGGCTTGTATTCAGTATTGCTGCGGATCTTGGAAAAAAGCCTCCGGTCCATATTTGCCCTTTTATAGGTATCAACATCCGTCATTCCCTTTTCATCTATCAATCTCAACACCATCTGTGAAAAAGTCTCGTCCAGGTTCCCTACGATATCCTCCAAACTGCGCCTGTGCCCTTGTTCCTTTGACGCAAATGAAGCCTCGCTGTAGATCTTTTCCGACTCATATGGCTCTTTCTCATATGACTCTTCAATGGCATATGCTTCGTCAGCATCAAATGATTTGTCTGCCGCTAATGGCTTGTACACTCTGTTCATTTTGTCCGGCGCATGCGGCATTGCCGCATCCCTGCTGCTTGCCGGGCGCATGGGCTCACTCACCTGAGAAGGCAGATCTCTGAAGCGCTCAGCCTTCAAATGCTCCCGGGCATAATTGTCATCGATGTATCTCTCTATGGCGGTAAACAACTTTTCACTCAATGTGTAGGCCTTCCTGTCAAAAACCACCAGATAGACATCCATGTCATGCTTTAGCAGAAATTCACCTATTGCAGAAATGGCGATATGAAGTGCCTGATCCTTTGGATATCCGTAAATGCCCGACGATATGAGGGGAAATGCTATGGATTCGCAGCCATGCTTCAATGCAAGCTTCAGTGAATTGGTATAGCAGTTGTAAAGCAGGCCGGCCTCATCATGGTCTCCCCCCTGCCATACCGGTCCCACTGCATGTATTATGTGCTTGGCCGGAAGGCCGTACCCGCCTGTGATAACGGCCTCACCCGTATTACAATATCCTATGCGGCGGCACTCCTGCTGCAGTTGTTCTGCTCCGGCAGCTTCAAATATCGCACCGCAGACTCCGCCGCCCATCCTCAGCTCCGAGTTGGCGGCATTGACTATAGCATCGGTCTGCATTTTGGTTATATCATTTCGAACTATCCTCAACGGCATGCTGAACACCCCCGATTTTCCACTCTATTCAATTTTATCACACCAAACAGGAAGACTCCATCTTCTTTGAGACAGGCAGGGAATGTCCATATATCAGGCGAATAGCTGCTTTCTGTCTTATTGCCTGGTGACGATCAGATTGCCGGACTCGTATTTTTCCAGGCCCTTCCTGAAGAAGATGTATGCTGCAGCCACATAAACTGCGTCCACCGCCAGAAGGATCAGCAGGCCGTGCCAGCTGAAAACCGATAGCAGCCTTATGGGCATGAAAACCATAAAACCGGCGGGAAGAAGAGTATACATGACAAGCTTGATCTCCTTTGCATAAATGCTGTCGGGATAAAGAGAAAAATTCAAAAGGAACTCCATTACCATCCTTGCTATGGTGGAAGAATTCCCGATAAAGAACGTCAGGGTCCCTGCAGCAGCCAGAACAGCTCCCACAAGAAGGCCTCCGGCACAGGTGAATAATATGAACAGCAGGAGCTTCACCGGATCAAGGCCGAATATGGCAAAAAACAAAACAAATCCGAATACAAGATCGCCCCAGGCCGACAAATTCATCGTCGAGCACTGGACACTCATATATACATCCTTGGGCTGCAGCAGGAAGGTATCCAGTCCGCCGTTCATTATGACCTCGGGAAGCCGGCTGACATTGCCAAAGACTATATGGACGGCTCCGAAGGTAGCCGCAGCCATCGCCCATATAAGCATGACCTCCCGGAAGCCGTATCCGCCTATGGATGAAACCTTCTGGAATATGACCCACCAGAAGAATATAAAGAAGGTATTGTTCAAAAACATCCCCAGTGCCTGTGAAATAAAGCTCGCCCTGTATTCCATGGCAGACTGCAGATTGTATTTGATATACAGCCCGAGAAGCTTCAGGTGCTTTGGTACAGATACACTGTGGTCAGATGCTCCCCTGACCCCGTCCATTCCATGGACATCAGTTGTTTTCTGCCCTGTTGTATTGTCGGTTTTCGATTCTCTCTTCATATCACTAACCTCCATTTATGTTCAGCTTTTTTGCTCCCGATAAATAAAGCATCTGGGAGAGAACAGCGAAAAGTGCTGTATAAAAAAGCTGTACCGGCAGGATATCCAGCATGGTCCCGACAGAAAAAGAGGTCAGGAGCCTTGCCGGGGCATATGCAATGTAGGAAAACGGCAAAAGGACCGCGATATTCTTTATGACTCCGGGCAGAAATTCAAGGGGCATTAACAATCCAAAAATGAAGGACAGCTTTTGGGCGATCCAGTAAAATGCCGAATTGTCTTCGGTCCAAAAAGCAGTCATACCAATAAAGGCATCCATAAAGAAGTTGAGCAGTATCCCCAGGACTACCGAGAGTATTACCGCAGGAAGCGACTCCCACCTGAAGCCTTCAAGCCCGCCTACATATAGATATCCGAGCAGCAGCCCCAAAGGGGCATTTATAATAAGCTTGACGATTATCTGACCGATCCCGTCCGAGAGTTGGTACATCACAAAGCTGTATGGTTTATTCAGCTTATAGGCCACTCCGCCGCCCCTGATCTCTTCATTCATACTGCGGAAAACACTGCTTTTTGAAAGCACAACTATTTCTGCCGTAATATAATACCACACCAGCCTGTTCACAGTATATCCTTCAGTAGAACCGTCACTGATGGATATAGCCTGCCAAAGCTGCATGAAAATGAAAATCACCAATACAAAGAAAAATGAACCCGCAATGAAATCGGCAGTATATGCCAGATTGCTTCGTATGCTCGTTCTTGTGACAAGCAGATATTTGTGCAGACCCTTCAAACCGACTCCCCCTTCCGGCCGGGCTATTCCGGCTCATCTTTCGCCCGGGCTATTCCGGCTTCCCTTCCTGTTGGGATGATTTCGGACCGATACCGGCATCCGGCTCTTCGAGCCCTTTATCCCTGTATATATCCCCAATGATCTTCTCCATAGGGATGTCGGAAATAGTCACATCCAGAATATTGCCCGCCTGCATCAGCCGTACCATGATCTCCTGGATGCTCTCCTTTTTCTCATCGACCTCGATTTTCATTGAGGCGCCCTTGCTTTTAACGATGTTGAGCCCATCAAGCCTGCCTGCATCGGTAAGGGCCCCATATTTCACATCGATTATCTTCCTGTTCAGATATCCATATTTCAATTCCTTGATGCTGCTGTCCGTCACGATCCTGCCATGGTTGATGATGACCGCTCTGCTGCAGAGCTGTTCCACATCCCCTATGTCGTGACTGGTAAGGAATATCGTGGTTTTTTCTTCTTTGTTCAGCCGTGAGATCAATTCCCGGATGCTCTGCTTTACTATCACATCCAGTCCTATGGTAGGCTCATCGAGGAATATGATCTCCGGCCTGTGGAGTATGGAGGCGGCAAATTCGCACCTCATGCGCTGTCCCAGAGAAAGCTTCCTTACCGGGGTATCGATGAAGTCCTTTATGTCAAACAGCTCTATGACTTCAGATATCCTTTTGTCCAGTACCGCCTTATCCAGTTCATATATGGCCCCCAGCAGCCTGAAGCTGTCTGTCGGCGGCAGATGGAACCACAGCTGGGATTTTTGTCCGAAAACACTCCCTATCCTGAAGGAAAGGGCTGTGCGCTGCTTCCGGGGATCCAGTCCAAGGACTGACATTTCTCCTGATGTAGGGTGGAGTATACCTGTCAGCATTTTGATCGTGGTGGACTTCCCGGCTCCGTTGGGTCCAAGGAATGCCGTCAATTCTCCCTTCCCAACCTCAAGATCTATGCCGTGCACAGCTTGGATCTCCCTGTACTCAGGTTTCACAAGTGCTCTGACGCTTCCCTTTAAACCTTCCTTTTTGGTCTTCGTCCTGAATACCTTTCTCAGCCCTTCTGTCCTTATTACCGTCTCTGTCACACAGCCTGCCATACATACACCTCCAGTATACATTGCCACATCTCCCGCCAGTTTTCCTAAACAAAAACCCCGCAAAGCCACTTGATAAAAGTGACTCCGCAGGGTCTAATCCTCCCGGCGTGTAGAGCTGTTCGCCCCTATGCCGCTCAAGCTCTGCGCTCTTAGGCATACTCGCTTTTGAGATATTTTGCCACGTTTCCATGGATTTGTCAACACCCAGGGTGATTTTTTCATTAAATACCTATGTGTCGTGTCCGGCGCCATACTTCTTGACTTTCTTAAGTCGGAAAAAGTCCTCCCGCTCCTTCTCTTCCAGTACCTCCTGGATGTACTTGACCTGCTCGCGGTATTTTGGTATCTGGATGTGCTGCAGGGCATTTGTCCTCTTGTTTGTCTTTTCTATTTCCTTTGCCAGCTTGAAAATAGAGTTTTCTATCTCCGCCAGCTCATATATCCTGTAACGTACTTCGTTGAATTTCTGCCGTGCTATATCCAGTGATATGTTTGAATTATAAAAGCCATACGCCGGCTTGATCTCCTGCTTTTTGTACCTTACCGTCGGGATATCAACTCCCATCACGCTCTTTAACAGGACTTCGAAGTTCTCATCGGCGGGTATGCCGTTGGTGATGTCGTCCACATCCCAGAATCCCATGGTTATGTTGGCTTCCTGAAGCGCCAGGTATGCCTCCCCTATTGTTGAATTCACTCTCTGCTGTATATCCCTGGACTTGTCGACCAGCTCCATCATTTCCCTGATCAGCACGTTCCTTTTTTTGTCCAGCAGCTCAAAGCCCTTCTTCGAAAGAGCCAATGAAGATTTTGCCTTCATGAGGTTGGATTTGGTAGGAGCGATCAACCGGGCCATACTCAGTTCTCCCCGCCTTTCCTGTAATACCTGTTCAGTATGTCGATATCCACACGATGAAGCTCCTCTTTGGGAAGCATCGACAGTATATCCCAGCCAAGGTCCAGTGTTTCCTCTATGCTCCGATTCTCGCCGCCCTGTGAGATGAACCTTCTTTCCAGTTCACGGCCGAAATCCAGGTACATCTTGTCGATATCGTTCAGATCATCCTCGCCTATTATCTGCGACAGCGACCTTACCTCCTGCACCCGGGAATAGGCCGCAAATATCTGGCTTGAAAGGTCCGCATGGTCCTCCCTGGTGTAGTCTGCGCCGATGCCATCCTTCATAAGACGTGAAAGGGAGGGCAGTATGTCCACCGGCGGATATATCCCCTTTTGACTCAGCTCACGGTTCAGCACTATCTGACCTTCTGTGATAAAGCCGGTAAGATCCGGGATCGGATGAGTTATATCATCGTTGGGCATGGTAAGCATTGGTATGAGGGTTATGGAGCCCTCCTTCCCCTTTAGCATCCCAGCCCTCTCATAGATCGTTGAAAGATCGCTGTACAGATATCCCGGGTAGCCCTTGCGGGAAGGGACCTCCTCCTTTGCCGACGATATTTCTCGAAGTGCCTCCGCATAGCTTGTCATATCTGTAAGTATGACCAACACATGCATATCCAGCTCGAAGGCCAGATATTCCGCTGCTGTCAGTGCACATCTGGGGGTGGATATCCTCTCTACTATAGGCGCATCTGCAGTGTTCAGGTACATTACGACATGATCCAATACCCCGGTGGACTGAAAGCTTCTTATGAAAAAGTCGGCGTCATCATGCCTGATACCCATTGCTCCGAAGACTACGGCAAAGCTCCCGCTTTTACCTCCTTCGATCCTGGCCTGCTTAACGATCTGTGCGGCCAGCTCATTATGTGAAATACCGCTCCCGGAAAAAACAGGCAGCTTCTGTCCTCTTATCAGTGTCATTAATGCATCGATAGAGGATATCCCCGTCTGTATGAAGTTCCTGGGATACTTTCTTGCCACAGGATTTATGGGACGTCCGTTTATATTCTGCCTGACAGGCGAAACAATCTGATAAATATCATCCATGGGCTCCCCTGCCCCATTGAAGGTCCTTCCCAGGATCTCCGACGACAGCGGTATCGTCATCGGCTCACCCTTGAATTCCACAGCCGCATTCCTGGTAGAAATGCCTGTCGTACCTTCAAACACCTGGATTATTGCACTGGAACCGTCTATTTTGATTATCTTTCCCTTCTTGACAACATCATTGTCCAGTCTTATGGATACCATCTCACCGTATGCGGCATCCCTGACATTGGAAAGCACGATAAGCGGACCTTCCACCCTGTCCAGCTTTTTATATTCTATCCTCATAGCTCAACCTCGAACATTGAAAGTTTGTTGCCGGCCTATTCATATTTCCGGCTCAGTTCCCTATATACCTGCACGATCCTGTCGCCCAGCTCATCAAGCTGTTCCAGCCTGTCGTTAGATACGCTGTCCTTCATCCTCAGTACCTCCTGGACCACATCCTGGCTTCTGATCGTTGAGATCGGTATGCCGATCTTCACACAATACAGTGCATTTTCGTAAAGTGTGTCTATGACCTTCAGCATTTTGTACTGCTTGGCCGGCACAGTGTATGTGTCGTCCTTGTGCAGTGCATTTTGCTGCAGGAAGCCCTTCTTTATTATCCTTGCGATCTCCAGTACCAGCGCCTGGTCATTCGGGAGTACATCCTCCCCCACAAGCTGCACTATTTCGTTCAGCTTCTCTTCCTCCTGCAAAAGCCTTATCATCTTTGCGCGAAGCTGCAGCATATCGGCTGCCACATTCTCCGAATACCAGTCCTGCAGCATATTTATATACCCGCTGTAGCTGGTCAGATAATTTATTGCCGGATAATGCCTTGCATAAGCAAGCTTTTTATCAAGTGCCAGGAAGGTGGTGACGAACCTTTTAGTGTTTTCCGTAACAGGCTCTGAAAAGTCTCCTCCCGGAGGTGAGACCGCACCGATGATGGTGATGGATGCCTCCTGACCTCCCAGTGTCCTCACGCAGCCAGCTCTTTCATAAAACTCTGCAAGTCTCGAAGGCAGATAGGCGGGATATCCCTCCTCGGCAGGCATTTCCTCCAGCCGGCCGGATATCTCTCTGAGAGCCTCAGCCCATCTCGATGTGGAATCTGCCATCAGTGCCACATCATAGCCCATATCCCTGTAGTACTCCGCCATGGTGATCCCTGTGTAAATGCTGGCTTCACGCGCAGCAACAGGCATATTGGAGGTATTGGCGATGAGTATCGTCCTTTCCATAAGGGGTCGTCCGGTCCTGGGATCTATAAGGGCCGGAAACTCCTCAAGTACGTCCGTCATCTCATTGCCTCGTTCACCGCAGCCGACATAGATGATTATATCCGCATCACTCCATTTTGCCAGCTGATGCTGTGTAACTGTCTTGCCGGTCCCAAAGCCGCCGGGCACTCCGACGGTCCCGCCTTTAGCAATGGGATAGAAGCTGTCGATCACCCTCTGCCCTGTCACCAGCGGCCTGTATATGGGTATCCTTCCTGCAGTCGGTCTGGGCTGCCTGACCGGCCATTTGCAGCAAAGCTTCAGTTCAACACTTGCCTTGTTTTCCTTCTCCAGTACGACAACAGTATCATTTATCGTATAATCACCGTCCGGCATGGCTTTGGTCACCTTTCCGACGGTATTTGCGGGCACCATCAGCCTGTGGACTATGCTCAGGGTCTCCAGCACCTCTGCATATACCATGCCGGGCCTTAGCTCCTGCCCCGGCTTTGCAGTTATGCGGACAGGCCATTTCCTATCCTCATCCAGCGATAAAAGCCCTATTCCTTCGGGTATGAAATCGCCTGACATGCTGTTGATCCTTTGCAGAGGTCTTTGTATTCCGTCAAAAATGTTGCCCAGCATGCCCGGCCCCAAGGTCACAGACAGGGGGCTCCCGGTGCTGAGTATCACTTCCCCCGCTCTCAGGCCTTCGGTTTCCTCGTACACCTGAACAGTGGCAACATCACCGTCTATTGAAACGACCTCACCTATCAGTCTGCTTTTTCCGACCATTACCATCTCATTGAGCCTGAAGGCTCCCATGTTGGTGCCCTTGACTACAGGTCCGTTGATAAGCTGTACGATACCTTCACTACAATACATTTTGATCACCCGTTTCAATAGCCTGGAAAAATGTCTGCATAATAAATGCCTTATTATCTTCCAGCAATGCTTTCAAGGACATATCTATCCGCATGTCATTTTCCTGATCCTCGGCTATAAAGCCGCCGATTATATCATCTTTGGCCTGCCTGAATATGATCTGCGTCGTATCCATACCCGAAAGAGCCTGCCGTAAAACACCTGCGTACTTATCACAGTCCCTGCCGGCAAGAGATATCTCAAGCCCTTTTGATGCAATATCCAGGGTCCTGAGCCTGCCGGCCAGCTTCTGCATATACGCCGGATAATCTTCGGAGTCTGCAAACACCTCAAGCTCTTTTTTTATACGATCCATCAATACCGAAAAATACTTCTCCTTCAGGAACATATACTCTTTTTTCAGCTCAACTCTGTTCCTGCTGATCAGTTCGGTCCTTTCGGCCTCCGCCTTTTTCTTTGCCGCATTGATGATACTCTCTGCCTCTTTATGGACCGCTTCCTTGTTCTTTTGCATTTTGATCTCATATTCCTTCCTGAGCTCTTCCATCTCCAGCTTGAAGTTATCATCCATTGTCCGATGCAAAAGGTTTGAGAACAGAGATAATTTTTGCTCTATCGTTACCATATGACCACCTCAAATATGAATGCCCACCGAATCTCTTATATAGTCGGTGATTTTTTCAGCGGAACTCTTACTGCCATGCCTGCCGGGTATTTCCACTATCAAAGGCCTCTTTGCCTTCAGCTTGAGGGCAAGTACCTCCTCCCTGATCAGATCGGCCAGATTTTCAGTAAGGATCAGTATCCCGATATCCTCATTCTTTATGGCAGCCTTGAGGGCATCGAGTACTTCCTCACGCGTCAGGGCCAATACCCCGTCTATTCCGGCCAGCCTCATGCCTGCCAGCGCATCTCTTTTGTCGCTTATCAAAAATGATTTCATGATATCTCCCCGCGGAAAGTCTCAAAGCTTAGACAAACAGTATCAGGATCGATATGATCATACCATAGATAGCAATACCTTCAGCCATACCGACAAATATCAGAGTCTTTCCAAGTAATGATGAATCCTCGGCAACCGCCCCTATGGCAGATGAGCCGACAGATCCGACTGCAACTCCCGTACCGATGGTGGCAAGGCCTGTACTGATAGCTGCTGCGAGATACTTGAAGCCTTCTCCCAGCGACATCCCGGCTGCTGCTGCGGATTGCGCCGCTTCACCTGCTGCATATACCGGATGACCTGATACCATGAGCACTATCATAGTGATCATCACTGTCCCGAATGCCGAAACCGAAGTAAGTATTGCTTTTTTTACGCTGCCCTTCTTGTTCCTCTTTATTGCTCTGCGTCCATATATAACCGTCCCTGCTGCTATTGCCGCTGCCAAAGCTAATAATATCAACTGCATAATGTTCCTCCCCTTCTCAATAAATGTATTTAAAAGATCAGTTGCCGATTTTTGCGGGTTTGAATGCCACACCTTCTCCCTGGAAGTATTTGCTGAACATTTCATAGTACTCGAGACGAAGCCCCTGTATGAACACGACCAGACCTTCCAGGGTCAGTATCAGAACGTTGCCGAGCACCAATATGATCATCTTCAGAAATATATTCGAAGTCATTTCAGACATCACCAGAAAGGCCAGGAACAATCCGGCATGGTTCAGTGCAAAGGCTCCAACACGTATGAAGGATATGGCATTGCTGAGGGTCCCCAATATGGTCTCGACTCCTTCAAATATGCTCTCCGTCAGGAATGAACCGACACTTCCATGGATAAGCGGCTTTTTGCCGGTCACCAGATTTGACAGGGGCTCCTTGAAAAGCATAGCTAAAAAGCTCAAAAGCATTGCGGTCAGCGGCACTGCAACAGGCAGACCTACGACCCCTGTAACTGAAGCGGCAGACAGGACAAGCCCCATGAAAAACACATAGCCTGCGGCTCCGTTTTTTCCAAATATACCGCTTTCGATGTTTCTCCTCCTCAGAGAGTTGATGATCCCGAATATGAATGATATGGTCAGAGCTGCCACACCAAACAATACTCCTGCAATAAGTATCATCGGTATATTCTTCGGATCCAGAGGCTTGCCTATGAGGCTTGGCAGCCATGGCAGCTCTGTATGCTCCAGTCCGAAAAAGCTCCCGTAAACAAAGCCAAAGAGTATGGAACTGCCGCCAAGCCTGGTCAGCAGCTGCCCCGCCACAGGCATTTTCTTCAACAGCAGGAATCCTGCAATAAAATATACCAGGCCCTGTCCGATATCTCCGAACATTATGCCGAACATAAGGCAGAATGCTATCGAGACAAAGGGCGTAGGGTCTATTTCATAATAAGAGGGCAGCCCGTAAAGCCTGATTATAGTCTCAAAGGGTCTGAAAAATCGGTTGTTTCTGAATAGGGTAGGAGGGGTCACCTGGCTTTCCATTTCGGATACTTTTTTATCTTCTATTATGACCTTTCTGCTCTCATTCTTCAGCAGTTCCCTGACCTTCTCCAGATCCTTCTCCCTGATCCAGGCATTGAGCAAAAAGGTGCTCTCTCCACAGATCACCTGTCCTTCGAGTTCTATGACCTTCCTTTCCAGCATCACCGCAGTATGGATCTTGTTGAGCAGACCGGCGGTCTCTTCCTTTTTGGACTCAAGGAGTCCGGACAGCTCGCTTATTTCCTTTTGAAGGCCCTGGATCCTTGTCTCCAGCTGGCGGATGATCTCGGAAACTGTCCCGATGAGCTCCCCGGGGATCTCAAGCCTGACCCAGTTCAGTGATTTCATCAGCTTCTGAGTTTCATCCCTGTATTTTCTCGGGAATATTATGATGTACAGATCCTCCACCGAATCCTTGATGGCACCGATGTTGAGCACCACAGCACTAATATTTTCATAGTTGCTTCTGATCCTTGCCTTGTTTATGCTGGACAGAGCACCTATCTCATAGTCAAAATAGTTCAGATTGGCAATGCTTCTGAAATCGATATCCTTGTATTTGATATTGCTCATTTTTTCCTTCAGCGATCCATATCGTTCAATGTCAGCTCTTTTAGCGTTGATTTCACTGATGGGCCCTCCCATCATGTCCTTTATCCCTTCTAGATCAGTCAGAGCATCATTTATGCTGTAGCTTGGATCCATAATGCTCTTCCTGTCGGCAGCGAGAGTTATCCCCAGCCCGCTGCTCAATTGCTCCAATGACTGCTCCATACTGGTGCACAGAGCCTCTGAAGCCCCGCGATCATGTACTGTACACACCGATGTTCCGGCAAGATATGTCTCATATTCATGCATTATGAAATTGTTGTCGAAGGCCTTTGAGTTTTCAAGATCGAAGTGCAGTCTTTCACTCAGGACAAGCTTCTTTAGTGCATCATGCATATCCTCGATAGAGCCCACTATTTTAAGAAAAAGCATTTTCTCAATAGCCATCAGTGCATCACCTCTGCCCTCTTCGCTTTATGTATCAGATACTTCCCCATTTCTTTCCTGGGCAGCTTGTATCTTATGCTTTCCGTTACTGCGACCAGATTCTTTATCGCCTTGTCCAGTGTGAAAAAATACCACAGGACCTTCCCTATGGAAGTATCCTTCTTCCTGCCTTCCAGATATGTATAGAAAAAATCGTCAAGATTCTTCCTGATATCTGCGTCACTTCCGAATATCCTGAATCTCATGTGCCGGTTGGACAATTGCCTCAATTCATCCATATCCTTTGAATACACCAGCCTCTTCAGTATATTGGTTTTAAGTCTTCTGCCTCCCTGAAGGCTGTAAATGAGTATCTCTTCGGGAGATATATCGTAATATGCCCTGGCTCTGTAGATCCATTGTACATTCAGGCAATCTATCCTGGTCCCGATGATTTCCATCGCACTGCAAAAGTCCTTCTTGTCGAGCTTTGCTGCTTTCTTCATAAGAGTCTTGTAAAACAGGAGCTGGAGCTTCATCTCCAAGTCGAACCCTCTCTTTACCTCATCATTGCCGGTGACAGTCTTCAATGATGTGTAATAAGGTGTCCCCTTCAGGTTTTCAATGAAACCATCTGTACTTTTTGAATCTGCCAGTTTGTCAAAGGGCAGTCTGGAGTAAGCTGCCGAGTGGACAAGGTGATCTCTGATGCCCGTCACTTCTTCCTTCCTGCTGATTATCCTGAGCATCATCACAAGATCGGCTATTTCGAATTTCATCAGAAATACCCTGAGAAAATCCTTATAGGGTCCGGAGAAATAATGGAGCATCTCCTCCACCTCATGGACCATGTATCTGGTCAGGAGCATCTCCACATCATCCCTGAAAAGTCTGACATTGCTTCTGGCATCACTTATCAACCCCGCCAGGCCGTATTTGGTTTTGATGAAGTCCGTCACCTGGTCTATGGTATCACATTCCATCATGCTGCTAAGCTTGGTCTCGTTGACAGCGTTGCGTTTTTTTGCTGATATTTTAGTATTTACAGCATAATAAGCCATATAAGGATTCATTATTGCTCCCTCTCGGTCAGCCTGTCAATAACGTCCCTGACGATCTTGTCCTCTACTGCCTGATAGTTTGTTTTCAATCTGTATGTGATCTTTTTTGTCATACCTTCTTTTTTCAGGCATTCATCGCTGGTCTTGTTTTTTATACGATCGTAAAGAGCCTTCGCTTTTTCTTCGGCATCAGAGAGTACCTGCTCACGGTAATTCTTCATCTCATTCTCCAGTCTTTTTCTTTCCTTGACCAGTATCATTCTAATCCTTTGCTCATTCTCATAAGCAGCCGCATCTATTTTAGATATATGTTCAATTATTTCTTTCAAAGCCCAGCCCTCCGTGATTTAAAGCAAAAGACCCCCATACAATGGAAGCCTTCATTGGCATTTCAACTATTGGACGATAAATGAGTATTAATATAAAAATCAGTTTTTATATTAATACAATCAAAGCCGCAAGTCAATAGGAACAGTGACTCTATCCCCTATCCCAGCAACTTTTCCAGCAGGATCTTAAGACCTATGCCTATCAGGATGATTCCTCCCACAAATTCTGCTTTTGACTTGAACTTTGTACCGAAAATATTCCCTATCCTGACCCCTGCGGCGGATAGAACAAAGGTTATCACACCGATCAGTGCAACAGCCGGCACGATGTCTACCTGCAGGAATGCAAAGCTGACGCCTACGGCCAGCGCATCGATACTGGTAGCCACCGCCAGCACTGTCAGGCTTTTGACATTGAAGGCGTCACCGACATTTTCACAATGCTCGTTCCTGGATTCTCTTATCATATTGATACCGATGATGCAAAGCAATGCAAAGGCTATCCAGTGTCCTATCGTGTCTATGTAATTTCTGAATTGTGTGCACAGCAAATATCCGGCAAGGGGCATCAAAGCCTGGAATCCGCCAAAAAACAAACCGGTCAGCGCCATATTGCTGAGCTTCAATTTCCTCGTGGACAGGCCCTTGCATATGGCCACGGCAAATGCATCCATCGATAGTCCCACTGCTATTAGCAAAAGCTCGAATATATCCATCAGTGATCTTTTCCTCCGCGTTTACCGCATATCAGCTATCGGAAAAGATCCGGCGGCTGCTGCAGCGGAATCAATAATAACATATATCCGATCTTTGTTCAATATTCTAACCGGAAAGGATGGGCTTGAAAACAAAATGATTGCAGGCTGACGCCTGCAATCATCCCAGTCATCAATACAGCCTTGCATATAACTACCTGCCCACATTATTAAGACTTCTGATCATATTATCGAATTCCTGCATGAAATTATTCGTCATTCCATTGCCTGTGGTCCCGAGCCTGCCCATTCGGGTGAGCATATCGGGAGAATCCGTTACCGTGACATTCCTTATCGACCTGTCCATCTGTTTGACCCTGCTCTCGATGGCGGCCCTGAGCCCCGACATGTTCCCGGCGCCGGTCCCGTTCGTTCTCAGACCGACAAGGGCAGTGTCTCCGGACACAATAACAGAACAATCATTTATACCGCTGATGCTTTCCAGCTGCCTTTCGATCATGGATGCTCTTGCTCTGTCATTGCCGTTCATCGCATTTGCCCGGCCGTTGCCGGTCAGCATACCGCTAAAGCCATTGTTGCCGGTATTGTAGCCATTATTGCCCATGCCTGTACCTGTATTTCCCATACGGCCGAATCTGTTGTTGTTCTCAATGGTATTTACTCCATTGCGGCCCAGGAAATTCGACGGATCATTGCCGGTATTGCCGTCTCCGCCGGCCAGGTTCCTGCCGGTGTTCCCGGTGGTGCCGTATCTGGTCCCGACAAGGTTGTTCCTGTCGAAGCCCTGGTTCTGAGCACCGTTGATCATACCGTTATTGACGCCATTGGGATCCAGCGCTCTTTGCTCCCCGGTCTGAGCACATCCCGCAAGGACAACAGCAATAATGCAGACGCCCAAAATAGTACATAAAGCTGTTTTGAATGACTTTCTCATTTTTAAACACCTCCCGTACTATTCTGTGTACATAATTTTTATTTATTTGCGTTAAATATTTATATTGTTTCAAAAACATTTTTGAAATAGTAATAATTATCTTAACAAAAAAACCGGCATGGATACGATCCAAACCGGTCCCATTTTTGGGCATTCATCGCTTATTCGGAGGCAAAATCCGGTACATAGCTATGATCTACTGTTATCACTGCCCGATAATTGCTGTCTATTTCTTCTATCTTTTTTGAAATGATCTCTGTCAATTCATCATCATCGTATTTGAAATCAAATGGAACAACAACATCAAATATGAGTTTGGAATGTGTCACGCCGTTTGCCACGCGGAAATCGTGGATATTGATCTCCGGCGAGACCTGCCCAACCAGCATATACACCGCCTGTTTGAGTTCATTTGTCCTTTCATTGTCTGTGATGACAGGATCGAGATGTATTACCATATGTATACCCATGTCCTTGAGGAAATCCCGCTCTATATTGTCAATGATATCATGACTGACCATTATATCCCGGTCCGCCGGCACCTCACAGTGAACTGATGCAAAGTACTTGGAGTGCCCATAGTTATGGACAGTGAGGTCGTGGAGACCTGTTATGCCCTCATAGCTCATGATCTTTTTATAGATGCTGTCCACCATATCCTCAGAGGGCGCGGTGCCAAGAAGCGGGCTTACCGTATCATATATCAGCTTTATGCCGGATGCTATTATAAAGATCGCCACAGCGGTACCCATGTATCCGTCCAGATTGAAACCTGTAAGTTCCGAAATGATCGATGCCGCAAGAACGGAAGAGGTTGCAAGGATATCATTTCGGCTGTCGTCGGAGGCAGCAAGGATGGCATCTGACCCTATCCTCGTTCCAATCTTCCTGTAAAACATGCACTGCCACAATTTCAGCAATATGGAAGCTATGAGCACAGCCATGACGATCCAGGAGAACTGCCCCGCCTCCGGATGGATTATCTTTCGGATCGAACCCTGTATCAGCTGGAAGCCAAGAAACATCACAATTACCGATACTATGAGTCCTGAAACATATTCCATCCTTGCATGACCGTATGGATGCTTGGCATCTGCCGGTTTTCCCGATATTTTGAAGCTGATGAGGGTCACAATGGATGAGCCGGAATCCGACAGATTGTTTACGGCATCGGCCGTTATGGATATGCTGTTGAAAATGGTCCCCACCGTTATTTTTATAATGAACAGCAGCAGGTTCGTAGCTATACCGGCTGCTCCTGACAGCTTTCCATATGCCTCCCTCACACGGGCACTGCCTGTCTTGTCGTGATCCTTCACGAACAGCTTCAGCAATAGCTCAGTCAATACTCCACCTTCCCCCGAATTGATTTTATCCGGAATGATACCGGTCTCTGCGATAGTTTATGTTTTTGCTTTGAATTCATGTCTGCATTTTGTGCAGGTTATTATGATATTGCCCTTGCCCTTTGGCAGCCTCAGCTCAGCCCTGCAGGAGGGACATTTGAAAAACCTGTGGGTCCTGGACTCCGCCAGACGTCTCCGCATTTTTTTTGACCACGAATAGACGGGGCCTATCAGCATATGGAATTTGTAGTTTTCCATTCTCCTTTTGTTGATGTTTTTTGAAAACATCCTGAAAAAGCATAGTCCCAAAGGAATGTATGAAATCATTGACAACAGCGGCACTCCCGTAAACCTGATCACAACCGATAAAACAACGGAAAGTATGAGCAGTGCCATAGAAAGCTGGTCCGGTCCATATCTTCCGCTCATGAATCTCCTGAGCCAGTTCATCTTTAAACCCCTTTTCTTCAATTTCTTTTTCTGATCATCGATACCACAAGCTTTGCGGTCTCCACCACCGGAATGATCATCACAGCAAGTCCTGAGCCTATAAGCAGGTTAGTCAGTGACAAGGCTTCCAGACTGAATATTGTATTTATACCCGGAATATAGATCACCGAAAGCGTCAGCACAAAAGACAGGATCATAGCGCCAATCAACACCTTGTTTCGGGTTTTCAGCCTGAATATGGACTTGGTCCTGGATCTCATGTTGAGAGAATGAAAAACCTCACAAAGTGACAGCGTTAAAAAGGCCATAGTCATTCCCGTGATCTGCGACTGTCTGAAGCCGATATAAAAGGATATAAGAGTCAGCACGGCAACCACGATGCCCTGATAGATCACACCTGCCGCCATTCCGCCGGCAAAGATGCCCTCATCGGCTTTACGGGGAGGCTTGGTCATTATATCAGGTTCTGCCTCCTCCAATCCCAGCGCTATTGCAGGAAAGGTATCCGTCACAAGATTGATCCACAGTATGTGTATCGGTGTGAACAGCCTGAAATTCAGCAATGTCGCCACAAACAGCGCCAGCACCTCGCTCAGGTTGGCTGAAAGCAGGAACTGTATCGCCTTTCTTATGTTGTCGTATATCCTGCGCCCCTCTTCCACCGCTTTCACGATACTGGCGAAATTATCATCCGAAAGGACCATATCAGAGACATTCTTTGATACATCCGTTCCCGTTATTCCCATACCCACACCGATATCAGCGGTCCTTAGCGCAGGAGCGTCATTGACGCCGTCACCGGTCATGGCGGTGATCATATTGTTCTTTTTCCAGGCACTCACTATCCGCACCTTGTGCTCAGGCTGGACACGGGCATAGACTGCATATTTCCCGACGCTCTTTTCAAACTCCTCATCGGATATCTGCCCCAGCTCCGTACCCGTCAGAGCCTGGCTCTCATCCTCTATGATGCCAAGCTCCCTTGCTATGGCAACAGCCGTATCACGATGATCTCCCGTTATCATCACCGGCTTGATCCCGGCAGCCCGGCATTCTTCTATGGCCGGCTTCACTTCGGGACGCACCGGGTCGATCATACCGGTAAGTCCTATGAATGTCATATCCTTTTCAAGTGCCTCAGGCGATATTTTCTCCGGAAGCATGCCAAGCTCCTTCTCAGCCGCTCCCAGCACCCTCAGCGCTTTTCCTGCCATCCTTTTGTTTTCATCCAGCACCCTTTGACGCAGCTCATCCGTCAAAGGTATTATGTCTTTATCCAGGAGCATATGGCTGCATATTTTCAACAGTTCGTCCGGAGCTCCCTTCGTATATTGCACCAGCTTGCCCGACTCGTCCCTATGGATGGTGGACATCATCTTTCTCATGGAATCGAAGGGGGCATCGGCAACCCTTGGCGTTTTATCCTCCAGTTCGTCCTTGACATAGCCCAGTTCGTAAGCATATCGGACCAGAGCACTTTCGGTGGGTTCGCCTATGACCTCGCTCCTGTCCTCCGACAGCTCGGCGTCATTACAAAGAGCCATAGCAGCTGCAAGTCTGGCGGCATCACCGAAAGTATCCACTACAGTCATTTTGTTCTGAGTCAAGGTCCCGGTCTTGTCTGAGCAGATGACCTGGGTACAGCCTAAAGTCTCTACTGCCGTAAGCTTTCTGATTATGGCATTGCGCTTTGACATCCTGGTGACGCCTATGGACAGCACCACGGTCACTACAGCGACAAGGCCTTCGGGTATTGCGGCCACTGCAAGGCTGATGGCAAGCAGGAACATCTCAAGGACATGTCCGCCTGTGAAGCCTCCGCTCTGAAGCACACCGAATATGAAAATGAAAACGCTTATTCCAAGGACACAGATGCTGAGTATACGGCTCAACCCGGCCAGAGTCTTCTGAAGAGGCGTCTTCTCTTCTTCTGTTCTGGAGAGGATCTCAGCTATCTTTCCCATTTCAGTGTTCATTCCCGTCTCCACAACGACACCCTCACCACGGCCGTAAACGACGCTGGTGCCCATATAGGCCATGTTGTGCCTGTCGCCCAGCGGGATATCGTTTTCCCCTTCAGCAATGGCATGGCTGCTCTTCTCAGACGGAACGGACTCTCCCGTCAGTGAGGCTTCCTCTATCTTCAGGCTGGACGCCTCGATGAGCCTCATGTCCGCCGGTACTGCATCACCGGCCTCCAGCAGGACGATATCCCCCGGCACGATCTCCTCCGACTTTATATGGGACACATGGCCGTTCCTTCTCACCTTTGAATAAGGAGAAGCCATCCTGGCAAGAGCTTCTATGGCTTTCTCCGCCTTTCCCTCCTGAACGACTCCAAGGACTGAATTGAGGACCACCACCATCAGTATTATGATGGCATCTGCGATCTCTGCTGCTATTCCCGATACAACGGCAGCGGCGATCAATACTATGACCATGGGATCCTTCATTTGCTCAAAGAATCTCTGGATCACAGTTTTCTTCTTTCCTTCGGCAAGTCTGTTCAGGCCGTATTTTTCAAGCCTGTGTACAGCCTGACCTGCATCCAGTCCGTTTCTGGCAGTTTCCTGCGATGCCAATACGGCATCCGCTTCCTCCAGATAATACTTCATCATCGGTTCCTTTCCAATCAAGATAAAATTAATAGAATATACTAATATACAAATATTATAGCACTACGATTTTATTAATACCCAAATAATTATGTATTATCGCATCGTTATGTTGCATCCTTCAAAGCGGGCAGGTGACCTCATTTACATCATTGTGTCGTGTCATACTATACGCGATGAGATCCAAAATTGTCTTGCGCGTGTGAAAAAAACCGGGATGCCGTTACATCCCGGTTCTCTTTGATCGATCAATGTTCCGTCATATCATCAAGCCGTTACGATCTTGCTTTCCGCCTGCAGCCCAAGCTCTTCCACAGCCCATTCGCGCATTTTGTACTTAAGTATCTTTCCTGCGGCATTCATGGGAAATTCATTGACAAATGCCACATATCGCGGCGTTTTGTGCTTTGCCATATTTGAACGGCAATACTCCTTTATATCCTCATCCGTCGCTTCCATGCCTTCCTTGAGTATGATACAGGCCATTATTTCCTCACCATACTGCTTGCTGGGCACGCCGATGACCTGGACGTCCTTTACCTTGGGGTGGGTGTATATGAAATCCTCTATCTCCTTGGGGTAAATATTCTCACCGCCGCGTATTATCATGTCCTTTATGCGTCCGGTTATTTTGTAATACCCGTTTTCATCCACCCTGGCCAGGTCTCCCGTGTGGAGCCAGCCATCCTTGTCTATAGCTGCAGCTGTCGCTTCAGGCATCTTGTAGTAGCCTTTCATTATATTGTAGCCCCGGGCAACAAATTCTCCGTCGGTGTTGGGGGGCAGCTCTTCGTTGGTCTCGGGATCCACGATCTTGCATTCCACTCCCGGAAGCGCACGGCCCACGGTGTTGACCCTGAGCTCCAGCGAATCATCGACACGGCTCTGGGTACAGCCCGGTGAAGACTCGGTCTGCCCGAATACTATTGTTATCTCTTTCATATTCATCTTATCTACGACGTCCTGCATTACCTTGATGGGGCATGGACTTCCTGCCATTATCCCGGTCCTCATGTATGAGAAGTCGGTCTTTGCAAAATCCTCATGCTCCATCATAGCGATAAACATCGTGGGAACACCGTGGAATGCTGTAATCTTTTCTCTATTTATGCACTCAAGGGACTGCTTCGGTGAGAAATACGGGATAGGTGACATCGTGACTCCATGGGTCATTGCAGCCGTCATCGCCAGCACCATGCCAAAACAATGGAACATAGGCACATGTATCATCAGTCTGTCTGCAGTTGAAAAATCCATACAGTCCCCTATGCACTTTCCGTTGTTCACTACATTGTAATGAGTGAGCATAACGCCCTTCGGGAAGCCGGTAGTACCGGAAGTATACTGCATGTTGCAGACATCGTTCTTATTTATGGACATAGCACGGCGGTAGACCTCCTCGATAGGGGCCCTTTCAGCCATAGCCATTGCTTCGTCCCATGTGAGACAGCCTTTTTGTTTTGAGTCGACTGTGATTATATTGCGCAGGAATGGCAGTCTCTTCATGTGAAGCGGCTTGCCCGCTTCCGCATTTTCAAGCTCCGGACACAGCTCCTTTATGATCTCGACATAATTGGAATCCTTATATCCGTCGATCATTACCAGCGTATGCGTATCCGACTGACGCAGGAGATATTCAGCCTCGTATACCTTGTATGCGGTATTTACAGTCACCAGCACAGCACCGATTTTTGTGGCAGCCCAGAAGGTTATGAACCACTGGGGCACATTGGTCGCCCATATGGCCACATGATCGCCCGGCTTGACCCCAAGAGCTATGAGACTTCTTGCAAAGGTATCTACGTCATCCCTGAACTCGGAATATGTCCTGGTATAGTCCAATGTAGTGTAGCGGAATGCATACTGGTCAGGGAACTCATCCACCATACGGTCCAGCACCTGCGGGAAGGTCAGGTCGATCAGCGTATCCTTCTCCCAGACATACTGCCCGGTCTTTGCATTATTGTAAAAGAGGCGCCCCTTCTGGTATCCCTTTTGGACGTATTTCTCCATGTAGTTGACAAAATGCGGGAACACGATGCCCGCGTCACTGAGATCTCCGGACCATCTTTTTACCCATTCCAGTGAGACATAACCCTCATAATTGATGGAGCTCAATGCCCGCATGAAATCATCCATGGGCATGTCACCCTCACCCATCATCCTGTATGAAACCCTTCCGTTATCAATGACGGAGTCCTTGACATGGACATACTTTATATAAGCGCCAAGGTTCTGCACGGTCTTGCCGGGCATTTCTCCGGCAAACCTGTACGGATGGTGCAGATCCCAGAGAGCACCTACGGCATCGCTGCCCACATGGTTCAGCAGATCGCAAAGACGCTTGGTATCAGCATATACGCCGTTTGTCTCCACCAGCAGCGTGACTCCCTTTTCCTCTGCAACAGGCACAAGCTTTTGAAGTGCAGCTAATACCACATTGTCATCGACTTCACCCTCGGCATGGGGTTCCAGATCCGCAAGTATACGGATATAAGGTGTCTTGAGCTTTGCTGCCAGCTCGATGTACTCAACGATCTCCGCATGGTTTGCGTCGGCTTTATCACCGAATTTCAGGCAGCACCCCGAGGACAGGCACGGGATCTGGATACGCAGCTCTGAAAGCTTTTTGATCGTGTTTGGAAGCTCAGCTTCTGTAAAGGGCTGTGCCCGGACAGCAAATATGTCCTTTCCGAGCCCTCTGATCTCAATACCGTCGAAGCCCAAGTCCTTGGCCATTGAATAAATATCAGGCCAGTCAAAATCCGGACATCCTAGTGTTGAAAACGCCAGTTTCATTTTAACTCCCCCTCTTACAAATAATGATTCATATTTTGTATCCGCTCCATGAAACTAAAAAAGGCCTCCGCCTCACAGCATCTCTGCCGGAGACGAAAGCCCTGACTTCCGCGGTACCACTCCAATTGGTATGAATATACCCTCTTTACAAGGCATCGATCATAATATGATGAATGCCCTCCCGTTGTAACGGCGGGAATCCCGTTCGAACCTACTTGCCGCAGAATCATGTCCCTGCCTGATAGATACAGGCTCCATTCTTAGGCTTTCAGCAGACTGCTCTAGGGTGAGTCCACAATCGCTCCGTGCACTGTTTCGCAGCAAACAACAGCTCTCTTTAGCACCGGCGGGCGCAGTGTTTTCCCTTTCAACGCATTTATCTGTTTTTTAGTATGCTACCAAAATCCATCCTATTTGTCAATACGAATAAGGAATTTCATCAACGGATATTGCTCTTGCTTGGCCGTGTTTCCGCCCCTTCAAGTGGGAAATACACACTTTACCTGCAATTTGGAACAGCCCCTAGTGCCGGCTGTTCCGAATTTCAACTAAAGGGTGTCGCGAGTAAACATAATCTCCAGTCAACTGCAGTTATCGGCCCTATTTGGCCGTGTTTCCGCCCCTTCAAGTGGGAAATACACACTTTACCTGCAATTTGGAACAGTCCATTGGGCTGGCTGTTCCGAATTTCAACTAAAGGGTGTCGCGAGTAAACATAATCTCCAGTCAACTGCAGTTATCGGCCCTATTTGGCCGTATTTCCGCCCCTTCAAGTGGGAAATACACACTTTACCTGCAATTTGGAACAGCCTATTGGGTCGGCTGTACACCCGAATCATTTACGCAAACGGTATTGCCGGTCTGTCTGTGATCAGTTCCTGTCAATACTGAACTTGGAAATTTCCTTTGAAAGCAATCCGGCACCTTCGCCCGCATTGTTTACGCTTTCGATGACCTCCTGGGATTTTTCCACGATCACCGAGGCCCTCTGGGCTATGCTGGACGCACCCTCCGCTCCTTCATTTGCCGCCTGTGTCACCTCCTGGATAGCTTTTACCAGGTTGTGTATGGATGCCAGCAGCTCCTGGGAGGTGGCGCTGAGATCCGCAGCCAGCTCGTTGATTTGCTCGGCATCATTTCCATATCGGTCTGTGGCCTCGAGCATGGTGCCATAATCCTTTCTGACGTTTACATTGACAAATCGGAGCAATGCATCCGCATTCTCTGAAAGGTTCGCAACCGAGTCTATTACACCCTTTGTCACATTTTGGATCTTTGCAACTGTTTCTCTGGAATTACCGGCAAGCATCCTGATCTCTTCCGCAACTACAGCAAAGCCTTTTCCTGCTTCACCTGCCCGTGACGCTTCAATAGCCGCATTCAATGCCAGCATATTGGTCTGGGAAGCAATCTGGAGAATTGCTTCTGCAAGCACGTTGATCTCCTCCACTGTTTTTGACTCTTCCAGAGCGATCTCCAGCTTTGACTTGACATCATTAAAGATGATCTCACCCTGGGAATAGGACTGTTTGAAATCATCCTCGAGCTTATTCGCCCTCCTGCTGATATCATCGGCAGTCGCTGCACAGTCACCGGCTTTTTCAGCTATCATTTCAGCCGCATTTTCAAGCTCGGCAGCCGTCGCGTTCATTTCCTGACTGGAGGCTGCAGTCTCTTCCATGCCAGCCGACAGCTGTTGGGTAGTTGCCGATATGTCGGTGATATTTTCGCTCAGATCCTCCATATTGCTGTTGGTCAGATCAATGGTATCATCCAGCTGTTCAGTCTGCTTCATAACATTTCGTATCAGCTTTCGGAATTCGCTTCTCAATCGCGCTACAGCTCCGATGATCTGGCCGAACTCATCTTTATCATTAAGATATTTGTCATAGGCGGGATCATGTACCAGATCGAAATCAGCTGTTTTCTGTATATAGCTTACCGTTACTCTTGTTCGTCTGCCGACACCGATGATGAATATGATGGAGATAAGCTCGGTCAGAGTGCCGCCAATCACAGCTATCAGAACAACGAGGGTATGTGTATCTGAAGCTGATTTCCGGCTTTGGGCTACAACATCACTGCTGAATTCCTCAAGTATATCCTCCATCTGGTCCAGAGCATTCCTGGCAGAAGCGAATGCCTCTTCAAGCCCTGCTTTGTTCTGCTTCAGACTATCCTGTGCAGCAAGCCCCTTCCAAACGATATAGTCCTTTTCGAACTGACGGAAAAGCTGATCCAATGACAGCCCTGAGTCCTTATGCTTGTATCCGGCCATCTTGTCACCCGCATTATTGATGATAGTTTTGGCTTCGCTGACTCTATCATTGACCTGTTTGGAATTCTCATCGAAATCTGCTGCGGCCTTATCCCTATCCTGCTGGGATGCAGCTGAAATCATGTCATTGAGTGCAGCCTGCGCTTGATAAAAATCTCTGTCTGCGTTCAAAAGATTTTGAGTACATTGATAAACCTCATTATAAAGGTTCTCCACCAGCCTTTCATTTATCTCTGATGAATTTCTGGTCGACACAAGGGCTATGGCGGATAAGGCAAGAATCGAAACAATAAAAGGGATGAGCATTTTAATACTCAGCTTGATGTTGTTGAGCCTGAACATAGTTATGTACCCTGACCTTTCGTGAGTATTTATCAAATTTTGTCGAAAATTTGTCTTATTCCTATTATATAATGATTCGGCTTTATTATCAAATTTCAATAAAAATGACTTTACAGCTCAAAACCCATGAAAGCGGTACAGGACAGGTTCGGCCGAAAATCCATGGAAGCCGCCGCCGGCCTTGCCTGTGAGCCGGAATGTATGTTTTTATAAATAATGGAAAATATAATTTTCGGATGGAACAATCCAGGCGGTGATACAAGGTCATTAGCAACAACAAACGGAGGTAACCGGATGGAAAGAGATCCCTTACTGCTGATCGCATTCTACAACAAGAAGGCTTTGGGCGTTAGATATCTGGAAGGATCACTGATAAAATCGGGCTTTAGGGTGTATGTTCTCTTCCTGAAAAACTTCAACAGCAGGAGGCCGGAGCCTGTAAGGCCTGAAGAGCTGCTGCTGTTAAAGGGACTGGTCCGCAGGCTAAAGCCCGGACTGATAGGACTGAGCGTCATGTCCTCACTGTACCTTGATTCAGTCGTGACAGTAAATTCGTTTTTAAAGGAAGAATTTAGTATACCTGTTGTATGGGGCGGTGTATATGCCTCGATGTTTCCGGGATCATGCCTTGAGCATGCCGATTTTGTACTGAGGGGGGAATGCGAGGAGGCAATAGTTGAATTGTCATCTGCGGTACTTGAGGGAAAGGACTTCACCGGTATCAAAAATCTTGCATTTAAGCAGCCGCTCCAGACCGGCGGCAGCAAAATCGTGATCAACGATTTGAGACCGCTGTGCCAGGATCTGGACAAGCTGGAGTACCCTATATCCCGCTCCGACAATAAATTCTACATAGAAGGCGGCCGCATCGGGTTGGGAGATCCTATGGCGGACTCTGTCAGTTATGAGCTTTCAGCATCGAGAGGCTGCCCATTCATGTGCTCTTACTGCTGCTCCATCAACCTGAAGAGGATGTACGCAGGCTGCGGAAAGTACCTGCGCTTTCGAAGCGTGGCAAGTGTGATCGGTGAGCTTGAAGAAGCGTTGGCAAATAACAGGTCAATAAAGGTGATACACTTCTGGGATGAGATATTTCCTGACGACAGCTCATGGACAGCAGCTTTCGCAAGCCAGTATAAGGCGCGGATAGGGCTGCCCTTTGAGATCTGGGCCCACCCTCTCAGGATAAAAGGCAGCACCATATCAAGGCTGGTGGATGCCGGCCTTTACAAAGTAGTTATGGGCATACAAAGCGGTTCGCCCCGCATCAGAAAGGATATTTTCCATCGAAGCGAGACTCAGGAGGACATACTGGAGGCCGCAAAAATACTGCATGCAAACAAGGTGCCCCAGATAGTATATGACTTTATACTCCGACATCCCTTTGAGAGCGAGGATGATATCGCCCAGACATACAAGCTCTGCACATGTCTCGAAAAGCCTTTTGAGCTACAGCTCCATGGCCTGAATTTTTTCCCCGGAGCAGACATAACGGCTATGGCAGTAAAAAGGGACATAGGCATCATGGATGTCCCGGACCCTGACCGGACCGGCCGTATCGGTGACATATACAAAAGCTACTGGGGAGTGAAAAGCAGCAACAGGATGATAAATTACTGGTATTCTCTGATTTACCTCAGTCAGTTCAGGACCGGTCTGCTGCTTTCAAGGTACTTTAACGGCACAGAAAGGTCATCCCTGACAGTAAATGCTGTATTGATGCTGCAAAAGCTGTATCTTCCGGCAGCCAGGATGAGATATTTGTATTATAAGCTTGAGTTGCTCATCAGATCAGCATCGGTCAGAAAAAATATCGCAAAGGGCGGCAGACAAGCCGTACAGTATAACGAGGGAAAGTGAAAAAAAGAGTTGTGATCATTTGCATAGCATTAGCTGCTTTCATAGTCTCAACAGCAGCTGCACTGAGGATCTCAATGGCAGCCATCGAGGCGGATGCGCATGTATATCCCGATTATCCAAGGCTTGACATCAGGCATATATTGTCAAAGGAGCAGCTTTCCGAGGATGATTACATCACACTTTTTTACCAGACCGGCCTTGGCAGACCGGCAGTGGATGAGATCCGCAGCAGCGGGGACGACTGGGCCCGGCGTATATTGCTGTTTCAGGACCACTTTTTTAGAAAGGTGCAATATGTTTGTGAAAGAAACAGCCCCATATCGAGGGAAGAGTCAATTATTGATGAAAATGGCAGGTATATTGCCGGTACGGAAATGGCTCCTCTTCATGAGGGATACATCCTTGTGACAAAATCCTCCCATACCTATGGCTGGAGGAACGGGCATTCGGCGTTGGTGGTCGATTCCACCAATGGCAGGACACTTGAATCGGTAGTGCTGGGATCCAATTCCTCTATACAGGACATAAGCAAGTGGACCAACTACCCCAATTTTATACTGCTCAGGCTGAAAAACAGTACATATGAAGAAATGGAGGAAATAGCCTGCACGGCACAGGAACTGCTTCTAGACATACCATATGACCTGACTGCAGGTGTTTTTGGTCCCAGGCCTGCAGGCAGGGACAAGGTCAAAGGGACCCACTGCTCTCATCTGGTCTGGCAGGCCTGCAGCTATTATGGTTATGATCTGGATTCCGACGGAGGCATCATCGTGACACCCAAGGATATAGCAAACAGCCCGGAGCTGGAGGTAGTACAGGTCTACGGTGTGTATCCGGGAAACATCTGGCCGTGACACGGCTTTGACTTTTATTATCGCAGTTTCGGGAGGTTATCGGGTTTGTCTGAAGGTTCATTATTCTGGCAGCTGATGCTGCAGCTTGTCCTGATACTTGTGAATGCAGTTTTTGCATGTGCTGAGATAGCGGTGATCTCAATGAACGACGCAAAGCTGGCAAAGCTGACCGCAGCAGGAGACAAGCGTGCAATAAGGCTCTCGGGCCTCACCAGCCAGCCGGCACGATTCCTGGCGACGATACAGGTCGGGATAACCTTTGCCGGATTTCTGGGAAGTGCCTTTGCCGCCGACAATTTTTCGGACAGGCTGGTAATGTGGCTGCTGAGGCTTGGCATAGGTATACCCGAGAGAACTTTAGACACTATTTCGGTCATATTCATCACTCTGATACTGTCATACTTCACTCTGGTGCTGGGTGAACTGGTTCCAAAGCGTATCGCCATGAAAAATGCCGAAAGGCTGGCACTTGCCATATCAGGTCTGGTTCATTTCATCTCGAAGGTATTTGCCCCGCTGGTGTGGCTGCTGACCATATCAACCGACGGAATGCTCCGTCTCTTTGGTATAGACCCCCATGCCGCGGACGATGAGATAACCGAAGAGGAGATCCGGATGATGGTGGATGAAGGCAGTGAAAAGGGCGCGATAGATCCTGAAGAGAAGGCAATGATCCAGAATGTTTTTGAGTTCGATGACAAAACCGCAAAAGAGATCATGACACACAGGACAGAGGTTTCTCTGCTGTGGCTTGAAGAGAGCGATGAGCAGTGGGAAAAAACAATAACAGAAAGCAAGCATACGATATATCCTGTATGTAATG
>JAAYPO010000131.1 GCA_012519745.1 Clostridiaceae bacterium | reverse complement strand
TGAGTGGATATCGGCGCAAACACTATAGTTTTACTGGCAATAGCCATACTCTCTGTCGTATTGGTCATCATGGCCATACTGCTGGTGAAGTCGCTTCACTATGGGCACAAGCTTGCCCGCAGGCTGGATGAAGCTATAGAAGCAAGTGATAGGATGGGAGAGTTCTTCTCAAACATGACCCATGAGCTTAGAACGCCGCTGAGTGTTATTCTCGGAGCAGTACAGCTTATGGAAAAGGACCACAGCGAGCAGTCCCGAAACGAACGGTCAGCCAGGAATCTCCACACGATAAAATACAATTGCTACAGACTTCTCAGGCTGACAAACAATCTACTGGACCTGGCCCGGTCAGAGTCTGGTTATCTGACGTTGAAACCCGTCAATTGCGAGCTGAATGCTCTTATTGATGAAATAGTACAGTCTGTCAGGCCATTCGCGGAGAAAAAGCAGCTGGAGCTTCGCTGCCTCAAGTCCTCGAAACCAATCGATATTGCTTTGGACATAGAGAAGACAGAACGTATAATGCTGAATTTGCTGTCAAATGCTATCAAGTTTTCTAAGCCGGGAGATGCCGTGACTGTATCGGTCTGCGAATCGGACGGCAGGGCGTATATCTCGGTCAAAGACACAGGGGCCGGTATACCTGCAAGCATGCAGCATGAAATATTTGATCGGTACAAACAGTCGGGGCGTTGCCATCAGCTTGAAAACCAGGGCTCCGGTATTGGCCTGTCACTGGTGAAAACCTTCGTTGAGCTTCATCATGGAAATATAAAATTGATCAGTAAAGTAGATAAGGGGAGCGAATTCATAATCGATCTCCCTCTGGTCACTGCTGACGGTATCGGCGAACGCAGAAGCTGCAGTGATTTGCGTCGTGAAGCAGATGAGGCCGCCAAAGTGGAATTTTCAAGCACCTATTCCATTACCACATGATCAGCCCGCTTGTACCGATGGCCTGATGGGTATCCGTCAAAATAAGCCTCAGCCGAGCTCTACGAGCACGCAGGCCAGCACATATTTCAATCCTTTGGCCTTTGTAAACTCAAGCAGTTCATCATCATATGTACCTGGCTGGAACCAGACATATTCCACACCAAGTCTTGCGGCTTCCTCCAGGATGGGCCTGCCTCTCTTTGGCGATACCACCATATCGATCACTTCGGGCTTTTGAGGCAGCGAGCTGAGATCCTTGTAGCACTGATTGCCCTCAATGCTCTCATATTTGGGGTTTACGGGATAAGCAGTGTAGCCTCTTGAGCGCAGCTTCTTGTATATTCTATTGCCGAATTTTCCGGGATCCTCATTTGCTCCTGCTACAGCCCATATCGTTTTCTTAAGCATCTTTTTCTTAAGCATTATTCCCTCAGGCATATTCATCACCTATCCCATTTCTTGTTCGATACTATATTCATTCCACCATTTGATACATCAATATCATTTCCCCGCATCCTTTGTCACATAAACCTTTTCCCCAAAAGAAATCAATGCCCTTCCATTTGATGCCTCTGTGACAACAGCAGTGAATACTTCGATTTCATCCACCGGCACATAAATGTGCATATTGACGTCCTCTGTATAAACAGTGTCTCTGATCACATATCCCTGCGCGGCTGCAACAGCCTGCAGCTTTCCAAGCAAGGAGTAGTCGATCAGTATATCTGCCTGGGCACAAAGCTGCTTTCTTACAATGCCGGCCGCTTCTATCCCCAGCCCGGCGCATTTTCCGTATGCGCGGACAAGGCCTGATGCACCCAGCAGTGTACCTCCAAAATATCTGGTGACAACCACCGCGCAATCCTGTACATCCAGCCTCTTAATAGCTTCAAGCACCGGCAGCCCGGCGGTTCCCGATGGTTCGCCATCGTCGCTGAACTTTTGCAGAACATTATCTGCGCATATGTAGTATGCATATACATTGTGGGTCGCATTCCAGTATTTTGCCTTAAGACCGCTTATGAAGGCCTGAGCCTCTTCTTCCGAAGCGACGGGCCTGACTGTGGCAATGAAACGGGATTTCTTCTCCTCTGTTTCTGCCACAGCCTCTCCTGATACAGTCAAATACTCTTTTCTCATATAAGTCCCCGCAATCCATCCCTGATACACTCCTGCCAATGCGGGCAATGCCCCGCAGAGGCGGAGAACCTGCTCCATAAAAACAAATGGCAGCAGGTGTCTGCTACCATCTATTTTACTATTTAAATATTATTCCGCAACAATATTTACTGTTGGTTACGCTATTGCTGCCCTGATACTGCTTTACATACTGACCTGATATCTAAACGGCTACCGAGGTTATTTCCTTGTATTTTCTATAGGACAGGTTTAAAAGAGCCTTATCCTGACTATAAGTAACCAGCTTCATGGCTTCTTCGATCTCAAAATACCCCGCATCCAGGAATTTTTCATTGTCATTGACTTTAAAATAGAGATTGTTTGATTTCATGATGTACCATATTATCTTGTTGCATACCGGTTTCTGACGTGTTACAGAAAAGAACTCATAATTGGTGTGACCTGCTGGTGATATGATTTCTGCAGCTATGTCTCCTTCGTCCTTCACTCTCTTTAGAGCTACTTCATTCGGAAGTTCGCCGCTTCGGATGACTCCCTTGGGGAAAACCCACTCATCCTTTTCATTCCTAAGGAGAAACACCTTGCTCCCGCAGAAGACTATGCCCCCTGCGCAGTTTCTGACTAACATATAAAGGTCCCTTCCTTTCGACCGGTTGGCTTTGTGCATACAAAGACAATGCCGTTATTATACTATTATGATACCCTAAATGAACATTTTATTCAACTTAATCAGCTGCTTAATTAGTAATTTTTTTATGATTTACATGTGTAATTTGTCGCTTCTCTCCATCATTCTGTTTCCAGTGCCTCTGTAATCCGCCCGAGCAATTCCGCCCTGTCCCACTCAAGTCCTCTAAAGGGGATCGTCCCCGCCTTTTCATCAAAATCGAGGAGGTCCTTTCCATCGGTCCTTATACTGTACTCTACACCTGATATATTCAGGACAGTAGGTGCCACATCAATAAGTGATGCCGCCTGCTTGCCCTCCCTGTATTTCTTTCCGTCGGGAGTAATAATGAAAAGGGGCACAAATTCATATCTGTAGTCACCAATGATCGTGAACGCTTCCTTGTAGGCCTCATTTCCGATCTGGGGAGTATGGTCGCCGTATATGATTATATATGCATTGTCGTAGTTTTCCCGTATTTTCGTCACATATTCCTTAAGCGTACGGTCAACATACGCCATGGAGTTGTAGCAGCCTCTGAGCTTTTTGTCCTCTATGCTGCTGAAGGCCGGATCGTCGTAATAATATGATACATTTGTGAAGGGTCCATGGCTCGACATGGTTATCACATATGAAAGCACAGGTGCTCCGGCATCCTTTAGCACATTGAGTGAAAAGTCCAAAACCTGATCATCAGGGGCTCCCCATCCAACATCCTTCATGTCCATACCGGCAATATCAAAAAATTCGTCAAACCCAAAGCTTTTGAAAGCAATGTCTCTGTTATAATATCTGCCGATGTTCCCGTGGAATGCATACGCCTTGTAAGGCCCGTTTTTCAGCTGCTTTACAAAGGAGTTCGGGTAGTCATATGATATCAGCTTGATAGATGTATAGTATGTCAGAGGTTCCACCGTATTGATGGCAGAAAATTCGCAGTCAGAGGTGCCCCCGTAGAAATGGTAGCTTACCATGTATGGATAATATACACTCTCACGCGTCAGCGAGTTCATAAAGGGCATAATATAGCTTCCGTTATGCTTTTTATTGATGATCTCAGATTCCAGGGATTCCACCTGTACTATAAATATGTCAGGATTGTTCGACTCTGTTTTCTCATTAGTACGCTCCGGCCCATAACGAAAGCTCTCTATCAGCTGCTGCTCATTTCCTATCTTGGATATACTGACTATACTGTTTGCCAGCGTACCATAACGCTGGACGATGAATGATTCGCCATAGCGCAGGCTGTTTGCTATATGGGTTATAAAGACATTGTCCTTATAGTGCCCGTACTGGGCAATAGCTGTTATCAACAGCGACAGGATGATCACAGCCGCTGCGGGGACTTTGAGCTTGATCCTTAGCCTGTTGACTCTCGGGTAGAGTACTAAAAGGCTGATAAAAAAGGGAAGGTCTGCCACAGCAGTCAACAGCACCGGATTATTTGGAGATGATGCATTCAGCACAGCGGTAGCGCCCTCGAAGAAGTTTGATATGAACTGCTCAACGTGCAGATAGTTGTGGAAATATAGGTAATAGGACATGTTTATCACAATATATAGGACCTGTGCTATATAAAATACGATTAACAGTGTGCGCTTCCTAAAGCGGAACAGAATGGGGTATGTCATCAATACGATCAATCCTGTGATCAGGACCTTGTACCTGAACATCCATTTATCAGCATTGGGAACAAGCATATGGTTGAACACAGCAATCTTCAGTATAGCTGTCAATATGAAAAACAGTACCGATAATGCTGCAACGATATCCTTTCTGGTCTCAAACAGATCACTGATCCAGAACCTGATTTTGGATAAGACCGATCCCTTCATTGTTCACTCCTGTAGCTGAAATGGTATATGATTTTATGTCTAATTATAAACTAATGAGTACGGTATGTCGATAAAATAGTATGCGTATATTATTTATGGATGAGGTGTAAATGCCATGGACGGCAAGGTGTTATTACTGGAATATTCGGCGTACGAACGCCAGAAAATCCGCCAGATACTGAGTACGGCAGGCCGCTTTGAAGTCATCGATGTCGGTGACGTCAGTCAGTTCAGACTGCTGGATCTTGATATAAAGGACCTTAGGCTGATAATAATGGACCTCATGTTCCCCACTGAGATCGACGGGCTTGGGGTTCTTAGTAAAATAAGCAGCTCGCAAAGCAAGAGCGTCCCTGTTATCGTTATTTCAAATTCAGACAGCCTGGGGCTCAGAGAAGAGGTGCTGAAGTACTCTGCAAGAGATTATATAGTGAGGCCATACAATGTGAAAAGGCTTGAAGCGTCGATCAGGAGCATTGTTCGGACAGATACGGTGTTTTATTATGACACGGCACACATCAGCGATATAAACATGTCCTTTGACTCATACATGGAACGTGAGATAATGTTTGCTCAGCGCACGAGTTCACCTTTATCCTTGGTGTTGATAACTACATTGCAGATGGATAGGGGGCCTGAGATTGGGCAGTCTGTATCGGAAGATATGAGAAAATCGGTTTTTTCCATCGCTGCGGCAAAATCAAGAGAAGCCCTTCGTTTGACCGATACTATAGTGATGAATGGAAACCGCGACATAATCATTGTTCTGCCAGGCACCGATGAAATTGGCGCCCGTCTGGTCTGCGAAAAAATCGTAAAGCTTTTGGACCCGGAGTTCAAGAGACTCAGCATCGATATAAGCCAACGTGTATATCCGGTCTATGTGACCTTTCCTGACGACGGGAACAGTCTTCAGCAGCTGATGGCGACTGCCTTCAAGAAGGTTTCTGATAAGGAAATGCTGGAGAAGATCACTTCGATTCCGACAGATGCCAGAAAATATGCCGATAAAAGCTACAACAGGTATAAACGCTGGCTGTAGCTCCGCTATCTCAAAGCGGCGGTGCCGCTTGCGGAGGCTGGTCATACATTTCTCCGACTATTTCATCGATATCACACGACAGCCGCTCCGCCTCCGGGTCATCAGGCGGCAGCTCAAGCAGTCTGGCGGCGCAGCTAGCGATGAGTCTTTGTGTTTCCTTGTCTGTCTTTACGATCGGCAGCTGTTCCAGCATGGATTTGCTTATGGCGAGGTATTTGCCTGACAGGTGCCTCTCATGGAATTTGTCACTCACATACTGTGACATGAAGCTGCTGTTGAGCACACCCAACAAAAACAACGGGTCAAAGTCCCCGAATTCATATATCGCATATGTGCCCACACCAAGAGCAAGAGGACAGCAGCTGTAATACGCCTGGATCTCTTTTGTCAGGCCTGCAATGCAGATCTTGTCATTTTGCCAAAGGCGCCACTTGCTGTCTGCAATATCCCTGCCTTTTTTTATGTATGCCTTTTCATATGTGACTCCCATGTACCTGACCTTTTCATGTCTTATGGAATATCTCCCGATACAGCCGCTCACCACAAACGGTATAGCTCCGACCTCATCTGCCGCAAGCTCCGGGCTGTCAAAAATGTACTGTGTCAGGCTCCTTGCCTGAAAGCCGGCAGCTCCCGACGCTATTTTGATATTGTGGTCAGCAAAAGTATCATACTCCCCGGGTTTGATCCTGGGATAGATATTTCGCTTTGTCAGATCATTCAAGCTGTCCGCTCTGTATTCTTCAAAATCCGGCTTTACCGCGTTATTACCTGCGCCGCATTTATTTCCGGTGATAATGATGGGATAGACTCCAACCTTCGCGAAAGCTCCTGTGTCCGATATGCTTATACTTCGCCTCAGGCCGTTTTCCTTCAGATGCTCCAGCACAGGAGCAGCATATTGTGATACCAGGAATTTGTTTGGTATGATCCAGCAGAATACACCGTTTTCATTTGTTTTCAATATCCCGTCAAGTAAAAAGGCTGTATAGAGGTCAAAGGCACCGGACAACAAGGGAAATTTTTCTCTCAGGGCCAGTCTGCTGCTTTTGCTTTTTTTTGCACCTTCAACAGCTGATACATAAGGAGGGTTTCCAATAACGATATCAAAGCCACCGCCATTATACCCAAATATACTGTCGGCATGTATCACATTGTGTATAAAGCTGCCATAGCTTAGCATTTTGCCTTCGCTGTCCTTTTGAGCGCTCGTCACACAGTTCACACCTTCACGCAGACTTTCATGATTCAACGCGGAAACGATCCTGCTCCAAAGCCTGAGTGCAGTTATTGCCACTGATATCGAGTCTATATCAGCAGCAAAAATGCTGTTTCGGACTGCATAAAGTAATAGCTGCGCTGTGGTTCTATCCGCAGCTCCATCCGCCGCTTGCCCCCTGTGGATAATAAAAGGAGTCAGACTTCTCCGCAGTCTGATGATCTCGTCCAGCATACCCAGCACAAAGGCGCCGCAGCCTACTGAAGGGTCGAATATCCTTACTCTGGCCAGTGCTCTGTCCACGCTGTCGATACTTTCATATATGTCTTTGTAAACTGATATATTGGACGCTGCATCTGGGGAGCCTTCATTGATAAATGCAGCCACTATATCCAATTGGATCCCTGTACAATTGGATATATGACTCGCAAGGCTCTCCCTGCACATGAACCGGACTATTTCCGGCGGTGTATAAAAAGCCCCGGTGCTCTTTTTTTTTCGCATGCTCATATTTTTTTCATGCAGCCCGGCCAAAAGCTCCGGGTCTGCCTGCTCATATGAGCAGGCGGCACCTGGCATTGCCTCAATAAGCCTCCTTAAGGCCTCCGTATATTCTGGATCGCAGATAAACGGCATATCTGTTACCTCTCCGGCACTCATCTGCTGCCTGTATGGCCGAACCCCCCGCCTCTGTCCTCTCCTATTTCGCGTGGATCCGGGTGTTCTATGAAATTGGCCCTCTCAAATTTGCAGAATACCATTTGCGCAATTCTTTCGCCTTTTTTTATGTATATAGTCCCGTATGGATTTCCAAGCTCATCGATATATATCTTTGAGGATGTGATATTCAGCGCTGATGCTTCATTCTGCGGCACACCACAGTACTGTGTCAGATACACGTCCAAGCTGACCTCCCTGTAGTTTTTGCGCAGATCCTCCAGCACCTTTGGCTCCGCAGCTATTTGATAGGGAAGGTTTGCTATATTATACGTATTCTGCAGCAGCACTCCGACTGTGTCGCGGTAATCACTGTCTATGGTACCCGGCCCGTTTGGTATCCTCAGCTGAGTTTTGAGCGACAGCCCGCTTCTCGGCCTTATCTGCGCTTCCATATCAGTATCTATTGCCATTGTAAAATCCAGGGGCATTATTTTCGTTTCACCCGGCCTTATGGCCATATCCCTCGTCGCAAACAAATCGCAGCCCGCCGCATGCTTCGATGCATATTGGGGCAGTCTGCCCCCTCCCGTTACATTGATATAAACATCCGCCATACTTTCCTCCTTCGGGGACAGTTCTGCCGATATCAAAACAAGGCCTGTCCCCCTCTATTTTTCCTGTCCCGCAAAAGCAGGGACTGTCCCCCCACAATGAACTACGAAGGACTGTCCCCCTACTTATCTTGTCCCGCAAAAGCAGGGACTGTCCCCCATCGTTATACTCCCCTGTAATAATGCCCCTTTGTAAAGCCTGTGGCTTTGATACGGTCCACAAGCCTGCTATAGGCCGCCGTTTCACCTGCGCTTCCTGATGCCGATACCCTGTAAAGGCCGACTAGATCCCTTATCGTATCAGGGTCCTCGTCCCATATGTAGAACCTGAATATACTAATGCCTGCCTTGAGCAGCCTGCTCATACTGTCAGGCACAAACAGCACCTTTGAATTGATTATAGTGCTCCTGCAGTCGATATTGTCGCATAGAACCGGAAATCCCATACCAAGCTTGTCCTCAAGCACATAGCTGGCCTTGCTGCAGCAGCCGCTGCATTTTGAGGATGCTCCAAAGCCTCCTTCTACGCTCCCGACAGGACAGTATTCGCTGGTCATCAACGGCAGTCTGCCATACACAGCTGCTTCCACTTCAGGCTGACGACATCTGTTTTGTCCCGACCCGGGAAATATATCGGAAATACTGTTCAATTCCTTCAGCATTTCAAATATCTGCTGAGCTGTAAGCTCAACGGATATTGCAGCGCTTTCTATCCCATATGCGGCTGCCTCAAAAACCGATCGTGCATTGAACAGGTTGAGCGGTATATCTCCCGCCAATCTCAGCCCCGGGATTCCTCTCAGCTTGTGCACAGAGCCAATATTAGCAGCAAGGATACCATCGATGCCATGCTCCGGTCCATTGTCCCATATTCTCTTTTCAGATGCACCTGCCTCTTTGATATGATTTTGGAGAAACCCATCAATTACCTTTTCATAATTTCCCGACGTTATCGAAGGCAGCCAAAAAAACACTTCCACACCTGAACTTCTGGCGGCTTTGACTGCCTCTGAGCACCCCTGCCTGCCGTCAGCCGATATCGGCAGATACACCCTGTCGGCGCCAAGGCTCGACAGATCCATATCCTTGTCCCATCTGTAGAAATAAAGTGATATCTGCGGGCAGTCTGATGCGGAGGCCATAGTATTGACAGGACTTGTGCGGGCTCTATCGTTTAAAATAGTCCTTTCAGCTGAGCCGGCTCCTTTGCAACGCCTGTCGGCATACCTGTCTGCCCTTTCATTGTACAGCGATTCCAATGCCCTTCTTCTGACATCATTTATTTCACTTATGGGAATTACCAAGCCATCGTCCATATCAATTGTCAGTTCAGAGAACAAAAACGGCGTCGATCCGGTTTTGCCGACTTGCTCCCTCAGCCGCTCCTCCGTCAGCGGCCTGCTGACAGCGGCTTGTGGCAGAACTGTCCCCTCAGCACTCACTATGTGCCCGTTGCCATCGTCAACAACGAGTGTCAGCACCTGGCCCTCTTTAAAAAGGACTGTCCCCTTTATAAAAATCCGCTTATTATTCTTGCCTGTAAATGATTCCCGGGCTGCCCTGTTGAGCCCCACATCAGTTGTTTTATACAGCTTCCTGCCGGGTCTTATACTTCCTTTGAAATATCCAATTTCGGCGTATTCGCCTTTTTGTGCAGTCCCTGCACTTTTTCCGCCGGTCCTGATAATGCTGACTGTGCCACCCGGACTGTCTGATCCGCCGGTCCAGATCTCTACACCATCCCCCACCGATAAACTGTCCCCGAGCTTTAATCTGACAGTTTGCTGCCTGCTGTCATATGCTTCTGCAACCCCTATGAAAACACCGCTGTTGTTTGGCTTATCATAAGTCATCATATCGGAGCCGCTTTTTCCCATCAGATAGCCGGAGGAGAATCCTCCCCTGTTGAATATCTGCAGCAGGTCATGCCTGTCCCTCTCATCCACCTCAAGCATGGTACCCATGCCTTTATCCATTTGCTCCAATACTATGTCCAGATATTTTCTGTATATCCTCACAACAGTAGCCACATATTCCGGGCTCTTCATCCTGCCTTCTATCTTAAGGGATCTGATGCCTGCAGCGGCGATCTCACCCAGATGATCAAGTGCACACATATCCTTTGGGCTGAGCAGATAGCCTGGCTGCCTTGCATTCTTGTCCCGGCTGTCCCTTCCGACCAGCCTGTAGGGCAGTCTGCAGGGCTGCGCACACTTTCCCCTGTTGCCGCTTCTGCCGCCGATCAGGCTGCTCATCAGGCACTGGCCTGAATAGCATACGCACAGGGCTCCATGTACGAATATCTCGACCTCCAGCCTTGTGTTGCGGGCAATCGCCGCTGCCTGCTCCAGCGTCAGCTCCCTGGCTGTCACAACTCTTTGAAATCCCATTTCCTCCAGGGCCAGGGCTCCTTCCAGATCATATACCGTCATTTGCGTACTGCCATGGAGCGGCAATCCGGGCAGACTGGCCTGCAAGGCTCCCGCAAGGCCGATATCCTGGACGATGATGCCGTCTATACCGGCATCGCAGGCTTCTTCGGCGTATGCCAAAGCCTGCTGGATTTCATCATCTCTCAGCAAAGTGTTGAGAGTCAGATAAATGCTGACGTCTCTTGCGTGAGCATAACGCAGCTCTTCCCGCAGCATTTCCATATCAAAATTATCTGCCTGCTGTCTCGCATTAAACAGCTTTCCACCAAGGTAAACAGCATCCGCGCCGTTTTCTACGGCTGCATGCAGCGCTTCCCGGTTCCCAGCCGGAGCCAGCAGTTCGATTCTTTTCTTCATATTAACTCCCTTTTCTGTCAGCATACTACACCTTTAGACCGGTATATTATTGCTCTGAGCTTAGTATATACTGTACTTCAAATAATTTATTTATCCATTGGCTTTGCATCTTACTCCCGCTGCCATCCAATAGTCGGCAAATCACTGCCGGATATAAAAAACGCTCTGCCGGGGAACCCCTTTGCAAAGCGGCGGATGAATACAGTTTGATTATAACGCATCCGTACTGGTATATGTATCCTTACGATCATTCTTAATCTCTGGCACGTTCAGCCTTGTCCAGTGAAATCCTCACTTCTCTTATTTCTGTTTCCTTCTTTGCCAATTCCAGCTTAAAATTGTCATTCTGATTGGTAAGCGATAAATTCTCCTGCCTGAGAGCCTTGTTCTCTTCCTTTAGCTTTTCCAGCTGCTCCGCTGCCTTTTTTAGTTCCTTTTTCAAGCTCTGCTCGGATTCATAGCACTTGAAAAAATCATCGCTGATATTGATCGCCGTCAGAACAGCAGCCATAGAGGTGCTCAACTTGTTGCTATGCCTCATTATATCTGTCATTTTCTTGTCCACATAGAGTCCTACTCTATGTATATACTCTACCGGCTCTGTTCCAACAACAGTATAGTCCTTGCCGGCGATCCTCAATTCGACTTTGTTTTTGGCAGTCAATATGATCAGCATCCTTTCAGCTTTATCCGGATACAGTTTTGTACTATTTATTCCACTTCATACAGACATTTTTTAAGGAGACTGTTCCCGAAATCAATGATTCCGGAAACGTCTCCTTACATTATACTATATTTCGCCAAAAAAGAATATGTTTTAATGTTTTTTGACTATTTACTGCTCATTTGCTTCCTGTGATGCTGTTTCGGTACGGCCGGCGTAGTTTTTAAGTATACCTGTTATATCTACACCGGTAAGTCCCTTCACTGTCTCAGGCAGCTGAGCCATGATACTGGTGATATCCTTTGTTATCTTTGATGCTCCGGAATCGCCGATCATGACTATCTTTTCGGTCTTTGACAGAGGCTGTGCTATGGCAGATGCGATATCCGGCAGCTTTTCGATCACCATCTGTGCAATAGCTGCATCGTTGAACTGCTTGTAGGCTTCAGCCTTCTTGGCAAGTGCTTCGGCTTCAGCCTGGCCCTTCGCCCTTATGATCTCGGCTTCAGCTTCACCTCTGGCCTTTATTATGTCCGCATCGGCAAGTCCTGCCAATCTGATGGCCTCGGCCTTTGCAGCACCCTCCGCCTTGATTGCATAGGATTGGCCTTCCGCTTCCTTTGACTTTCTGATCCTGTCGGCTTCGGATTCGATCTCTGTCCTGTATTTTTCGGCATCCGCAGGCTTTCTGATCAAAGCGTCCAGTTCCTTCTCTTTTCTGAGAGCTTCCTGCTCCTGCAGCTCGATCTCCTTTTGTTTCTTTATGATCTCGACCTGCATGGCTTCCTTCTGGACATCCTGCTCGATGACATATCTCTTCTTGTCGTATGCAAGGTCTGATTCGGCCTTTCTCTCATTGATAGATGCCTGATAATCAGCCATCTTCATTTCCTTGTCCCTGTTGGCCTCAGCGACCTTTGTTTCGGCAAGGTATCTGGCTGTCTGCCCTGCCTGCATGGCTTCAGCGCTCTTTATGTCGGCATCTCTCTTTGCTTCAGCCTGACCGATGACGGCATCTCTCTGAACTCTTGCTATCTGGGCCTTTCCAAGGCTTTCCAGATATCCGTTCTTGTCAGCGATCTCCCTGATGGTGAATGAGATTATTTTCAGTCCCATGTTGGCAAGGTCGCCTGCTGCAAGCTCCTGGACCTTCTGTGCAAACGCGTCCCTGTTCTGGTTGATCTCTTCAACGGTAAGGTTGCCGACTATGGAACGAAGATGTCCCTCCAGCGTCTGGGTGGCGATCCTTCTGATCTCTTCCTCCTTCAGGCTGAGGAACTGCTCGGCAGCCGTTGCTATTGCCTCCTGGGTGGAGTCGATCTTTACCTGTGCAATACCGTCGACAGTAACCTGTACTCCCTGGGATGTGTATGCACTGGAGTTAACATCCAGCGGCATTGTTCTGAGCGATATGGTTTTTGATATCTCAAGTATGGGCCATACGAATGTGGCTCCGCCCTTAACTATCCTAAAACCTACCACCTGGCCGTTAGCAAGCCTTTTCTTGCGGCCTGAAACTATTAGCGCCTCATCCGGACCGACCTTGACATATCTTCCTACAAAAACTGATACAAGTATGAAGATGACAATGACCAGTATGATTGCGACCACTATTGGTACCAGCAAATCCATTGCAAATCCCCCTTTTAATTTATATTTCCAGCATTTCTGCGTGGTTTACCATTCTCCGCTTCTTCGATCTCTCCTGCGCCTCCTGTGTTTTCTCCCTCATCTTCCGGCCCTTTTGCTTCCCGGTTTCCCCTACCGTCTTCTGAGATTTTATCAAAAACGATGTCGTCAAGTGTCAGTTTTAGTTGTACTACTGCTGCGTTTCCCGTTATTTCCCTGATAATGACCCTGGAGCCTCTTTGGATCTCTGTGCCGTCCACTGACCTGGCTGAAATGGTAGATCTCATGCCATGGGCCATATATGCTATCTCGCCTAGTCCTTTTTCGGGCAAAGGCGTTATTACCTCTGCTTCAAAGCCGATAAGATCATCCAGTGAGAATACCGAATTTGACTGGGATCCATACATAAACTTCACTACGCCGAAGAACAATGCCGCACCTATCGCTCCCGAAAACCCCAGCGCAACTATAGTGCTCATCAGACTGTTGAGTCCAAAGCCTGTCATGGATATGAGTCCTGCCGCACCGAAAGCTGTTATGGCACTGGCTATGACCAATGGATTGAAGGGCGAAGGTGTGTGCGCATCATCCCCATGGGATACAGCATGAGCTCCGTCATGACCTGCATCAACTTCGACTGCGCCATGGCCCACATCTATATCCGCACCTATATCCACGCCATGTCCCACATCTATATCTGCGCCAATATCTATGCCATGGCCCACATCTATATCTGCACCAACATCTATGCCGTGACCCACATCTATATCTGCGCCAGAGTCAACACCGCCGTCATGGTCTCCATGACCGCCTAACAGGAATGAAGCAAGCGAATAAAACACTCCGAATGCAAGACAACCGATAAATACGTACAGCATTGAACATCACCTCCGATCGATCGGCGTTCCTGTATATTTTACCATATTAACCATCTTAATGGTATGGTAAATTGATCTCATACTGTATACGTATCCGACAGCAGAATAGTTTATCGTTGCAGTAAAAAACGCGATCATTTTCTATAACGCATCGTTCATAGAAAAATTGTCGCGCATTTGACGTACAATATAGATAGTATTGAATGAAGTATCACATCGACGACAGACCTTCCTCTGACACATTTTCGCCATCAGCTGTTTGCAGTCAGAAGCTGATGATCCTGCCGTCCTTTGGATTTATGTATATCAGCCAGTAGCCGAATGCTCCATATCTCTGCCTGCTTCCTTCCGCCTGCACCCATTTGCTCATATCACCAAAGGGTTTCGAATCCACCATGTACATTCCCGGGACTCCGCATATTATATATCTCTGCCCGTTTTTATGCGTGAAAACACCAACGATCAGGTGCTTGTATTTGTAGTGAGCCATCATTACAGCCGGGTTAAACATAAGGGGTGACCTTATGTTGTTCTGGTAAAACATATTGTTCAGGTTCACAGGGTTTGTTACCCTCCACCATATGTAATCGGTTCTCCTGCTGTGGAACGGGTCACATGTATCAAAGCTCTTATCGAGCTCCTCCTCCAGTCCATTGAGATCCCCTTCCTCCTGGATTTCTGACAGACCGGATGCATCATGCCTGTTTATGCTACAAGAGCCGCATGGACTGGCAGCATTCCTGTTGTTGAGAACTGCTCCACAGATATTGCCGTTCAAATATACGCATTCAGTGTTAAGGCTGCCCATATTTCCGGGATATTTGTATTCTGTCCCAGGAGGCTGCTGTACCTGCTGCTTGTCTTCTGCTTTATTAGCTGTTTGAGCATCGCTTTCTATGTCAGCTTTTCCATGTTCGGTCAGAGGCTCGACGTCAGACACATTTTGATTGGACTGTTCCACATTATTTTGAGTCTTGACATCAGATACGTCTTGATTAGATTGCTCCTCATTATCCAGGGGCTCGACGTCAGACATGTTCTGATTAGACTGTTCTACATTATCCAGAGGAGCGACATCAGACATGTTCTGATTAGATTGCTCCTCATTATAGGGTGTTTCTGACTGGGTCTCAGTTGCATTTGCGTCATCGGCAACAGTTTCAGGATCATTCATATCCAAGTCGCCGGCTGTCTTCATTGACTCTGGCTGCTGCGTTTTTGCTTCTGTCGCGCCCCACATCCCGATATGCTCAGACTGCTGGGTATCAGGCTCCTTCTGCTCAGAAGGCTCGAATTGCGGCAGATTCTTTGCTGTTTGTTTGGATTGGGAATAGCCTGCATCCTCAACAACGGCTTTTTTCCGTACAGCCTTGCGAAAACCGTTCCGCCAATCTGTCCGGCCGTTCCGGTAAGCTGCCAGCGGGCATACGACATTGATCCCCGGCTCATTATCCGATTCTGCCAAAACGGCAAATGTGTCAAAATCATCGATTGTATAGATCGTCCCACCGATATATCCCTGGTCAAATATCAGGTCCAGCTCTGCTCTGCTGCCGGAGTGTCTGAACTCACCCGCTCTGACATATTCCACCCCGCCTTCCCCTGTCCGCATCAAATACAAAGCATAGCCGGATCTGCCGCTGCTCTTTCTGAGATTCTGTATAACCACCGCAAGCTTTGCCTTTCTGTCACGAACCTCTATCATCAAGTGACCTGACGGTCTTTTCCCTTCCTCATATCCGCTGTCTTCATTCGAAAATATGATAAAGTCCCTGTGATATTTTTTTGATGCGGCATATACCATATGACCCCCTCCTCAAACAACATATACAATTGATTCATAATCACAAACCATAGTCTCATATAATCTATGTATATGTCTTTAACAAAGGAAAAATCACACGGACTGAAGGTGTATATATCGATTCTGCAAGATGCATGATATCAACTTGCAAAAAAATGCCGTCCTAACATCTCCATCAATACCATGTGCATATCCTGCAAACAGCCATTATCACCCTATTTAAGGCACATTATATGGAATTGTATAAAAATCCTCCGCCGACACACAGCGCGTTAAAAGCAGGGAATGAAGCTTATTATGCATATTCAGCCAATGTACACGACCGCCGTCTGCTGCCGTGTATTTGACTGTTACATAAAAACTCTGAATATGTGTTTTTGAATAATCTTTTATTGAACACTTCATTATTATGTGTTAAGATAATTAGTGAAAAAATTAACCATGTACATATGATAAAATGGGTACATATTAGGTATCGCGAACTGAAAAATAAATTACAGGTAATAATATTATTAATATACCTGGCCGAAAGGAGAGTTGAATTTGACAAAAAATCAGAAGCTACTTGATTGGGTGAAAGAAATGGCTGATATGTGTCAGCCTGAAAAGATTTACTGGTGTGATGGATCAGAGGAAGAAAACAACCGCCTGCTGCAGGAAATGGTCGACAATGGAATGGCAACACAGCTGGATCCTGAAAAAAGACCCGGCAGCTATCTTTTCCGAAGTGATCCGTCAGATGTCGCGCGTGTTGAGGACAGGACCTTTATTTCTTCAAAGAAGCAGGAGGATGCAGGCCCTACTAATAACTGGGTCGATCCGGAAGAACTGAAAACCACGATGAGGGGTTTATACAAGGGCTGCATGAAGGGCAGAACGATGTATGTGATCCCGTTTTCAATGGGACCGATAGGATCTCCCATATCAAAGATCGGTGTAGAGCTCACAGACAGTGCGTATGTTGTTGTAAATATGCGTATTATGACCCGTATGGGCAAGGAAGTCCTGGATGTACTGGGAGACGGTGAGTTCGTTCCCTGCCTGCACTCGGTAGGCGCTCCCTTGGAACCGGGCCAAGAGGATTCCTCATGGCCATGTGCTCCGATAGAAAAGAAATACATCAGCCATTTCCCCGAAGACAGGACGATCTGGTCATATGGATCCGGTTACGGCGGAAATGCACTGCTTGGAAAGAAATGCTTCGCACTTCGTATCGCTTCCGTACAGGCTCGCGATGAGGGCTGGATGGCAGAGCACATGCTCATCCTCCGCCTGACAAATCCCGAGGGCGAAAAGTACTACGTAACAGGTGCTTTCCCAAGTGCCTGCGGAAAGACCAACCTGGCAATGCTTATACCGACGATTCCGGGCTGGAAGGTCGAAACTATAGGCGATGATATCGCATGGATGAAGTTCGGCGAAGACGGACGTCTTTATGCCATCAACCCGGAAGCAGGCTTCTTCGGCGTTGCACCCGGAACATCCATGGATTCGAACCCGAATGCTATGCATAGCTGCGAGAAGAACACTATATTCACAAATGTTGCGCTGACCGACGATGGTGATGTATGGTGGGAAGGTATAGGCATCGATGCCCCCGATCATTTAATCGACTGGAAGGGCAATGACTGGACTCCGGCTTCAAAGGATAAGGCAGCTCATCCCAATGCACGCTTTACAGCTCCCGCAAAGCAGTGCCCTGTTATCGCGCCTGAGTGGGAAGATCCAAAGGGAGTGCCGATCTCGGCAATACTCGTCGGAGGCCGCCGTCCCAGCACTATACCTCTGGTCCATGAAAGCTTCGACTGGAACCATGGCGTTTTCATGGGTTCAATAATGGGCTCTGAAATAACAGCTGCTGCAATCTCCGACAATATAGGCCAGGTCCGCCGCGATCCCTTCGCAATGCTGCCGTTCATAGGCTATCATGTAGGCGATTATCTGCAGCACTGGCTCGATATAGGCACAAAGACTTCATCCGACAAGCTTCCGAAGATCTTCTACGTCAACTGGTTCCGTAAGGATGCCGACGGAAAATGGCTGTGGCCCGGTTTTGGTGAAAACAGCCGTGTCCTGAAATGGGTCATCGAAAGAGTGTCCGGAAAAGGAAAGGCTGTCAAGACTCCTATCGGATATATGCCGACGGAAGATGCCATCGACACCGACGGTCTGGATGTATCACCCTCTGATATGGCTGAGCTTCTGAAGGTCAATAAGGATGAGTGGCTCAAGGAGGCTGCATCCATCAGGGAGCATTACGCCAAATACGGCGAAAAGCTGCCGAAGGAACTGTATGCACAGCTTGATGCTCTTGAAAAGAGACTTAAGGATTGATTTAGAAAAGCATATGGGAGTATGGTCAATACCACGTATCGATAAGATCGTATTTTAGATTTGGCCGCAGGATTTATAGTTCTGCGGCCTTTCTGTTTCTCTGAACACTGACAACAAGACTGAGCCGGCCTCAGTCCGCCGGCGACATTTGGATCGAGAGCAAGGAAGGTAACTGAACCTCCGTTTTCTTCACTCTGCCCGGCCCTGACTCCTCTATATCATAAAACATGATCACCGCAATCAGCCCTGACGATTTCTAAGTACTCAGCAAAGACCGGCGACACTGTTTGTGGAATAAACAGCGTTGACGGTCA